>NZ_REBN01000157.1 GCF_007692705.1 Mongoliibacter sp.
GGCGACAAAAAATTCTTCCAACTGTTCCAGGCTTAATTTTCTAATGTCCTTCTTCACACTTTCCATTTTGCAAAGGTAGGGAAAACTAAGATATTCCCTGAATTGAATTTTTATTGTTCAATAAAGAAATCCTCATCAAGGTGCTTAAGCTCATATGTTGCTTTAACTTGAACACCAACTTTATATTCTAGCATCAATTCGACTAATTTATTACCATCAATTAAAATAATCTTGTGATGTGCATTTTGAGCCTTCTCTATGGCTCCTTTATCAAAAAGTGATGTTGTAACAAATACACCTTTATTGGTGTCGCCACTCATTGCACCTATAAAATTTCTAATATCTTTTTCTCTGACTTTATTTTCAGTAAATCTTTTAGCCTGAATGTAAATTTTGTCAAGTCCTAATTTATCCTCGTTTATAACTCCGTCAATCCCTCCATCTGCAGATTTGGAAGTTTCAAAAAAATCTCCGTAGCCCATCTTTTTTAGCAAAATCAAAATTACCTTCTCAAAATAATAGGGATCCATAGACTTGAGCTTTAGTAATAATTCATTTTTAACCTCAGCTTCAAACTGACCAAAACCTTTATCAATTAAGTCTTGAGGAGATGCATTTTCTATTTTTTTAAGTTCACTTTGTGGGTTTAGGTTATCGTCTTCAGCAGAATAAAAATCAAAAAAATCAGAAGAATTCTCCACCTTTTCTAAGGTTAAACTACTTTTATGTTTTAATCCCTTCTTCGTAATCTCTACGTATCCCCTTTCGGGGTACTGAATAAAGCCTCCTTTCTTTAAGTATGATTTACCCCAAGCGATTCTATTATGAATAAGTATTTCCCCTGTTTTTGTTTTTTCGTTAAGTAATTCTTTGGGTAATTCAGAATAATATTTTTCGATTACTAATCTTTGAAGCTCTCTAGTATGAATTTTTTCTCCATTACTTAGGATGTCCATAATGGGATTAAATGTCTCATGGAATTTCGGTAACTCTAAATTTTTCATGTTAACTATTTTGTTTTATGAGTATCCGCATCAATGCACATAGCCAGTTATCATTTTTAAATTATTTTTGATGCATAATTCTAACCCGAATTTAATTATAAAGCTACTTTTTCCTTAATGAAAAAGTAGCCAAAAAATCAAGAATTTCGAATCCTATCCGCGCACTTGGCCTACGCTGGCCCGGTCGAAATTCTTCCCGCCCGCAATCTCGAGTTAAAGGTTAGAGAAAAGTTGAAAGTTTGGATATTCGAATCGAGCATGCAAGATTCCGAATACACATTTATGTTTTCGAAAGTTTTTCAACGCTAATTATTTTATCTCGATATACTATCCTCATTGGCAAAGAATCCAATGCATGTTTCATTAAAATTCCCTTCTATTGATCTTATTACCTGATTTTATTAGGTTTATTGGTAGAGACAAAATAAGTTATGCAGTGAGTTTAATTTTTCAAAACCAAAATCCCAATAAATGAGCAACCATAGAAGTAGCTTTTCAAAGAAGTATGTTTTGCCTGTACTCTATTATGGGAAGCGAAATTTTTCGAAAATCAAACTTTGGATTGGCTTAAAAACCGGATTGGTAAGGACTGTAATGATACAGCCTTACAAGGGTTTTGGAAATAAAAATGAATTGTTTTTTGTTGGAAGGGTGCTCCGGGATAGGGGGATAGGGATTTCACAGATAGAAGACAGTCGCTGGAGAAATTTCACCAAGATGTATAAAAGGTTTATGACCTGGGAAATTCCCAGAGTCCGGGTGAAAGCTTCATTTCAAGGTAGGGAGGTAATTGCACTTACTGATGATGAAGGATATTTTGAAGTAAATATCAAGGCACAGGACAAATTTCAGTATGACGAGGCTTGGCAGGAAGTTGAATTGGAACTTCTGGATCAAGTGGTGAAAAATCAAGGGGTGGTCAAAACCAAAGCTGTAGTGATCCTTCCAGCTGGGAACGTAGAATACGGCGTGATATCGGATATTGATGATACCATAGTGCCCACGGGAGCTACAAGGCTATGGGAAATGTTGAAAACCACCTTCTTAGGGAACGCCCATACAAGGCTTCCTTTTTCTGGCGTGGCGGAATTTTATCAAGCTATGGCTAAAGGGACAGATGGTGTAGAAAGCAACCCTTTTTTCTATGTGTCCAGTTCTCCTTGGAATATTTATGATTTTCTAATGGAGTTTTTGGATGTACATGGCATTCCCAAAGGGCCCCTTATGCTTAGGGATATCGGTTTGTCCAGAGAGCAATTCATAGCAGGAAGCCATCAGGCACATAAGCTTTTGCAGGTAGAAAAGATTTTTGATGTTGAGACCCAATTGCGGTTTATTTTGATCGGAGATTCAGGGCAGAAAGATCCTGAAATTTATTTACAAGTAATCAGGGATTATCCCGGTCGTGTAAAGATGGTGTACATCAGGAATGTATCTGAAAGAAGGGAAAAAGAGGTTCTTGACATTGCAGCTGAAATGAAAAAACTGGGAGTGGAGCTGATTATGGTTAAGGATACACTGGAAGCTGCCAAACATGCCTTGGGTATGGGTTGGATAGTTGAGGAAGATATTAATGCTATCATCAGAGGTAAGGAAGAAGACCTTCGGAATTAGGGTACAAGATTGCCGGAATTGACAGATTTAACGCTGGCCTTTTCTTTCATCCCAAAAAGGGGCCTCATCCAGTTCCATCTTCTGATGCCAAATTCATAGATCAACCAGGAAATCCCGAATGTACCCATGACCATCACAAGAAATTTTGGCCAAAAGCCCCAAGGTAAGTGCATTAGATAAAACCCAATAGAAATCGTAATGGTCTGATGAAGAATATAAAATGGATAAACAGCCTCATTCGCATAAGAAAGTGTTTTACTTGCTTGATTGAGGTAGGCAGCAGCATAGCCAAAAAGGGTCAGAATCCAAGCCCATAGGTTGATGACTTTGAACCCTGCTTCTATGAAATGAATCAAGGTAGAATCAGCATATAAAATCCGTAAACCGATCATCAAGGAAAATCCTGCCAAGCCCAAATACAGGTATTTTCTTCTGTTTTCCAGGACGGTTTTCCAAAAGATTTCTTTGACTGAAATCAATAAAAATCCATAAAAGAACAACGTGATATAATTGACCAGGTTGAACCAGTCTCCCAAGAGTGCATGGGTAGAAGGAAAAAAAGGTTCCAAAAGGGATTCCCATAAATAAAGTGGGATAATCAGCCAAAATAATCCATATGTCTGGGATACCAATCCCCTCATTTTTCTGATTAGCCAAGCATGTTGATTTTTTCTGAGATGGAGAAATGCCGGAATCAAAATCAGGGAAAACAAAAGCAGGTAAGGCAAAAACCAAAGGTGATGCCAGGAGAAATTTCCTTCTGGATAAACTCCCATAAAGGCCTGAGAAGGCCAGAATTCAAAAAATCCACCTGTAAATTGCCCTTTATCCAAACGCTCAAAATAAACCTGTGGAGGTACAATGAAAAGCATACCTATTACCAAAGGAAGAAATAAGCGGTGGAATCTTTCTTTGGCAAACTGTCCTCCCGTCCTCCTGGAAAGCGCATAGTAAGTTCCCATCCCAGAGATCACAAAGAGAATGGGCAGTCTCCATTGATTCAAAAATAGCATTGGCCAACGAATTTCGGGGTAAATGATATCATTTTTGATATGGAACCCCCAAGGGACAAAAAACATCCCTACATGGTATAAAATCAGCAACCCAAAGACGATTACCCTAAGCCAGTCTAAGTCGTTTCTACGCATAATGTTTCTTTATTTTCACCAAAAGTACAGCATGCAAAGTTCAGAAAAAGGGCCTTGGGATCAATGTCAAGGGTTTGTGACGAAATGCAAAGTCAATTCTTTTTAAATTTTTTTTCGAATTCGTCTATCATTCCTCTTGAGACTGGAATTGGGTCTGAAAAACCCTTTATTTTCAATTGGTAACCTTGGGCATTTCCTTTTACATGTTCCACTTTTTGAAGATTCACTAAATATGAGCGCTGTGTTTTGAAACATTGAGGAAAGGATTCCAATTGATTTTCGAGTTCTTTCATTGTCATTCGTTTGATGACTTTATTGGCTTGTCCACCATTTTCAAAAAATATCTCAAGGTAATTTCCTTCTGATTTTGCTAAAAGGAAATTCTCCAAGTCCAAGTCAAAGTCATCGCTTTTTTGTTGGGTGACTATGGGCAGAAATGGGGGCTTTTGATGGGCTAGTTGAATAGGCGGGGTTTCGTTGAAAGTTTGTGCCGTTTTTAAATGAGCCTTCATCAACCGAAGGTAATTTAAGGGAACTAAAATAAGTGCGAACAGAAGCCCAACCAAAAATGTATTTCTGACCTCTTCCAGTAAGTATCCAAATGACCAATTGTTTGGGTTGGCATAGATCAGATCCCTTACAAGAAACTGGCAAATACCTATCATCAACAAAACAATTGAAATTAACGCAATTTCATTCCCAACAGTCCATTTATCTTCATTTATCCGAAGATTATTTAAACCAATTACCAGTAAAATGGAAATAAATGCATTCAAGGAATGGATTATAGAAATCCAAAAATAACTGACTTTGTGTTCCGGCTTATAGACCACGAAAGGCTCAAAAAAATAATTGAATCCCAGGCTCATAGTAAATATCACAGCAGCAAGAATCCAAAGATTTTTTCCTTTGAAATAGTAAGGGTAGGGTTGTCTAAGGAATTCTCGGACCTTTGGATGCATCTGACTTTTGTAGGTTTTGAAGACGGAAATTAATCAAAATATTTCTAGCCTGAATGATAGGTGAGTAAGCCATTTTTATCTGTTTTACCAATATCTAACCGTCAGTCCTATCACAGTCGTGTAGAAAAGTTACTTAGCCTTATCTACAACACATGAGATAATTTTTTAAATTAGATTTTGTACCAAAATTAAACTGGACTAAGCAAGTATGGAGATTACGCACAATGCCATCAATTTGAAAGGAATTATCCCTCCCACAGTCACTCCTCTGCTCTCTAGTGGAGAACTTGATAAAAAAGCTACGGAAAGGTTAACCAAACACCTGCTAGATGGAGGAGTGCATGGATTTTTTATTTTGGGAACTACAGGAGAAATATCCAGTCTCAAACCTTCCATAAAGAAAGAACTAATTAGCCTCACCTGCCGCATTGTGGATAGGGCAGTGCCCATCATTGTGGGAATTACCCATACAGCATTGGATTCCAGTCTCAAATTTGCAAAAGTGGCAAAGGACAACGGTGCTGATTATGTAGTGGCTGCACCTCCTTTTTTCTTCCCCTTGGATCAACAGGATATCACGGCCTATTACACAAGACTGGCAGATCTGAGCCCTTTACCTCTCTTTTTATATAACTTTCCGGCAATGACCAAATGCAGTATAGAACCGGATACCGTAGCAGAATTGAGCAAACATAATAATATTGTAGGAATCAAAGACAGCTCTGGTAATGGGGTTTATTTTCAAAAACTACTTTCTGTCAAAAGGTCAAACCCTGAGTTTTCTGTTTTTGTGGGTCCTGAGGAATTATTGGTACAATCGGTGTATTCAGGCGCAGATGGTGCTGTGGCCGGAGGGGCTAATATTTTCCCGAGTCTATATGTGAAACTTTACGAAGCCGCAATGGCAGGAGATCAAGAAACTATAAACAGGATTCAGCCAATCATTATGGAGATTTCCCAAAAAATTTATGGCAATAGCAGCAAAAGCTCCAGTTACCTCTGTGGTATAAAAGAAAGCCTTTATTTTTTAGGCATTTGTGAGTCAAACATCTGCCTTCCATTGGTAACGGTGGATGCAGAAACCAAAGAGAGGATCCGAAATAACCTGGAAAAGATTATTTTTAAAATAAAGTCCTTGGGTTAATAAATACCAATGAATCTTTCAAATCTAGACCTGATCGTATTCCTGCTTTATATTTTGGGGACAATCGGTTTTGGTTTGTCCTTTTATTTCCGGCAACATACTACGGCAGACTATACCACTGGTTCCGGAAAACTCCCTTCTTGGGTTTTAGGAATGTCTATTTTTGCTACTTATGTAAGCAGTATCAGTTTCCTAGCCCTGCCAGGTGCTGCTTATCTTTCTAATTGGAATGGTTTTGTCTTTAGCTTGTCTATTCCTTTGGCAGCTTGGATTGCGGTACGTTATTTCGTGCCGTTATATCGGAGAATCAATAGTCCATCTGCTTATGCTTTTTTGGAGCAAAGGTTTGGATTATGGGCTCGAATATATGCCTCCATTTGTTACCTATTGACCCAGTTGGCCCGTATGGGGGCAATTTTGTACTTGTTAGCATTGCCCATGGAAGCCTTTTTTGGGTGGAGTATTCCAATGGTTATTTCTGTTACTGGACTGGTAGTGATTTGCTATGCCATGCTGGGAGGTATCAAAGCAGTAGTCTGGACTGATGCCATACAGGGTATGGTTTTGATACTGGGAGCCTTGGGGTGTTTTTTCACAATCCTTTACCAAATACCGGAAGGGTGGACTCAGGTGCAGCGTATAGCTGTGGAACAGAATAAATTTTCTTTGGGAAGTTTGGATATAAACCTGCACGAGAGCACGTTTTGGGTGGTTTTGGTCTATGGCTTATTTATCAATCTTCAAAATTTCGGTGTGGATCAAAGTTATATTCAGCGCTATCTCGGAGCGAAAACAGAACTGGAAGCCAAAAAATCAATTTGGCTAGGGAGCCTACTTTATATTCCTATCTCCATGCTGTTTTTTCTGATAGGGACTTCGCTTTTTGTTTATTACCAAGTTTTCGATGGACTGCTTCCTTTAGAACTGGAATCAGTGGAAAGTTCGGATAAAGTCTTTCCCTTTTTTATTGTATCCGCCCTGCCTAGCGGGTTGACAGGGCTGATGATTGCCGCCATTTTCGCAGCCGGGATGAGTACACTTTCCACGAGTATAAACAGTTCTGCTACGGTAATTTTAGAAGATCATTTCAAAAAATACATTTTGAAAGAAACCAATGAAAAAACCTGTTTTCAGGTACTCTATATCTCTTCGTTTCTTATGGGAGTTTTGAGTATTGGGGTAGGGCTGGCATTCAATGGGGTAAACAGTGCTTTGGAAGCGTGGTGGGCTTTGGCTTCAGTTTTCAGTGGTGGGGTTTTAGGATTATTCCTGCTTGGAAACTACAGACCCTCGGTTTCTAAATTTCCTGCGCTTATTGGCGTATTCATAGGTGTTTTGGTGATTGCATTCATCAGTTTGGGGGAATATTTGGAAGTATTTGGATTGAAAAAACTGACAATTCATAAAAATTTAGCCATAGTACTGGGTACCATGGCTATTTTTCTTGTTGGATTTTTTGTAAGGATCATTGTAAAGGAGCCAAAGGACTCTCAGGGAAACTATCAATGACATTTCCATTTTCATCCACTGAAATGAAACTGAAATGGCTACCCTCCAGAGTCAGTAGAGTAAATGCTCTTACAGCTTGCGCTTTTTTGAGGTACCAAGTATCCTCTACTTCATGAATGTCCCTGGGTGCTACACCCCAGGATCCATCTCCTACATAAATGACGCCTGATTGGTCTATTTCCATTTCCTTGATAGGATAGGTTCTTTTATAAGCATGGTCGTGATTTTCAAAGGCTATTTTCACTCCGTTTTTTTCGAAAATAGGAGTCCATTCTTCCCTGACTAAAGTCTGTACCAAATCATCATAATTTCTTACTGAAGGATAACCTGGGACATGATAAATGGGAATCTTGTGCATCACATCTTTTCTGTCCTTGAAAGTCTTATTGAGCCATTTGGTTTGATCCCCTTTAATTGGGTTGCTATGTTCCGAATCCAGGATGATAAGGCTGAGGTATTTTCCAAAATCCAGGACATTGTATCCCGGCTGACCAGGAAATGCAAAGAGGCCATAGAAATAAGGTGCAAGCCTCCTACGAAAATCATCTGTTTGCTTGTAGCCTTCATTGTTTCTGTAATAACCCTGCACCACTTCATGATTCCCTACAGCCACGATACAAGGCAAAATTCTTTTGTCATCTGTCACCAAGGTCTTGGAATAGGCATCAAACCAGGCATAAATGCGCTCAATGTTATCTGCGAGTCCATTTTCGTATGCCATATCTCCTCCGATAATGATAAAATCGGGATCGTAGGAAGTGACAACATGATTTGTTTTTTCAAACCATTCTTTCTGATGCATGGAATCTCCACCTATTGCGATTTTGATACTGCCTGTGCTCAGGTCTTTGGGCATTGTCCTGAAATAATATACTGATTGTCCACCGTCAAAACTGATTTCATATTCTGTAGCAGGTATCAAACCTCTGACAGCCACTCTGTGAACTGTCCTTTCTGAAAATGGGTAGGGGAGCACAGCGCTTTCCAAGCTTCTCCATTCTTCATTTCCCTTTCTCCTGACCTTCAGTTGGAGAGGACTTTCTTCATCCGTGTGCCAATCTACATCTATAGAGGTGGTAGGGTCTTCAGTCCATGTCAAATAAAATGCATGCGGAGATTCTTGGCAAATGGCAGGAGAAAAGCTTAAAAATAAAAAACAAAGCCCAAGGAAAACTTTAGTCTGTATATTCATGGTTATGAGTGGGTTTTAATTTCT
This sequence comes from Mongoliibacter sp., assembly GCF_007692705.1. Lineage (GTDB taxonomy): Bacteria > Bacteroidota > Bacteroidia > Cytophagales > Cyclobacteriaceae > Mongoliibacter. Next base: position 8,598 of record NZ_REBN01000157.1, read on the forward strand.
TTTAATTTTTCAATCATGGATAAATATACGCCATTTGTCCAGCCAAAGCCATCCTGTACTGGATATTCTCCTCCGCCGGCTTTCAAGCTAAGGTCTTCTACATTGTATTTTTCCATCATTTTGCCTGTTTCCGCAAATACTTTTTCATTGAGATTCGTCCACCTTTTGGCCAGCTCCACAGCGAGGTCTTCACGTCCATAATTCCGGAAGGCCTCAAAACCTATCCATTGTAAAGGTGCCCAACCATTTGGGGCATCCCATTGTTGACCGCTGTTGATGGTAGTCGTTACCAGCCCTCCAGCTTTGAAAAGGTTTTTTTCTACAAACGCAATCACTTTTTCAGCTTGTTCATCAGTTGCTATTTTGGCCCAAAGCGGATAAAGCATAGCCAAGGAGGGCCTGTCCATTTGTTCTTTGAATTTGATATGAAAATCTAGAAATATACCTCTTTCCTCATTCCAACAGTACCTGCTGATGGCTTCGATTCTATTTTGCCTGATTTTTTCAAATTTTCTGAAAAGCTTTTCATCGCCTTCCATTTCGAAGCCCAGAGCAATGATTCTTTCCGTTTCTGTCAAAAGCACATTGAGATCAATGGGGATCAGGGCAATGGTTTGTACACTCTTGAGGTCATCAGAATGGTAAAGCCAACGGCTACTGAAGTCCCAACCTGACTCACATGCCGCTCTTAAATTTCTAAAGAGCTTGTCCGGGTATCTCCGGGTTTTTTCGGAAAGCCCTACATCTTCGACAAATGATTCAGGCCTAGGAGTATCTTCATCATCCCAATAGCGGTTCAGGAAAGAATCTTCATCCTGCATTACCACCCTTTTGTAGCGTTTTCCAGGAAGGTGTATATCTACTTCACCCTCGGTCCAAAAGGCATATTCCATGACGATTTCTGGGAGGTATTCCTTGATGATATTCCTATTGTTTTTTACCTCAGCGAGCAATTCAACCATTTTAGCAAAAAAAGGAGGTTGAGACCTCGAGAGGAAGTAGGTCCTGTTTCCATTAGGGATATGGCCTATAGTATTGATCAGGTAGGCAAAGTTGTCTATCATGGACTCGATCAGCGCAATTTTACCACTGGTTTTCAAGCCCAACATAGTGAAATAAGAATCCCAATAGTAAATTTCGCGAAACCGACCTCCAGGCACTATGTAAGGATGGGGCAACTCCAACAAACTAGAGTGTGGGTCCTCTATGTCCGGTGCTCTGCTTAAACTATCCCAATGCTTGTGCAACCTTTCTTCCAGACTGAGAGCCTCGGGAAGTTCCACTCCATCATTATCCACCGGTATGTGGAAATTCTCTTCAACAAAAGCCTTGAGATCAAAATCCTCGTGTTCAATTAATTTGTAAAAGTCATGCATAATAAGGTCAGGATCCCGCTTGGGAATAGAATCCACGAAAGTTTTGGAATCAGAGAAAATATCGTTCAGCTGAACAGCATCGAAGAGTTCCATGAAGATCTCTTCCGGTGAATTGTATTTATGATGGAACATTTTTCTTGACTTTTCTATTGAGCAAAATTAGGACGAGGCACAGGGCTGTAATAGGGATCAATGAGAAATAAAAGGCATTCGTGCCTCCATATGCTTCAAAGATATGCCCTGTAATGATGGATCCTGTAGTACCTCCAAGTGCTGAAAATACTACAATCAAACCGGACATGGAGCTTTGCATATACCGGGGCAGTGCACTTAGCACCACGGAATTGATAGTAGGATAAATAGGGGCGAGAAATAGCCCCAAAATCGGAAACAGATAAACTACAAAAGGAGCATTGAACCACGTAATGGTTTCAGTAACTTCTGGAAGCTCAGTAGTCAGCGGCAAGGTCAATGCAACACATACTCCAACCAAGACAGTACAGCTTAGTGTAAAAGTCAACCAATGCATTCTTTTGAGAATAATTCCAGCCATAAGCCGACCAATCGCCAAGGCCCCTGCCAGCACTGCTCCGGCTTGGATCCCCATACTGGCGGGAACTTTCAGCACATCCAGGTAAAAGGTAGGCGTCCAGGTCATAAAGCTCTGTTCTATCAATACAAACAGAAAAGCAGAAGCGGCAAATACCAAGACCAGAGGTCTGATGACCAGTTTAAGCATATCCAGAAATTCATCCCAAGCTCTGGTGTTTTCTCTTTTGGATTCTGATTCGTTGATTCTTGCCCAAAATAACAGCAATGCTGCCGCTAGGGTCATGCCTCCTAAATACCAATAAATAGTCAGCCATGACTGAGAAGTCGGATCAGCATCATTGACAAATAGACTAAAAAAAACATTGCCTACCAGCACACCTACCATAAAAAACCCCTCTATAGTACTCATCAGACTGGAATGTTCTTTGGTATTGTCTGTGACCAGTCCTATCATGGCAAAAACTGAAACTTTAATCACTGCAAAGGAAACACCCACCGCAGCAAACAAAAGTTTGAAATACCAAAACTCATTGGCCATGATAGGCATTGCAAAACAAATCGCAGCTACCAAAAATAAAGCTCCGAGCATTCCTTTTTTCAAACCTACTTTAGGTAGAAAGGAAGCTACAATAAAGGAGAATATGGCTATGGGTAAGTCTTTGAACCCTTCCAGGACAGAGGCATCGGCCTTGCTTACATCAAATGTACGCTGTACCTGTAGGATGACAGCGCCAACGGAATTCAGCAAAACAGCGAAGACCATGTAATTGACGATAAGGGATAGTTTGATGAGAACCTTTGGACTCATTTGGAATTTATCTAAAGAGGTATAGAACTATAATCCAATTTGGACAAATAATCTTCAAAACGCTATCCTTTTGGTAAAATTCAATCTTCCAATGCTGCCCTCAGAGAAATCGGATAATCGGTTACCAAAACACTGGGCTTCCTTAGGTCGATAAACTCTTGGTATACTTTTACCCCATCTCTCAGAGCATCTTGATCAGGAGTACCCATGGCATCTGTTACTATCGGAAGTCCCATTTCTGTTGTTTTTTGATACAGTGTTGGAGAAGCATTTTGATTGATGTATGCGATCAAATAATAGGGCTCATCAGTTTTGCATAGGTAAAAATCAAGATCTTCCTCCTTGGTAACCAATACAGAAATAAGAAACTGTTGGGGCAATTCTAAGGCTTCCATAGCCCTTTCTTCATTGAATGTCAGTATCATAATTTGTTCCAACATTCCAAAGCTTTCAACCAAAGAAATGACCTTCTTGAGAGATGCTTCTTTGACATCCAGCATCAGGAAAATTTCATTTTCCTTGGCAAACTCCAAGACATGCTCAAATCTTGGGAGTGTTTCTTCCAAACCTTTAAGTTTGATTTTATCCAATTCCATACTATTCTTCTCAGTGAGAAAGCCCGATCCTTCGGTAGTCCTCTCTAAGGTCTTGTCATGCAAGAGGTAGAGAATACCATCTTTGCTTTCTGCCAAGTCAATTTCATGCATGTCTATTCCTGCTGCTTTTGACCTTTGCATAGAATAAAGGCTATTTTCAGGGATGTCAGGAGACATGGCCGCTCTATGACTGCAGATGATGATCTCCTCCACATCAATTTTCTTCCTGAGACTTTGGGTAAAAGCATCTGGTGTAAAGCTTAAAAGGAGAATAGAAACTAAAAATATTGTTTTTGCCATCAGTCTTTTTTCAATAAATACCAGTTTTTTGGGTCTACTTCAATTAAGGATTCACTTCTTACCAAAACAGGCTTGGAAGAAAGGACATGTCGTTCATATCCATTGGAAGTTTTGATCTCTACAGGCATCTTAAAATCAATGTTTGGAAGACTTACCTGATAGCCTTTTTTTCCTTTTTTCTTTACTTTGACTTTAGGGACATGAATTGTTTTGAGGTACATGTCAAAAAATCCTTGTAGGTCTACGCTGGAATATTTTTGTACGAAATCAGTAAAATCTGAAGTTTCAACAAGGTTTTCATACGTAAATCTTTCATCAGAGGTAAAAGCCTTGAGCATGGGAAAGAATATCTCGTCTCCCAAATAGTAGCGAAGGGAATGGATGATAAAAGCTCCTTTGGTATAAATTTCAGGATGATATGCGAAGTCAGAAGTTGAATTTCTTGGACTGACTACTGGCCTGGCATGTGCAATGGACTTTCTGACAGAGCCTACTTTTTCATGATAGGCAGCTTCGCCTCCATGCTCTAAGTAAAAAAGCCAATCTCCGTAAGCTGTCAATCCCTCGTGTATCCAAAAGTCTGCCCAATCTCGTACTGAAATTTTATTGCCAAACCATTCATGACCAAGTTCATGATGGAGCAACCAATCTGCAGTAACATCACCAATTTTTTCAAATTGGTAGTTGTTTCCATACGCATTGATGGTCTGATGTTCCATGCCTAGATAAGGAGTTTCCACAACAGCAATCTTGTCATTGGGAAAAGGATAAGGACCAAAATATTTTTCATGCGTTTTGGCGGACGTTTCCAACACATCAAGTAGGGCTTTTGCCTTGTCTTTGTTTTCCTGCAATACAAATACAAACATGGGGATTTCTGTTCCATCCCTGCTCTCAAATGTTATGGATTCCTCATGAAAAACCCCAAGGGTGAAATTGATATTGTAATTGTTGATGGGGTATTGCGTGGTCCAATGGTAAGTGATTTTACCATTATTGGATTTGCGTTCGACAAGTCTGCCGTTGGAGGCTACAAAATAAGGTTTAGGGGCTGTGAAAATTAGGTCTACCCCATTCAGCGGTTCACTGGATGGATGGTCAAGGCAAGGCATAAATATTTTTGCCCCTTCATTTTGAGAAGATAATCCCATCCAATGATTATCCAGCTGGTCCATTTCCCATGTAAACCCTCCAGTCCAAGGGGGGTTGATGGCTATCGGAGTTCTACCTCCATAGTAAACCTCTACCTCTTCACAGGTGCAGTCAATGGGGAATATATCCAAAGTGTCACCAAAATGCCGGAAAGTGATTTCCTTACCGTCCATGATTACTTTTTCAACTTGATACTCTTCTATCAGGTTGAGCCGAAGGGTATCAAGCTTTTCTTTGGCGTCAAAAGTGATCCTGTTTTTGCCATGGATTTCCTGCTTTTCCGGGAAAATTTCAAGCTCCAGCTGGTAATGCAGGACTTGGTATTTTTGCTGCAGAGGGTCAATAGGTCCTCCCCAAGCCCAGTCTTTCTGGATTTGAGAAAAAGCACTGATGGAAATCAGAAGGAATACGAGTAATAAAGAGCTAGATTTCATTGATTCAATATTACGGAATTATTTGGTAGAAGGGAATTCTTTCTAGATGATGCGGCTCACCAAAGCTTTCGATTACTCTTGTATGACTTTCAAGGCATTTTTGGCTATAACCTCATCCTCCCCAGGCTCATAAAGTACTTTATCTGCTACCTAAGGAGCCAAAATTTCTGAAGCGGATAATCATAAAAAATATAATCTAATACTTCCGACAGTATAAACTTAGACACGCATCAGGAATAAAAAATGTAAGTTTGTAATAACACCCCGAACTATTAAAACCCTGTTTTATCCTATGAATAATGGTAATCTGAACTCAGAGATATTGCACAAGCTTGAGGTTTTTTTTGATATCTCTCCGGATCTTTTTTGTATTGCAGGGTATGACGGGTACTTCAAGCGCATCAATTCAGCTGTCAGCAAACTATTGGGTTATGATGAAAGCGAACTTTTCAATTCTCCAATCAATGATTTTGTCCATCCCGAGGATAAAGAATTGACAGCCAAAGCCCGAAAAGAGCTTACCAAGAAAAACCCTTTACTCAATTTTGAAAACAGGTATTTGACAAAAACGGGGGAGGTTGTATGGTTGTCATGGACATCAATGTATCTGGAAAAAGAGGAACTGATTTTCGCCATTGCAAAAGATATTACCTACAAGAAAAAACTGGAAAAAGAGCGTAATCTTCTACTTTCAAATCTCTTTTCAATCAACAAAGAATTGGAACATCTGACTTACAGGACTACACATGACTTGAGGTCTCCTGTCAACAATTTCCTCTCGATTTTTAATCTGATTGATCTTAACAAAATTGAAGATAAGGAGAATCTTGAACTGCTTGAGCTTTTGAGGTCCTCAAGCGAAAATTTCAAGAAAACTTTAGATAACTACGTTGATTTGCTTAGCAAAAGAAGTTTGAATGAAAATAAGATAGAATTCATCCGGTTTGAGAAAACACTTGATAAAATAAAAAAATCAATTCATACCCTGATTAAAATGTCAAATGCAAGGATCGATTTTGAATTCAATGAAGCCGAGGGGGTAGTTTTCAATAATGATTATTTGGAAAGTATCTTTCTCAATCTAATTACCAATTCGATTCGGTATGCACAACCTGGTATTTCCCCTCATATTAAAATCAAAACTTTAAGAATTAATGATGATAACATCCAACTAACCGTGGAGGATAATGGGTTGGGATTTGATATGGAAAAAGTAAAGGATAAGATTTTTGGACTTAATCAAAAATTTCATTCCCATGAGGACAGCAAGGGTATAGGCTTATATCTTATCAAAAATCAAATCACCAAACTGAATGGCAGTATAGATGTTGAAAGTGAAGTGAATGTAGGAACCAAGTTTACGATTACCTTCAGGTCTTAATTCTCCACCTGTGTAAGTATTTGATTTTTAGGATAAAAAAAGCCTTCCAGTTTCCCGGAAGGCCAAATCTAAAATCTAAAATCTAAAATCTGACTTTACGCTTCCGCCTCAGCATACTCCTCTACCGGAATACAGCTACACATTAGGTTTCTATCCCCATAAGCGGAATCTATTCTCCTTACCGAAGGCCAGAATTTATTTCCTTTGACAAAAGGAAGAGGATATACTGCCTTTTCGCGGCTATAAGCAAACGCCCAGTCGTCAGCCAAAGCAAGTTGAGCTGTATGCGGTGCGTTTTTCAGAACATTATTTTCTTTATCTGCTCCACCATCATAAATTTCCTGGATTTCGGCTCTGATGGAAATCATCGCATCACAGAACCTATCCAATTCTGCTTTTGTCTCGGACTCAGTAGGTTCTACCATCAAAGTGCCAGCTACAGGGAAAGAAACTGTTGGCGCATGAAATCCATAATCCATCAACCGCTTCGCTATATCCTCAACTTCAATTCCGACTTCTTTGAAGGCTCTACAATCCAAAATCATTTCGTGAGCAGCTCTTCCACCTTTGCCAGTATATAATATCGGGTAATGATCTTCCAATCTGGCTTTGATGTAATTTGCATTTAAGATAGCAATCTTCGTAGCATTTGTCAAACCATCTCCACCCATCATTGCAATGTATGCATATGAAATAGGAAGAATACTTGCACTGCCATATGGCGCTGCTGAGATGGAAGTGATAGCAGAGGTTCCGCCAGTTTGAATCAATGGGTTACCCGGTAAAAAAGGCACCAAATGTTCCGCAACGCAGATTGGTCCCATGCCTGGACCACCACCTCCATGAGGAATACAAAATGTTTTATGCAAATTCAAGTGGCAAACATCTGCTCCGATTCTTCCAGGGCTGGTCAATCCTACCTGGGCGTTCATATTCGCTCCGTCCATATACACTTGACCACCATTATCGTGAATGATCTGGCATATTTCCTGAATTGCTTCTTCAAAAACCCCATGGGTGGATGGATAAGTAACCATCAAAGAAGCCAAATCATTTTTATGTGCCTCAGCTTTTGCCCTGAGGTCTTCTACGTCGATATTGCCACTCTCATCACATTTGACTAAGACCACTTTCATTCCAGCCATTACAGCCGATGCAGGGTTGGTACCATGTGCGGAAGTTGGGATCAACGCTATATTTCTGTGGTGATCACCCCTACTTTGGTGGTAAGCACGAATAACCATCAGGCCGGCATATTCTCCTTGAGCACCGGAATTTGGCTGTAAGGAAGTATCTGCAAACCCGGTGATCTCACTCAACCAGTTTCTAAGATTTTGGAATAATTCATAATATCCTGCGGCCTGATCTTGTGGAGCAAAAGGGTGCAATTGACCAAATTCAGGCCAGGTTACCGGAATCATTTCAGTTGTGGCATTCAATTTCATAGTACAGGAACCAAGAGAGATCATGGAGTGTACCAATGAGAGGTCTTTGTTTTCAAGACGCTTGATATACCTAAGCATTTCATGCTCTGAATGATATTGATTGAATACTGGATGGGTCAAAAATGCTGAGGTCCTGTTTAGTCCTTCAGGATAATTCAGTTCTAGTTGAGAAATCATAGATTCCCAATCAAATTCAACCCTATGGTTTACTGATTTCGAAAAGACTTCCACTACTGCCTTGACATCACTGATGGTTTTGGCCTGATCAAATGCCAATACCACTGCGCCTTCTTCATACCTGAAGTTCATTTCAGCCGATAAGGCAAAAGCCTTGATCTTGGATTGTTGAACAGGGTCAGTCTTGATTTTTATTGTATCAAAAAAGACTTTGTTTTCTTGCTCATAACCTATCAATTTCAGGGCTTGAGCTGTTAGTTGAGCCAAACCATGAGTTCTTGCTGCAATTTCTTTCAGGCTTTTTGGTCCGTGATAAACGGCATACATTCCGGCCATCACTGCCAATAATACCTGAGCTGTACAAATATTTGAAGTTGCTTTTTCTCTCCTGATATGCTGCTCACGGGTTTGAAGTGCCATTCGGTAGGCTTTGTTACCTTCCTTGTCCAATGAGACTCCGATAATTCTTCCTGGAATTAGCCTTTTATAAGCCTCTTTGGTAGCAAAGAAGGCAGCATGAGGGCCTCCATAACCCATAGGAACTCCAAATCTTTGTGATGTGCCCACTACCACATCTGCACCCATTTCCCCTGGCGAAGTCAATAGGGTCAGCGCTAGAAGGTCAGATGCGAAGGCTGTTAATACATTGTTCTCTTTTGCAGAGGCGACCAATTGCCTATGGTCAATTACTTCTCCCTCCAGGTTAGGGTATTGAAGCAAAATACCAAACAATTCGGGATCGGTAAGGTCCAATTCAGAGAGTGGGGCTATGACCAACTCTATTCCAATAGGAGCTGCCCGGGTGACGAGTAGGTCTATGGTTTGGGGGAATGTTTTTTCATCCACAAAAAATTTAGTCGCATTCTTTTTTTCTCGTGGTTTGGAAGCAAAAAGCATGGACATGGCTTCCGCAGCTGCAGTAGCCTCATCCAAGAGAGATGCATTGGCCATTTCCATTCCTGTCAACTCCATGACGGTAGTCTGAAAATTAATCAAAGCCTCTAGTCTTCCTTGTGCAATCTCAGCTTGATAGGGTGTGTAGGCTGTGTACCATCCTGGGTTTTCAAGAATATTTCTCAAAATCACTCCTGGCACAATAGTGTCATAATAACCCAATCCGATAAAGGATTTGAAAATTTTATTTTTTGAAGCCAGCTTCTTGAACTCTTTCAGAAAGGAGGCCTCAGTCTTCGAATGGGGAAGATTTAAAGGCTTTTGGAGCTGAATAGCTTTTGGGATAGTTTGGTCAATAAGTTCTTCCAAAGAGGTTGCGTCGATTCTGTCCAGCATTTCCTGGATTTCTTTTTGTGACGGGCCATTATGCCTTTGTTCAAACTTTGTAGATGGGGTCAGATTAATCTTCATTTCTTAACGTGGATAAAAGACTGATTTGGGTTATATTCTCACCTTTTTATTTGGTTGTGCAAATGTATGAATTATTGGATGATATCATTTTTATAACCCAAAGAAATATACCATCGTAACATTCAAATTTACAAACGGTTCAAATTGAATTGGAATAATTTTTTAAGTTTGCGAACAGTTTTTAAAACCTAAATAATAATTTATGAGAAAGATAACTTGGTTAGCAGGTTTATTTGCCTTAGTACTTACCTGGCAAGTCAATGCTCAAGATGCAACTGCTATCAAATATGCTTCAACAATTACGGCTGAAGATTTAGAAGAATACCTGACTTTTCTGGCGTCTGACGAAATGGAGGGTAGGGATACAGGTGAAAAAGGCCAAAAATTGGCTGCGGAATATTTGGCAAATTTTTATGAAGGACTGGGCCTTGTAGGCCCTGTCGATGGAAGCTATCTCCAGAAGTTCAATCTTTCTTCCGTTTCCTATCCCCAAGTAAGTCTCAATGTTGGAAAGCAGAAACTGATAAACAACGAAGACTTTATATTCATCGGAGATGCAGATATGTCCAAATCAAAAAAGACAGAATTGGTGTTTCTTGGTTTGGCCAATGAAGAAAATATTGCAAAAGTAGACTTGAAGGATAAATTGGTCGGACTTTGGGCCATAGGCTCCCGAGCACAAACCGTAGTACCCGAAGTAATGGAGGCCGGTGCAGCTGGTATTATTATAGTGACTATGGAAGGACAGGCAAATTTTGACCGCATGGCAAATTGGTACAAGTCTTTGAGTGGTAGAGGCAGGCTAGGTTTTGAGCAAGACACAAAGCAGGAGCCGATATTTTTGGTAAGTTCTGACATGATGTCAAAACTGTTTGATACTCCGGTGGAAATTCTAAAGGAAGCAGCTAAAAATAATCCAGAATCCATCAAGTCTCAGAAGGTCAATTATCAGGTGAAGAAAAACAATAAACTGGTTCCTACTGAGAACGTACTTGCATTCCTTGAAGGAACTGATAAAAAGGAAGAAGTTCTTGTTATTTCTTCTCACTATGACCACACAGGGATAGACAGCCAAGGCAGAGTCAACAACGGTGCTGATGATGATGGTTCAGGTACTGTGGCAGTGATGGAGATCGCTCAGGCTTTTGCAAAAGCTGCTCAAGATGGCCATAGGCCTAAAAGAAGCGTACTTTTCCTTAATGTTACAGGGGAGGAAAAAGGCTTGTTGGGTTCTGAGTATTATTCCGACAACCCGATTTTTCCATTGGAAAATACAGTCAATAACCTCAACATTGACATGGTTGGTAGGATTGATTATGAATACCAAGACGCTGAGGACCAAGATTATATTTATGTGATCGGCTCGGAAATGCTTTCTTCCCACTTAAAAATAATCAATGAGTATAATAACATAACCTACACAAATCTGAAATTGGATTACAGGTATGATGCAGAAGATGATCCAAACAGGTTCTATTACAGATCAGACCATTACAATTTTGCCAAGCATAATATTCCGGTAATCTTTTTCTTTAATGGGGTTCATGATGATTACCATCAGCACACAGATACTGTAGATAAGATTGAGTTTCCTCTGATGACCAAAAGAACCAAGTTGATTTTCCATACCGCTTGGGACTTGGCAAATAGGGAAAACAGAACTCCTGTAGATGGAAGTAATACCAGAGGGGAAAGGTAAGAGAAGCGCGAGATTAGAGGCGAGAAGCGGGAGGCAAGAACCAAGAGAGAAGACGAGAGGCTAGATTGACTCTCAAGCAGTGTATTTATAAGCATTTAGCTTCATAAAACTTAAAGATTGATTTTATGAAAACCCTGCCAGATGATTCATCTAGCAGGGTTTTTTTGCTTGGGTTAAAAAATAATCTCAAAAGAAATAGATTTAAAATTTGCGATTTGCGACAAGTGACAGTTTAAAACATAAACTTCAAAGCAAGGCTTGGAGCCAAAAGTTGGAAGGCAGCATTACGTGTGTTGAGGGTAACATTTCCTTGATTATCGTAGCTAGCATCACGACTGGTAAGAAAATCCATCGAACCTGTTTGCACATAATTGACCCTTAATTCAAGGAATAAATCTCCTTCTTTTTCCAATGGCACCATTATACCTGCACCTATCTGAAAAATGTGCGACCAATCATAAACTTCTGTACCAGCAGCTATGGGTTCCGTCAGCCTGTTTTCTCTAACCTTTGAGCGAGTATAGGTGTGGATAGCCCCTATTTGACCCTCTACGAAAGGCCTGATTCCTATATTCAAATCCGGCATTATCCGCAATAGGCCGGAAAGATGAGCTGCATTGTTGTTTCTCCGTATCCTAAATGTTTGCTCAGTACCGTTAAGCACATTATTGTTCCTGTGCATGGCAGTACCATAGAGCATGTATCCTATTTCTCCTCCCACATAGACAGGAGTATTTGAGAGCTGATGGAAAAATCCCAAGTTGATGGATGGAAACCATTGGTTGCCAACTTCTGACCTGAAGTCAGCTACAGGTAGGCCGGAATTTAACCTTAGCCCAGCCATTGTTTCCTGGGCCTGTGTGGACAAAGAAAACAGATAAAAAACCAGAAGAAAAGATAGCTTTGTTTTCATAATGCCTAGTTTACAAAAGATAGTTATGGTTTTTGAAACGAAATATTAAATCATGGGTTGGTTTTTGATTGGTGGATTTGTTTCGAAGGGTCAAAAAAAGACTATTTAAGATTTTTTTTGGCTATGTTGAATCTCCTAGCGTATACAATTTTAAAATTCTTTAGCAGGTTTTTTCCTTTGGGATAAAAATGGTAAATTCATTGAAACTCAAATGACAGAACTATGAAACTTCAAATTACTGCCTTCTTATTTTTGATCTGCACGCAACTTTTTGCACAGCAAATACCCTCTAAGGATATTCAGATTAAAACGGCGCTTATGGCAGCTCCGGATGAATTAAAGGAGGGAGCTGTGGTGTATGGATACAATGAAAAAGGGGATTTTGAAGTCCTTAGAAAAGGAAGTAATGACCTGATTTGCCTGGCAGATGATCCAAATAGTCCAGGTTTTAATGCTTCTTGTTATCACAAGGGTTTGGATGAGTTTATGGAAAGAGGGCGTCAGTTACGAAAAGAAGGAAAAAATGCCAAGGAGATTTTTGATATTCGAGAAGAAGAAGTTAAGTCTGGAAAACTCAAGATTAAAGATGGAGCCACGCTATTTGTGTTGACCGCTGATGATGAAGATTATGATAGACAAAAAGGGGAGGTCAGTAATTCCTACTTAAGGTATGTTGTCTATATCCCATGGGCTACTGCAGAAAGTACTGGGCTTCCACTCCGTCCATCTGGACCAGCCATGCCATGGATCATGGATCCAGGCACTCACAGAGCGCATATAATGATTAATCCGCCGAGAGATTAGGAAGAGAGTTTCCCACCTGACCGGTCATCCATGCGGAAAAGGGGAAAGCTGAGATTTTTTTTTCTATAGATAACAGCATTGAGTTCAGTTATCAGGGATATCATGACAAGCATTGTGGGAGTTGAAATAAATCATGGATCAAGTGTCCATAAATGCCTAAAGTTCTATCGAAAATATCAGGATAGTCTTTACAACACCCTCCTTTGGTTCCTAAGAAGGTTATAAAAACTGATCCAAGGTTGCTCTGATATTTCCTGAGGGTCTTTCTGCAGAAGGATCTATAATCTTTCCTTCTTTATCCAAAATGATAAATCTTGGTATTGAGGAAACAAAAAAATGTTGGGTAATAGCTGATTTCCAGCCATTCTCAGCAAGCCATTGCAAACCTCCCATTTTTTTAAGATCCACCATTTTTTCCCAGGCTTCTTTGTCTTCATCAATTGATATGGTCAGGAACGAAACCGGTTTGTCTTTGTACTCTTCCTTTAATCTATCCCAATGGGGGTGCTCTGCTATGCAAGGTTTACACCAGGTAGCCCAGATGTCAATATAAACCAATGTTCCTCTTAAATCACTGATGTTGATATGCTTACCTGAAACATCCAAAAATGAAAAATCAGGGACTTCTTTACCGGGCATGACCGGTGCCCATTTGTCCATTGCCTTTTTCATTTCCGCTTCCAGTTTAGGGCTTTGGTTTTCAGCCATAAATTTGTCAATGGATGGTTTTACATGAACTGGGCCTCTGTATCCTAGACTTGATTTGACATGTTTAAAGTGAAAATGATCTTTGACAGATTGATTTTTCAACAAGTCTTCCATGGCCAAATATGTAGCCTTTTCAGAACTGTCAGGATCTGATTTGAGGGTGGGATCCGCATTGAGAATTTCCTTTTTTTTCTTATCTATTATTACTTCTAAGATGCCCGTGTAAGATCTGGATTTCAAATAATCACTTCTCCCTAAATCGACCTTAGAAAGCTTGTTATTTGAAGCTTCTGCCGGAAAATCCACATCTTCTGACTGGATATTGTTGGTATATGCATAGTAGTTCGGATAATACAGATCAAGTAGAAGAGGTTCGTATTCAAAATAAGCTATTTCTACTTTCAGAAATTCAGGATTGAGATCATTATCAGATGTTAATTTTTCGAATCTATTTTTCTGTTCAACAAAGAAAGCATCCTTTTTTTCAAAATAAGCCTCTTTACCCAAGCTCATCAAATCCATCATATTGCTTTCATAATAGAAATTTGACTTGTCAAAAAGATAGGTGTTCTCAACCACATGGTTTCCTTCCAGTTTGAAAGAATTGTTAAAGTCATCAGCATTGCCGCTTACATATACACTGTCCCCAGGAATCAGAAACAAAGAAAAACTCTGTTTACCGGATCTGAAAAAATAGGTTTCCGGATCTTCTGAATTGAATTGTATGGAAAAAACCCCATTTTCGTCCAATGGATAGGAGGAAATATCGTCATTGATAAAGACTTCAATTATCTTTTCTTCAGAGTTTGCCAGTTGTCCTGAAACAGTAATTTCAGACTTGAGAGATTCTTTTTGGTTACAGCCAAAAACCAAAATCAATAAAGCTAAAAACAGGTATGATGAATTATTCATGGGGTCAGGATAAAAGGTAATGATTTGTTTGCCCGAAAAATTTAGGAGAAAAAGGGCTCAAATCATAATTCCTTAATAATCTTTAACACACAATTTATCACCCTTTTTTCTTCCATTTGCCCTGAGTTTTCATTTGGTTCCTATTCCTTTTGGCCTTTGAGTTTTTATTCCCTCTTTTTTTCTCTTTGACAAGTGGGTTTGGCTTCGGTCTTGCCTTCTTTTCATGAAATCCACCTTTGAAATCCGGGTTCTCTTTGCGTTTTTGATTATCTATCTCCCTGGCATAAGCCTGACTTTCTTCAAAAGGTGTTTTTGCAATTACAACTTCTGAAGGGATCTGCACTTCAGGGACCTGCATCCTAATGATTTCTTCAATTCTCTCAAAATGGTAGGTTTCGGCGGGATTGACAAAAGTAATGGCTATACCATCGTTTTCTGCCCTTCCGGTTCTACCTATTCTATGAACATAATCCTCATAAATCAAAGGAACATCAAAATTGATCACGTGGCTGACCATGCTGATATCTAACCCTCTTGAGGCCACGTCAGTAGCCACCAGAATCCTTACTTCTCCCGATTTGAAATTCTCCATGGAGTTTATTCGGGTATTTTGGCCTTTATTGGCATGAATTACCCTTATCTCACCAAGTTTTTTCCTTTCTAAGTAGCTGTAGACGGATTCTGCATTCTTCCTGGATTTAGTAAAAACTATAATCCTATTTAAGGATTCATTTTCTAATAATGACTCTAGGAGGTTGATTTTGGTCTTGATGTTTGGAACAGCGTATTTGACCTGATGGATAGTTTCTGCTGTGGTTGCTTGTGGATCTATTTCTATCCGCTCAGGGAATTCGAGAAATTCCTGTGAAAACTTGTCAACTTTAGCTCCGAATGTCGCTGAAAAGAGAAGGTTTTGCCTCTTGCTGGGGATAATTTCCAAAATTGACCTGATCTGAGGCATAAAACCCATATCAAGCATTTTGTCGGCTTCATCCAGTACCATGGTTTTGATTTCCTTGGTGAAGATTTCTCCTTTTTTATAAAGGTCCAAGAATCTGCCTGGGGTGGAAATAATGATGTCTACACCCTTCTTGATAT
This sequence comes from Mongoliibacter sp., assembly GCF_007692705.1. Classification (GTDB taxonomy): domain Bacteria; phylum Bacteroidota; class Bacteroidia; order Cytophagales; family Cyclobacteriaceae; genus Mongoliibacter. The sequence continues at coordinate 24,318 of NZ_REBN01000157.1, forward strand.
TTTCTATCTGTGTTTTAGGTCCCAAACCACCATAAAGGCATACATACCTTAGGTCAGTGTGTTTTCCGAAGGAAACAACAGCTTCTTCTATCTGCATAACCAACTCCCTTGTTGGAGCAAGTATGATTGCTCTAGGGTGCATTCCCTGGGCATATTTGGTTTTCATCAATATGGGTAAAACATATGCGGCTGTTTTTCCAGTGCCTGTTTGAGCTATACCCAAAACATCATGCCCAGCCAATGCCAGAGGGATTGCTTTTTCCTGAATCGGGGTAGGTTTGGTGTACCCTGCATCAGTGACAGCCTCCAAAAGTTGTTTGTTTAATTTAAAATTTTCAAAAGTTTGGATAGCTTCAGACATGTTTTGTTAATTTTGAGAAAACCCTTAAAGGAAATCAATGAAACCTCAGTGGGTGTAAAAGGATTGTTTTTGACCTATATCCTTATTTAAAGACCATTCAGTGTATTATAGACCATTCAAAAAAACAATTTTATGAAGAGTATATTGATTACCGGTGCAAATATAGTAAATGAAGGCAAGATAACCCGCTCCGATATTTTGATCAAAGAAGGAATCATTTTTAATGTAGGAAAGAACCTTTCTGAATTTGAGGCAGATATGACTATAGATGCCAAGGGAAAGCATATTTTTCCAGGAGTTATTGATGATCAGGTTCATTTTCGAGAGCCAGGTCTCACTCACAAAGCAGATATTTATACAGAAAGCAAAGCTGCTGTGGCGGGAGGAGTTACTTCTTACATGGAAATGCCTAATACGGACCCTCAGGCAGTTACAATTGAACTTCTTGAAGAAAAGTACAGTTTGGCCGCGGAAAAATCACTTGCCAATTATTCTTTCTTCTTTGGGGCTACAAATGACAATATTGAAGAAATTCTCAAAGTAGATCCGGAAAATGTCTGCGGGATTAAGGTCTTTCAAGGTTCTTCTACCGGTAATATGCTGGTCGATAACCAAGAAAGTCTTGAGAAGATTTTCAGAGAATGTAAATTGTTGATCGCTACCCACAGCGAGAATGACGATATTATAAAAGAAAATCTCGCAAAATATAAAGAGGAATACGGGGATGATATTCCGATGAAATATCATCCAAAGATCAGATCTGAAGAGGCCTGCTTTGATGCTTCCAAAAAAGTAGTGGATATGGCCAGAAAGTATGGGACCAAGCTCCATGTGCTCCATATCAGTACAGCAAAAGAAGTTATGCTCTTTGACAATAGACAGCCTTTGGAAGAAAAAAGGATTACCGCGGAGGCATGCATACATCATCTCTGGTTTTCAGAAGAAGATTATGAGGAGAAAGGGACACTCATCAAATGGAATCCAGCTGTCAAAACAGCGCAGGATCGTGAAGGTATCATGGAAGGGGTACTCAATGGCAATATAGATGTGATCGCTACAGACCACGCTCCTCATACTTTGAAAGAAAAGGATAATCCCTACACTTCTGCTCCTTCTGGAGGACCGCTGATTCAGCATAGTTTGGTTGCTATGCTGGACCTTTACCATCAAGGTAAAATAAGGTTGGATCAAGTAGCTGAGAAAATGTGTCATAATCCTTCTATCCTTTTTGAGGTAGAAAAAAGAGGGTACATCAGGCCTGGCTATCATGCAGATTTAGCAATTGTTGACCTCAATGATCCATGGACCGTAAGCAAGGAGAACATCCTGGCTAAATGTGGCTGGTCCCCGTTTGAAGGTCACGAATTTAAATCTAAAGTAACCCATACTATTATTTCCGGTCATTTGGTGTACGATAACGGCACGTTTAATGAAGAGAAAAAAGGAGAACGATTAAAATTTTCCAGAAAAATAGAGTAAGTATATTTGTGTAGTAAAAATCGGAATATTACATTTGCACTCCATTCAGATAAAGATCTGATAATGGATCAAAAATGGTGATTGTAGCTCAGCTGGTTAGAGCGCTGGTTTGTGGATCCAGAGGTCGCCGGTTCGAACCCGGTCTTTCACCCACAGCCCCTCCTTCAAGAGGGGCTTTTTACTTTATTTCATTTTTGATGAACTCAAATGGCATAAATTTTGTCTAATTCAAAAAAAATATAAGGGGTATGTTCACATTATTTAAGCCTTCGCCAAGGTTTCCTCAAATCAAAAGAATAGATATTAAAGCAGTTCATTTATATTTGACAAAGTTCGAAGAGTCCATTAAGAACTTTGAGGAAATGCAAAAAGAAAGAATAGCATCGCATTAAGTGCGAAAAACCAAAGGTTATAGAAATATAACCTTTATTTTTAGCTAGTATAATTTTTCTTTCAAGCTCAAAAGGGTATTTTTATGGAAATCATAAAATAACTTTTACCTGCATGAGTTATATACATTTTGACAAAACCCAACTTATCAACCTTAATTATTCTCTTGATAGAGAAATTATTCGAACCAATCGTGGAGGTTGTTATACCAGCACGACAATTATTGGCTGCAATACCCGGAAGTATCATGGTCTTTTGGTAGCCCCGCAACCGCAAATCAATGAACAACTGCATGTAATGTTGAGCACTGTTCATGAAACTGTAATCCAGCGTGGAGCAAGTTTTAATTTGGGGATTAGCAAATATCCAGGCAATTACTCTCCACGGGGTCATAAATACCTGGAGGATTTTAATTCTGAACCCATACCCAAACTTACTTACAGGGTTGGAGGTGTACTTCTTCAAAAGGAATTAATTTTGGATACGAATAGGGATAGGCTAATGATTAGGTATACCTTGTTGGACGCACATTCTCCGACCAAAATACGCATCAATCCTTTTTTGGCTTTTAGAGGTTATCATGATCTGGCAAAGGCTAACGATCGGGTTAATAATGATTTTAAAAAAGTACCAAATGGTGCTAAATTCCAGCTTTACCCGGAATATAATCCTCTTTACCTTCAGCTTTCAAAAAAAAATAAATTTGTTTCCAAGCCAGAGTGGTACCATAATATTGAATACATTATGGAGAGGGAAAGAGGTTATGATTATCAGGAAGACCTTTTGGTGCCGGGATATTTTGAATTTGATATTGAAAAGGGCGAGTCTGTTATTTTTTCCGCAGGACTTGTTGAAGCAGACCCAAGCACGAGGCAAAAAGCTTTTGAGAAAGAAATCGGCAGAAGGGTTCCTAGAAATAATTTTGAGAACTGTCTGAAGAATTCGGCCGGGCAGTTCATCCAAAGAAGAGACGGAAAAACTCACGTAATTGCCGGCTATCCGTGGTTTGGCTGGTGGGGAAGAGATACCTTCGTAGCTACGCCGGGTTTGACGCTTACACAGGGGGATAAGGACACTTTTCTTGAAATCATGGATACCATGGTGGCAGACTTGCATGGTCCACTTTTCCCAAATGTGGGCAGTGGGGTGATGAGAAATCTGGCTTCTATGGATGCACCATTATGGTTTTTCTGGTCTTTACAGCAGTATATAGAATTTACAGGTGATACCAAAACCGTCAAGAAAAAGTACCTCGAAAAAATGAAAGGTATTATTGAGGGTTTTCAAAAGGGGACTGATTACAATATCCACATGCTGGATAATGGGCTCATCTATGGAGGCGAAGAAGGCTTGGCCCTGACTTGGATGGATGCGATTAACTCTGACGGGCCGGTCACGCCAAGGATAGGCTGTCCTGTAGAAATCAATGCGCTCTGGTACAATGCGCTATGTTTTTATGGAGAGTTGGCGGGAAGTGAAGAAACGAAGCAGCTTGCCGAAAAAGTGAAATCCTCATTCGTAGAGCATTTTTGGGATGAAGAGAGAGGGTACCTTGCTGATTATGTGGATGGTTTTTATAAGGATTGGTCCATCCGGCCAAATATGCTGTTTGCAACATCTTTGCCCTATTCGCCCTTGGAAGAAAGCCAAATGGAATCTATATTGGAAATAGTGAAGTCAAAGTTAGTGACCAACAGAGGACTGAGGTCTCTGTCTCCGGATGATCCAGGGTATAAAGGATACTATCAAGGTAACCAATATTTTAGAGATATTGCATACCATAATGGTACAGTTTGGACATGGTTACTCGGGCATTTTGTGGAAGGATATTTAAAACTCCATGGTAAATCAGGGAAGCATTTTGTAAACAAAATCATTCAGGGATTTGACGGGGTGATGACCCAGTATGGTGTGGGGACTGTGGCAGAGATTTATGATGGAGATGCACCTCATAGGCCTAAAGGAGCTATCTCTCAAGCTTGGAGTATTGGGGAATTGTTGAGAATGATGTATTTAGTAAATAAAGTTTAAATAGATTTTTATGAAGGTTTTAATGTTTGGGTGGGAGTTTCCTCCCCACATTTCTGGAGGCTTGGGTACTGCCTGTTATGGATTGATCAAGGGATTAAACCACCATAATCAGGAGGTCATTTTTGTGGTTCCCAAATTGTATGGGGATGAAGAGCCTATGGCAGATTTTGTCAACGCCAGTGATGTGGAAGTGGATTATAGAGAAAGGAACTTTATAGATACCTGGCAGAACCTCACCTACCTAGAAATCAATAGTTACCTGGTTCCTTATTTGGGTCCTGAGGAATTTGAAAAGTATACTGATTATACCATGCATCACAGGCTAGACCTGGAAGATTCCGTTTTTTCCAACAAGTATGCATTTTCCGGAAAGTATGGGAAGAACCTTATGGAAGAGGTAGCAAGGTACGCTTTGGTTGCCACACAAGTAGCCAAAATGAAAGACCATGACGTGATCCATGCCCATGATTGGTTGGCTTATCCGGCAGGCATAGCAGCAAAAGAAATAAGTGGAAAGCCGCTGGTGGCACATATCCACGCCACTCAATATGATAGGGCAGGGAAAGGTGGTGATCAGGGACCTGTTTATGAAATGGAAAAGGCGGGTCTCCTAGCAGCAGACCATGTGGTGGCTGTAAGTCATCTCACCAGAAAAATTGTGATTGAAAAATACGGTGTACATCCTGATAAGGTAAGTGTACTGCATAATGCTGTGCTCGATGCGAGTATTATAGAATCAAAAATCAAGAAAAAAGTACCAGAAAAAATAGTCACTTTCTTAGGAAGGATTACTTACCAAAAGGGACCTGAATATTTTGTGGAGGCTGCCAAAAAAGTGTTGGATAGAGATCCCAATGTAAGGTTTGTCATGGCAGGTAACGGGGATTTACTCAACAGGATGATCGAACGTGTGGCTGAGCTGGGAATGGGAACAAAGTTCCATTTTACAGGGTTTTTAAAAGGACAGGATGTGGATGATATGTATGCCATGTCAGATGTATACGTCATGCCCTCTGTTTCTGAACCTTTCGGAATTGCGCCTCTTGAGGCAGTTCGGCACAATACACCAGTAATCATTTCCAAACAATCTGGAGTTGGTGAAGTGTTGCGCAATGCCATCAAAATTGACTTTTGGGATGTAGACGCCATGGCTGACGCCGTTTTTGCCCTTTTGCATTACGAGAGTATTTCCAGGATGTTCAAAGAACTGGGTAGTCAAGAACTGAAAGAATTAAAATGGGAGCATGTCGCTGCCAAACTAGTAACTGTTTACGAAAAATTACACCAAAAACAACCATGAGAACCATCTGCTTTTACTTTCAAGTACATCAACCTTTTAGGATAAAGCCATATCGTTTTTTTGACATGGGCGAAGATCATTACTATTGGGATGATTACCTCAACAAATCCGTTATCAGGAAAGTAGCACAAAAATGCTACCTGCCTATGAATGAACTTCTTCTTGAACTTATCAAGCAGCATCAGGGGAAATTTAAGGTGGCTTTTTCTATTTCCGGAGTTTGTCTGGACCAATTTGAGGCCTATGCACCAGATGTACTGGAAAGTTTTCAAAGGCTGGTTGCGACGGGACATGTTGAACTGCTCAACGAAACGGATGCGCATGCGCTCTGTTCTCTGAGAAGTAAATCAGAGTTCAAGAGGATGGTGGAAAACCATAAAGCCAAAATCAAGAGACTTTTCAATGGCTATGAACCGAAAGTTTTCAGAAATACAGAGTTGGTATATTCTGATAAAATAGGTGAAATGGTAGCAGAAATGGGTTATACGGGAATGTTGACAGAAGGTGCGAAACATATACTGGGTTGGAAGTCTCCAAACTTTGTGTATCAAAATGCCATCAACCCGGATTTTAAAATACTATTGAAAAATTTTCAGCTCAGTGATGACATAGCCTTTAGGTTTAGCGATAAATCCTGGTCTGAGCATCCACTGACTATTGAAAAATTTACAGCTTGGATCAATAATGTCCCCAAAGACCATCAGGTAGTCAATCTCTTTATGGATTATGAAACCTTCGGGGAACATCAATGGGCTGAAACAGGTATTTTTCAGTTTATGAAAGTCTTACCGAGTGCTATTCTGAACCATACCGGATTTACTTTCTCTACTCCTTCGGAAGTTTTGGGAAATTCCAAGCCTATTTCTCCAATTCAGGTTCCTACGCCTATTTCCTGGGCAGATGAAGAAAGGGATTTGACAGCTTGGTTGGGGAACGACCTTCAAAATGAAGCCTTTACCAAACTTTATGATCTTGAATCAAGGGTAAACAAAATTGATGATGCTGAGATTCAGAGGGACTGGAATTACCTGCAAACATCTGATCATTTCTATTATATGAGTACAAAATTCTTCTCTGATGGAGCTGTGCATGCTTATTTCAGTCCCTATGAGACTCCTTATGATGCATTTATCAATTACATGAACGTCTTGAGTGATTTCATTATCCGGGTTACCAGAAAGGAAAAAGAAATGCAGGAAGTAGGTTGATATTCATCAACCTAATTCTTGTATTTCGAATGGAATCTTTTCCTACGTGAAACTTTCCGGATATACATAATATTTAAACATGAATGAGGGGCTTGTATAATCTACAAGCCTCTTTTTGTCTCAATAAAAATACACTGTCTATGAAATACGTATCACTGATTTACCTAATGTTGTTTTGTTTGTTTATTTCCTGTACAAACAGTCCATCTGAAACTAATGAGAAAAGCGAAAGTGAAAAAGAAGAATTTATCGTCCGCTACGACAGACCCGATGCCAGTATATTGAGGGGCGTTTATATTCCAAAAGGGAAAGAATATTTTTATACATCAGGATTGGTGGCTCCGGTAAAGGATGAAAATGCAGTTCCCGGAACTTATGGTAGGTATGGCAATACCTATGAGCAGAGTATTGGGATTTTGGAAAGGATAAAAGAAACCATTGGCGAGGCAGGATTTGGGATGGAAGATGTCTATTTCCTCAGGGTTTACCTTGCCCCTGATAAGGATGGTAATATCGATTGGGATGCTTGGTTCAAAGCTTATGGGGAGTATTTCAACAATGATGAAAACCCCAATAAAGTAGCCCGATCTACTATTGCGGTATATGCTTTAGCCAACCCCGAACTATTGATTGAAATAGAGGCGGTGGCCGCCAAATAATTTATTGATGATGAAAAGGTTTTTTTTCTTTCCACTGATCCTGTTGATATTGGGTTCATGTTCCTGTGATCCTGAAAAAATGATGAAGGGTATGGTTTGGGGATTGAACAAAATGGCAGGTGAAGGGTATTTTCCCTCTGAGGAAATTCTGGAATTCGGAGAATTCGAAAGGGTGGAAGTGAATATGAACCGGACCAATGTTGATGGAAAGAATTACAGTTATGTACAACTCAGATTTTTCAATGGTAAGAATCCAAACCTACAATACAACCAAGAAAATATTGCTTTGCGCTGTGCAGAACTGTATGCTCAAGAGTACAGTAAAATCAAAAATTACAAAGAAATACAAATCGTGTTCATTCAGTCAGACCCTATCAACCCGGACAATTTTGCCATGAATGAGTATAGCTTTAATGTACAAGATCTGTTGAAAACCGAAAATCCAACACTATGAATTTTGACCAAAGTTTTAAGCATCCATCCGTGAATACCGGAGATTGGTTGATCACTATATTGATAACCAATATACCTATTGTGGGATTTATTATGTTGATCGTATGGGCTTTTGACAAGGAAGGCAACCCGAGTAAGGCCAATTGGGCAAAAGCAAAATTGATATGGTATTTGATTGGTTTTGGCTTAGTAATTCTGGTTTTGATGATGGTAGGTTTTGGAGCAATTACCGGTGTTTTTGAAAATTTTGCTCTTTAGGAATTGGTTGAAGGAAAGTAAAATTCCCGATAAAGACATTAACCACTAAGAGGATAAAACTCCAAATGAAAACAATGAAATCGGTTGTTTGCACGAAATACGGGACACCTGATGTTTTGCAAATACAAGAAATTAAAAAACCTATTCCAAAAGACAATGAAATTCTTGTCCGAATCATTTCTACAGCAGTAAATTCTGGAGACACTAGGGTTAGAGGACTTGCAGTTGAAGGCTTTATGAAAATCATAATGCAATTAGTATTGGGATTTTCAAAACCAAGAAAACCGATATTAGGAACAGTTTATGCTGGCATTGTAGAAGAGGTGGGTGCCAAAGTTTTAAAGTTTAAGAAGGGAGATAGCGTATTTGGAATGACAGGCTTTAATTTTGGCACATATGCTGAGTATATCGCTATTAAAGAAAAGGGCAATATTTCATTGATGCCGGTAAATGCAACTTATGACGAAGCTGTTTCACTGATTTTTGGTGGACAAACTGCAATCTATTTCATTGAAAAGGCAAAGTTATCAAAAAAGAAATCACAAAAGGTGTTAGTTATTGGTGCAACAGGTTCTGTGGGAGCTGCTGCCCTTCAAATTGCTCAATACTACAGCGCAGATGTAACAGTTGTTTGTAGTTCAGATGGGAAGGATTTTGTAGAAAATTTAGGCATTTCAAAAATTATCCTGTATGATAAAGAGGATTTTACCAAACATAACAATCAATATGATTTTATCTTTGATGCTGTTGGTAAAACAACGAAAAAACAATGTCAGCACCTCTTGAAAACGGAAGGGGTTTATAAAACAGTTGGAGGTTTAGAATATGCTAGTGAATCTCACCAACAATTAGAATTTCTTAAAATGTTATTTGAAAACGGGAAATTAAAAGCCACTATTGACAGAATCTATTCATTTGAGAGCGTAGTTGAAGCTCATGAGTATGTTGATACAGGGAGAAAAAAAGGTAACGTAATTTTAAAAGTGAGTGAATGATAAGAACAGCTTTACTAATAGCCACCGTTTCAAAACAGCAAACCCATAAAAGTTAATGCAGATTAAAGCCATTTGTACTGATATAGACGGTACATTACTCAATGGGGACAGGGTCTTGTCTCAAAGATTACTTCAGGCAATTGCCAAATTATCCAAGGAATTCCCTATCATTCTTGCCTCTTCCAGGATGCCAGATGCCATGAGACATCTGCAACAAGATATGGGGCGTATAGGGGAACCTTTGATTTGCTACAATGGCGGTTTCGTTATTCACGATGAGCAAAAACAAATCCTTGACGATGTTTCTATTCCCTTGGATTATTGTGAGGCCTTGGTGAAAATAGCAAAAGGGACTCAAGTTCATGTGAGCTTATATCAAGGGGAAGACTGGTTTGAACCCTTATATGATTCTTGGGCAGAGCGTGAGGCAAAAAACACCAGAGTAAAGCCTACAATTCAGCCTTCAGATCAAGTCCTTTCTATGTGGAAATCTGGGGAAAAAGGAGCGCACAAAGTCATGTGTATGGGTCCTCCCGAGGAAATTGAATTTTTCTTTCGTAATGCTGAGCAACAAATGGGGACGGACTTGCATCTCTACAGGTCAAAGGATACCTACATTGAAATTGCACCTAAATCTATTTCCAAAGCTTCGGCATTAGCCCTGTTGTTAGAAAAAAAGTATGGTTTTGGAATGGAATCGGTGATGGCTTTTGGAGACAATTATAATGACATAGAAATGCTTGAAGCCGTGGGCATGGGTGTAGCTGTAGGTAATGCCAGAGAAGAAGTCAAAGCTATTGCGGACCGCCTCACCTTGAGCAATAAAGAAGATGGAGTGGCAGTGATGATTGAAGAGATTCTGTTAGGGTAGATTTTAATTTCAAACCACAACTGTCATCAGTGTTGAAAGTTGTAACAGCCTGCTATGGTGAATTTTAAAATTGTAATTTATCGAATAGTAACATTACTTGTTATTTATTTCGGATTTGCATTAGATGGAATCTGTCAAATAAAACCATTATCAACAAACTTCGAAAAGGCGAATCATAGTAGTTATTATAAACGGACTAACCCTCAAGATACTGTACTTATTATTTTTAATACTGAGCATAGGGACGTTGAAAAAAGTCTTAGGAATTGGACATTTAATGATGAATTACTCAATGATGAAATTTTCAAAAAGAAATATCCTTTATTAAAAGATCCATGTATAGAATTAAAATTTATCCATCACCCAGGCCCTCCAATGTATAATGACATTTATTGTATAGATAAGGATAGGCTTCGTTTAGATACGATTGTTGTTTTAGAGGAAATAGAAATACCATTTATCTATTGGTTTGAAAACGATTCAAATCTATTTGAAAAAACATTAATTTTAGTGGATAGTACTGATTGGTCAAGTAAAAATAAGAAAATTAAAGGCATAGGTGTACAGATTTATACAACAGGTTCTTGTAGAGATTTGATAGAGAAAAATTAAGTGATAAGTATATACAAGGAGCATCCCCAGAATTCCTTTTGGAGGATGCTTATTTCACAACAACCCCTCCCCACTTTCAGCTTCATCCACTGCCTTATGAAGGAAATCGTGGAAGGGTTTCATCATACGGAAAGATTCAAGAGTTTTGGTTTTGAAATCACCGGATAGGATGTCTTTGTCGGACAGGGGAGTGGAGACGATAAAACTCTTGTATCGCAACAAATCGATGTAAGGATGCTCAGCATCGTAATCCCTCGGGCTGGTTTTGAGTTTTTCGCCTTCTAAATTCGAAAAGTGCTTTTTGAAAGTTTTTTCGTTCAGGATATTCATTAACTCCTGGCCAGAATAATCAATTTCTTGCCGTATTTTTTTTAATATCTCAGCTGGTGGCATCCATATCCCTCCTGCAATAAAACTACCCCCCGGCTGAATATGTAGATAATAACCTGGATCGTTGGATTTTTTTCCTCCAACAGAGAAGTAAGCCGCCAAGTTGGTTTTGTACGGGTCCTTGTTGGCTGAAAAGCGCACATCTCTGTTTTGTCGGAATACACAGTCTTTAGGTTTGAAAGCACTCAAGTCAGGCTCCCATTTGCTGATTTCAGCCAAAAGTCCAGCCACATCTTCCAAAAAAGAAGCCCTGACTTCTTGGTACCAATCACGGTTGGCATCCATCCAGTCTTTGTGGTTGTTTTTGGATAGCTCGGTTAAAAATTGAAGGTAGTTTGCGTTCATGCTTTAATAAATGTTCTAGACCTTAGATTGTTTAATAATTATAAGATTTCAATTCTTCAGTATAAAATTCATTTGAAGGTATTAATAAAATGGCATTTGATTGGAAGGCTAGATTTCCTTTAACCTTAAAATCTGACGTTTGCACCCAGTGAGGTCAATAGGAACCTTTAAATAATCGGTTTTTTTATGGAATTCTTATTTGTCACCATAATGCCCATATGCGCCTAGAACAGTTACAATGATTTTTTCTCCATCTATTAAATATACAAGCCTATGCTTTCTATCTATCCTTCTCGACCAAGTGTTTTGCTGAAAATATTTGAGTCTTTCAGGTTTTCCAGTACCTGTTTCAGGATGTTCTTTGAGTTCTTGGATGAGAGAGAAAAGTTATTTCAATAATGTCTTATTACCAGTCTTCTTTAGCTTCTCAATATCTTCCAATGCATCAATTGTAAATTCAATTTCAAATGTCATATCCCAAGGAGATCTTTCAATTGATCGTCTGACAATTTCACGGTTTTTCCTTCAGAATAAGATCGAATGCTTTTTGCCAATCGTTCTTGAACTATTGGGTCATCAAAGAACCGGTCATTTTTCACTTCATTTGAAATTTCGTAAACCTTTCCTTTTCCTCGCTTTATTATTACTCTCTCATTTTGATCGATCAGGTCTAAGTATTTTTTAAGATTTTGGCGAAATTCCCTGGTGCTAATTACTATCATGATAATTGATTTTGTGTACACATTATGGTACTTTAAACTACATGAAAAAGTTCAGGGTTCAAATAAAATCCACCAAACCTTCCAACTTCATGCCTCTACTTCCTTTGATCAGGATCAAGTGGTCTTCGAATCGAGAGTCCTGAAGCCAGTTGCGAAAAGAAAAAGGATCAGGGAAATACAACGCCCTCATTGGAGCCTTGGCCAAGGCTGCTTGCACGTGTTTTCCTGTAAAACAGATTTTGTCAAATTCAAATTTGGAGACGATTTCCCCCAGTTTTGCATGTTCTTCTTCGGTACTGTCTCCCAATTCATACATGTCTCCCAAAATGACCATTTTATGTTTTTTGCCTGTCATTTTCCCAAAAGTATCAATAGCGACTTCCATGCTGGAGGGATTGGCATTATAAGCATCCAAGATGATGAGGTTGCTTCGTTTTTCTACCAATTGGGAACGCATATTGGATGGGTTGTAAGCTTTGACTGCTTCTACGGCTCCTTCCATAGGCACATCGAAAAATTTGCCTATGGTAATGGCATTCGCAATATTTCCGAAGTTGTAAGCACCTATCATATGGGATGTATGGATAGCAGAATCGCCTTCCACCCTGAATTGTACAAATGGATTGGCATCTTCAAAAATCACTTCGCAAAAATCTCCCTTGGCCGGATACATCACAGGATTTTCAAATCGCTTGGCCATATTGGAAAGTATGGGGTCTTGGGAATTGATAAAGACAGTTCCTTTATTTTCCCTGAGATGCTGAAAGAGTTCTGTTTTTGTTTTCAGTACACCCTCAGGGCCTCCCATGCCTTCGAGATGGGCTTTTCCGATATTGGTGATAAATCCATGAGTTGGATCTGCAATATCACAAAGCTCTTTGATGTCTCCCTGTTTGTTGGCCCCCATTTCAATGATGGCTATTTCCGTATTATCCGGTATAGCTAATAGGGTCAAAGGAACACCGATATGGTTGTTGAGGTTACCGATAGTAGCCGAAGTTTTGTATTTGGTTTTCAGGACAGCATGAAGCAATTCTTTGGAAGTGGTTTTGCCATTACTTCCTGTAAGCCCAATGATGGGGATGGAGAGTTGTTTTCTTCGGTAATTGGCCAGTTGCTGTAAGGCAGTCAAGGCATCATCCACCAAAAAATAGCGCTCGTCTCCTGAAACAGCGAACGCTTCCTCATCGATGACGACAAGACTTGCGCCCGCTTCCAAGGCTTTCGGGGCAAATTCATTGGCGTTGAAATTAGGGCCTTTCAATGCGAAAAACACATTCCCATCTTTGATATTTCTGGTATCTGTACTGACTCCTGTGGAGGATCTGTAAAGCTTGTAAAGTCTCTCTATTTCCATGGTCTGAATTAATTCTTTAAAATTAGCGGTTTCCTTATATCCTATATCATTTGGAATCGTTTAATTTTAAGTCCATATCGATCGGGTTTAAATGAAGTATATCGTAACCGCTTTCTTTTTAGTTTATTCTTTTTTGTCACTGGGACAGCAAAGTTACACATTTGACCAATCCATTTCCATCATTTCCGGAGGAGTGAACGTTCCCATTCCATTCAGTCCAGGTATCAATGCAGCCCAATTTCAGGAAATGGATACCAATGGTGATGGGCAGGAAGAACTGGTGATTTGGGATATCAATTCTCGTAGAATTTTGGTTTTTGCGGTGGAAGAGGAAGGTTTTAGGTATCTGCCCGAAATGGCTTTCTACTTTCCTTCTGACGTCAATGGATTTTTGGTGTTGGCTGATTTTGACGGAAATGGGAAAAAGGATCTTTTCACTTCCAGTCCTTTTGGGATCAAAGCTTATAGAAATATCACGCCATCTGGAGCGCGTTTTCCCCAATGGGAAGTAGCCCAGAATTTTCTCCGCCTGGACAACGGATCCAATGTCACCGCCAACAATTTGGATACACCTCTTTTTATTGACATTGATGGGGATGGGGATTTGGATATCCTCACTTTCAATTTTGCGGTGGGCGACTACATAGAGTTTTACCGCAACACCAGCATGGAGCGCAAAGGTATTGCTGATATTGATGGTTTTGCCTTTCCCGAGGCGAGGTGGGGAGGTTTTGAATTCTGTGATTGTGGCACGTTCAGTTTCGGGGTTACCTGTGCTGGGATGCCGATTGGTACGGTTGAAGAAGAAATGCCCCAAGGAAGGATAGAACATGCCGGAGGGCATTCTCTGCTCTATGCGGACTTTGATGGAGATGGGAAGAAAGATCTGTTGATGGGACAGGATGAGTGCAATACCCTTTATTTTCTGCCTAATAAAGGAACAAACGACAGGCCGATATTCGATGAATTTTCTTTGGAAGTACCGGGTTTTGGTGACCTTCCCGAATTCCCCGTTTTTCACGCTTCCTACCTTTGGAAAGGGAATTTGCTTGTCAGTTCCTTGGCTTCTGGAACGGCAGGAACCTTTCAGGCAGATTATGCACAAAATATTTTTCGAAGTGAAGGTCAAAATGGCTTTGCACCTTTCCTTCAGGAAAGCCTTTTGGATTTGGGAGAAAACAGCAGGCCCTTTTTCAAGGGATTTGCTTCAGATGGGGAGCTGGTCGTTACAGCCAACTCATTTTTCAATGGTAAGGTAGTGGGTAAAGCCTATAGATTCATAATCAATGAAAATGAATGGATTTTGGAAGAGGATGATTTTCTAAACCTATCAGAGTTGGACCTATTGGATTTAAGGTATCAGGAATTCCAAACGCCCCAGGGAAAGACTACCTATTGGGTGACGGGAACGGATACCCTTAATTTTGCCTTGGTCAGGAGATTTTTTTACAGCGAAAGGGCAGATTTTTCGGAAAGGAAAGAAATTCAGCTTCCCTCCATTCAGGTTTTCCCCTTAGATCAGATTGAGCTATTTTCTTTTGAAGGAAGGAATTACATCTTATTGGCCAGACAAACCGGTGAATTGATTTTACTTAGTATTGATTTTGGCAGTGGAGAAGTAAGCTTAGAAGAAAAGCAATTTTTGGGCTTTTCGGATAATCCGGCCAACAGAAACCTGAATGTACATGTAATTCCGGGTAATAGTCCTTCTTTGTATGCGGTGGACCAAAGAGGGGTGTTGATCTATATTGCTGATTTTATGAATCAAAATCAAAGGGAAACTGTACAAATCAAAGGTCTTGGAGAAGGGGAGTTAAGACAAAGTAGGTTGGGAAGGATTACCAGTATTACTTCAGTCCCTAGACCTTTTGAAGATTCCAGAGATCTTATATTGGGTTCTTCGGGAGGAGGTTTGGAATATTTGAAGAATGAGGTTTCCCAGTTGATTCCCGGTGAAGAAATTCAGCTTAGGGTTTTTCCCAATCCATCCAATGGAATTTTTTCAGTACTCAGTTCCAAAAGATTGAGTATGCGGATGATTACCAGTATGGGACAGGTAATCACAGAATATCGGGAGATTCCCGCCAATAGCAATGTCACTTTCCAATTTGGGTTTTTAGCTCCCGGGGTCTATATCCTGGATTTTGTTTCCCAGGAGGGTGATCGGTTGACTAAAAAACTGATTGTCAAGAGGTGAATTTCTTAGGGTTTTTGGGATCAGAATAACGTACCCGATCAATCTTTCATTGGTAGCAAGAAGAAAGTTGGGATATCGACCACACATGAAGGCAAGGGTCAGAAAAGATAAATACCCAGCTTTAATTAAAATACCCCGCGCTATTGTTTCCTTTTGTCAATTTCGTGATTCATGGAAATGAGAACTTTCCTATCAATAGCTTTCATTTTCATTAGGAAATGACCTACTTTTCACATCTGAGATATAATTCTGCACAGCATTGGTCATAACCTCCTGAAGGTTGGCATACTGTCTGAGAAAGCGAGGTTTAAA
Organism: Mongoliibacter sp.; assembly: GCF_007692705.1. Taxonomy (GTDB): domain Bacteria; phylum Bacteroidota; class Bacteroidia; order Cytophagales; family Cyclobacteriaceae; genus Mongoliibacter. Next base: position 40,258 of record NZ_REBN01000157.1, read on the forward strand.
CTCCTGATTGATGCCTAGCATATCGTGGACTACCAAAACCTGCCCGTCTACGTCTCCTCCTGCACCGATTCCAATAACTGGAATAGTAACTGTTTCTGCCACCTTTTTAGCCAAAGAAGCTGGGATTTTTTCCAGAATGATGGCAAAGCAGCCACATTCCTCTAAAAGTTTGGCATCTTCAATCAGTTTATTTGCCTCTTCTTCTTCTTTTGCCCTTACGGTATAAGTTCCGAACTTATAAATACTCTGTGGGGTCAAACCTAAATGTCCCATCACTGGTACTCCAGCGCTGAGGATTCGAACAACAGACTCCTTGATTTCAGAACCACCTTCTACTTTGACAGCATGAGCACCTGACTCTTTCATGATTCGGATGGTGGAGCGCAGGGCTTCTGATGAGTTTCCCTGATAAGAACCGAATGGTATATCTACTACCACAAATGCACGCTTCACTGCTCTCACGACTGATGTTGCATGGTATATCATTTGATCCAAAGTGATAGGAAGGGTGGTCTCATGTCCTGCCATGACATTGGAAGCTGAATCCCCTACCAATATGATATCTATACCTGCTGCGTCCACGATACCTGCCATTGAAAAGTCATAGGCCGTAAGCATTGAGATTTTTTCCCCACGATTTTTCATTTCCTGGAGAATGTGGGTGGTAATTCTTTTGATATTGGATGATTGGTGTACAGACATTGGAAATCAGTGAAGGTGAACAGTTTTGTTTTTTGGGGATAAATCCACAGTTATGTGATCGTTGAGCGTGGTGGCAAGCTCTAAGCCGGTGTAATCAGGGGTGACAGGGAATAATTTGTGACTTCTGTTGACCAATACAGCCACTTCCATTTTTTTGATGGGTAGGTCTAGAAATGGCTTCAGTGCATAAACCAAAGTTTTCCCTGTATTGAGCACATCATCCACAATGATGATGCAGCGGTTAGTGAGGTCTATCTTTTCAGAGAGCATGACCTCTCCTCTGTAGACATCTTTTTTATCCAGATTGATTTCAAGAACCTTGGTTTGAATAGGAGAAATTTTCTCTAAAGACTCGGCCAAAAAACCTGCAAGCAGATGGCCCATTCCTGTAATTCCTGCAAAGACAATATTGTCCTCAGCGGCATTTCTTTCGTAGATTTCAAATGCCATCCTGGTGATCTTTTGCTTGATTTTGTTTTGGTCCAAGACCAAGGTTTTGTCGCTGCTCATATGGATAAATTGAAATCTGAATTTGTGGTCTGAAAATTAAGTTAATTGAAAATGGATTCAAAACATTGCATCCAAAGTTCTCTTCCTACCTGTGACTGTCTTCTTCATGTAGGATATTGACATAGCTCTCGTAACGGTAAGGGTGAATATATCCTTCTTCCATTTTTTCCAGAACTTTACAACCAGGCTCGTTGAGGTGCCTGCAGTTGTTGTATTTGCATTGCCCCAGGTATTGGCGCATTTCCACGAAATAATGTGAAAGTTCATATTGGTCAATGTCAAGGATACCGAACTCTTTGATTCCTGGAGTGTCTATTAGAAAACCACCTTCAGGAATTTCAAACATTTCTGCGAAAGTAGTGGTATGGACTCCTTTTGCACTGAATTTGGAAATCTCTTTGGTAGTCTGAACAGCAGAGGGTACCAGTTTATTCAAAATAGTGGATTTACCTACACCTGAATGCCCCGAAAGTAATGTGGTTTTGCCCTTGAGCATATCAGAAAGAGAAAGCTTGATGTCCTCATCTTCCAAAGCTGAAATTTCCAACACGGGATAGCCCAATGTGTCATAAATATCATGTATGTCTTGAAGAAAATCCAAATCCTTTGGTTTGTACTCCAGGTCCATTTTATTGACTATTATGCAAGCAGGAATCCTGAAACTTTCTGTACTTACCAAAAACCTATCGATAAAGCCTAGGGAAGTCCTCGGACTTCTGAGGGTGACAATCAAAAAAGCCTGGTCAATATTAGATGCGATGATATGTGAATGGTGTGCTTTTCGGGTTGATTTTCGGATGATATAATTCTCCCGGGGAAGTATGTCTCTGATGACAGTAGATTCATGATCTGCTTCATTTTCTAAAAGTACAATGTCACCCACGGCAATGGGATTGGTCAATTTGAGGTCTTCCTGTTTGAATTTCCCCCTGAGTCTGGCATTTTTGATGCCTTCGTCTGTTTGGACCACGTACCAGCTGCCGGTGGATTTGATGACTCTTCCTTGCATCTTTATTTATTGATTTCCAGTTTTAATAACATATTGCTCACCTGAGGTTATTTTGGATATTCCTGATTCATAATCCTATAACCTGGCTAAGTTTTCCAAAGTATGCATTACAGGCCAAGATTCTTCCAAAGCCATTCTTTTAATTTCTTCTGATTTTCCTCACTGCAAAGTTCAAGACTTTGGATATTTATAAACAACAATTTACTGTTCGACTCGCATCGATTGAGTTTTTTTTCAATATACCCATCCCATCTGTTGAATGGATGCAAAGATATAAAAGATGGCCTAGCAAAGTTTGTATTCCCGCTTTTGATCTCAAGATGATAGAAAAATGAAGCACAATTAAACTGTGAATTGTGCCGGAACTTATATTTGACTTGATTAGTAAGGATATCAGGATGTTTGTCGAAGTAATTTTTTAGGGTATTTTTATTGACCGCGTGAGGAGTATGGCTTGAAAAGAAATAACTCCATTTAAACCCAAGCGCTTTGGCACTGTTCCATTGGCCAATATGAAAAGAGGGTTTTGGCTGAAATGCTTTATTTTTCAAAAGCTTATGTTGCATCTTGGTATTCAATGCATTCCATAAGTTTCTCAGTACAGGCCGGACTAGCCACTTTCCTCGCATAACAGGTCTTCCCTCTAAGAATAAATCTTGTGGCTTAAGTGGTCTGATGACAAACATGTCATCACTGAGGTATATAAAGTTTTCCGACAAGTCTTTTATTTTCCAGAGTAAGGCTTCTATGGAACGGCTGTTGAAGGTGGGTAAAAATTCCAGGTGATCTCTGAAAATCTCTTTATGGTCAATTACCTGTACATCATTAACACGATCGGGGAAGGTTTTTTCAATATCATCTTGAATGTTGGGGTACTGACTGTCTGTAACAATAAAAATTTTCCTGATAAAAGGAGCAAATTTTAGTAGAGAAAGTGTGCTGTATTTCAATTCATTGGCGTTTCCAAATCTGGTCTTTTCAGCCCCTGGAATATACTTTCTGGTCTTACCCTTCAAGGCATTGTCCATTTTGGATTGATGAATAGGGTCATTTCCATCCACCCATGTAATTACAGCATCTATCGGTTGTTTACGTGTTGAATATGTCATGAGTACTAGACTATCCCTTTAAATCTATCGGGTATTTTGACAACTAGTTTCCATTTTAACATGGTGGGCTTATTCCATGCATAAATTGGTCTGGCGACACTTTGGAGCTTTCTAGCAATAGATAGCCATTTCTCCTCAGTTTTGGGTTTTGAATGAGTGATGATATCTATGGTTTTTGCCCTTTTTTTGATATGCCCTTCTCTTCCTGTAGCCATCCTGTCTTTGTCCAGGAACCTGTCCTGAATCATTTTATAATCTACAGATCCAAAGTGGAATAAGTACAAGTTGGGATCGATTCTGAAATTATGACCTTTGACCCGATGGAAGCCGGAACCCCAGTTAACAGGTTTGGCTATAACAGAAGGTTTGGTATACCTAGAAGAAATCAAGGCATAGGATCTCTGACCTAAAAAAGCCGCTGATTTGTCCAAAGTAGCTTCTTTATTCAAATCCTGACCGACATCGATGCCTAGTCCAGACACTGAGGGTTCAATAGGGATTTCGCTTAAGTATTGAGCGAGAGATTTACCATAGTTAGGGTCGACTAATAAAAATTCATCTGCATCTACACCAATGATCACATCATAAGTATTCAATAGTTTTTTGGCGACATCCGATAAGAAACCAAGTCTTCTTTTTTCCGCAGAAACGACATGTTCTACAACCCTTTTTTCATGAAAGACATTGACTTTACCTGCATTTTTGGGAACTGGCTGGTCTTCTCCATCCAAATAGATGTATAAGTTTTCTTTTCCTAGTTCTCTCCCATAATATTCTATCCAGCGGGTCAAAAAGAAATCATCATTTCTTGCCATGGTGATCGCAGCGATCTTTTTTTGAGGATTTATAGTGTCTGCCGGCATTAAAACTTAGTACTTTAGTCAACAAATGTAGCTTTTAATAAGCATTTTTTGAAACGCTTTGCAGCTTATTGGAATGTGCGGGATTGTATTTCGAATTGAGCGATTTCCAATCTGCTTTTTGGAATTCCATAAAAATTTAATTATCCTATAAGTTACTTGAATCTGATTAAGAGTTTTACAAAAAATATTATGAATGTAAAAAGCTTTTTTAAAAAGCATTACAACCGGATAAGATTTTACCTCTGTGCCTCAGAAAACCCTTTGTATATGGGTTTTTACAAATTTATCTACAGGCCACCATCAGGTACCCTTTCAGAGTTTCTGGATGTTTATTCAAAAAAGAATTCTCCTATCAAATTTATTCAGGTAGGTGCAAATGATGGTTTCATTCATGATCCGATCCAAAAATTCATAAAAAGAGATAATTGGTCAGGAGTCATGTTAGAACCTCAACCTGAGGTATATGAAGGCTGGTTAAAAAGAATCCATAAGCTTAGGCCAGAAGTAAAAACTGTAAATGCTGCCCTTTCTAATACAGAAGGCAAGGAAATCCTTTATACTGTTTCTTTTAGTTCAGATAGATGGGCGACAGGGCTTTCTAGTTTTAATAAAAATCAACTGATTCAAAAAATAGAGGATGGTACTATAGAAAATAAAGCTAGAAAAGCAGGGGTAGAACCCCCTAAGGACAAGTCAACGTGGATTGCAGAAAAGCAAATCAATACGGTCACGGCAGAAAAGGTTTATGAAATGCTAGATGGGGAAGATTTGGACCTGCTTGCAATTGATACTGAAGGTTTTGATTTCGAGATTTTAAAAATGTTTGATTTGTCAAAAATAATGCCTGATGTGATCATTTATGAGGAGGAACATTTTGATCAAGCCACAAAAGAAAGCTGTAAAAACTATTTGACAGAACATGAATATGTTTATCATCAGGTGGGGAGGGATGCATATGCGGTAAAGAAAGGTTTAAAAATATAAATGCCCTGAAGGCAACTCCAGGGCATTTGAAAATTGAAATTAATTCAATCAGTTTTTGCTTAAGTATTCAGCAACGCCTTCTCTTGTAGCAGACATTGCTTCTTTGCCTTCTGCCCAATTAGCTGGACATACTTCACCGAATTTTTCAACATGGTGCAATGCATCTACCAACCTGATCATTTCATCGATATTTCTTCCTAGTGGAAGATCATTGATGGTTTCTTGTCTTACCACACCTGCTTTATCAATCAAGAATGTTCCTCTGTATGCTACAGGGGCACCTTCGAATGTAAGGTTACCTTCTTCATCGTAGTTCCACTCACCTGCCAACACACCGAAGTTGTGCGCAACTGTTTTGGAAGCATCAGCTACAAGTGGATAAGTAACGCCTTCTATACCGCCGTTTGCTTTTGGTGTCATCAACCAAGCTAAGTGCGTTTCTTCAGTATCTGTTGAAGCGCCTACTACAGCAACGCCTCTTTTTTCGAATTCAGCAAGCTTTTCTTGGAATGCAAGAATCTCAGTTGGACACACGAAAGTGAAATCTTTCGGATAGAAAAAGAAGACAACTTCTTTGTTTCCTATATACTGGTCTAGAGAGAATCCTTCAACGATCTCTTCGCCATTGATAACGGCAGGAACTGAGAATAAGGGTGCTTTTTTACCTACTAGTGACATAATGTAATTTATTTATTTGAATTAAATTTTTATTGTTTTTTTCTTCCTTTGAATACGATAGAGACATCTTCAATCTCAAAATCATTAAGTCTTTGTTTAGAAATAAAGTTTTGAAGCATTTTCTCCAACTCCTCATTTCTAAAGTCTCTGATTTCATGTGTTTCTTTGCAATAGAGATGGCTATGTGCATCTATAATGGCATCAAAGCGCATAACTCCATTCTGATCCATAAATTTCTGGATCAATCCATTTTGAACAAAACTGTCAAGTGTTTTGTAAACAGTCCCTAGAGAAAGACTTGGATTAGCCAACTTAATGATCTCAAAAACTTGATCAGCAGTAGGGTGAGAATCCGCCTGATATAAGGCATCATAGATCACCCATCGTTGATGAGTGAATTTCAACCCGCTGTTCGTGATTTTGTTTTTGATGAATTCAGTCGTCATACTTTTTAAATAAGAATGATTCTTATTTGATAATTACTCTACAAAGATAATTATTGGCTTTTGTCTTATCAAACATTTTTAAGAATTTTATTTCGTAATCGATTGCATTTAATATTATAATCAATTTATTATTTTTTAATATAGCGTATATGATTAAAATAATTCTGATAAAATAACTTTAATCAAGTGTTTAGGTGTGTAAAATCTCTAAAAATCAGTTATAAGTTTTTCTCAATGGAAAGTATTCTGGGAATTTTTTATTTAAATTAGTAAGCAAAATGTCAATCTCCCGAATTCAGTAATATCCTCATGATTAAAGTGTTATTTGTTTGCCTTGGCAATATATGCAGGTCACCTCTTGCGGAAGCTATTTTCAACCATAAAGTGAAAAACCTCGGACTGCAACAAAAATTAATATGCGATAGCTGTGGAACTTCAGACTATCATATTGGAGAGTTGCCAGACGAGAGGACTCTTGCATGTCTTGAAAATCATAAAATAGCGATCAATCATAGAGCAAGAAAATTAAATAGAGTTGATATCAGGGAGTTCGACTATCTTATTGCTATGGATCAATCCAATAAGGAAAACATTGAACAATTGATTTTCAAAAATTCCCTAAAACATAATAATGTATACTTAATCAGAGAATTCCAACCTGATACAGATAACCTGGATGTTCCAGATCCTTATTATGGCGGACAAGATGGCTTTGAAAATGTGTATCAGATTTTGGATGATTCCATTGATCGCTTTTTAGAGCATATCAAAGTGGAGCATCAGGAATATGTTTGATAATTCAGAATTTTTTGAGAAAGTAGTTTTTTTAAGTTTGGGGAAAAGAGTTCCCATCAGTCAAGCAAAACTCATTGCTGCTGGAAATATCAATCAAGGAGTATTGTTGGAAGCCAGAGATGCCAAGTTTTTTCTGAAAATCAACTTCGAATCCAGTGAAGATATTTTTGAAAAAGAGGCGGAGGGTCTGAAGTCTCTCAGTCTAAATACACCACTACAGGTCCCTAAAGTACATGGTTCTGGCAGAATTGGAGATCAAAATTTTCTGTTAATGGATTGGGTGAAATCTGACAATACCAGTCCAAGCTATTGGAAGGAATTAGGTATGGGCTTAGCACAACTGCACATGGCGACAAGATCTGAATTTGGATACCATACTGACAATTATATCGCCTCCTTGGTCCAAACTAACAGTTATAAGGCTTCCTGGACTGATTTTTTTGTTGAGAATAGACTGGAGCCAATGATGGGAAAAGCTTATTATGAAGGTTTGGTTTCTTTGGAGTATTATAAAAGATTTCAGCAGATTTATCCCTTGCTGCAGTCTATTTTTCCAAATGAAAAGCCTTCGTTATTACATGGTGACCTCTGGTCGGGAAATGTCATGAGAGGTTTAAAAGGAAGTCCTGTATTGATTGATCCGGCAGTTTACTATGGACATAGAGAAATGGACTTGGCATTTTCGAAATTATTTGGGGGTTTTGATGATGAATTTTATGAGGCTTACAACACTTTATTTCCTCTAGAGCCGGATTTTGAAGAGAGGGTGCCGATTTATAACCTTTATCCACTTTTGGTCCACTTACTTTTATTTGGAAAAAGCTACCTGGCAGGAATTGAAAAGACTGTAAATAGACTTTTAGGATAAAGGTGTCATGACCGTTTGGAATGTAGCCCTGGTAACTTGTTCCAAAAGTACATTTCTGTTTTTGATGCAATCCTCCACCAGTGCGGAGTGAGGATTTTTGATAGTAAGGAGCTGTAATCCCTCATTGTACCGAATTTCAAAGTCATCTTGAAGTTTTTCGATCAGTTTTTCGAGTTTGAATACTTCTTTGTCTATGACAATAGAGATGCTGATTGCCGAGTTTTGTAAAAGGTTTACCCTGAGTTTAAGTTTTTCTAACTCAGCAAAGACTTTGTGGATATGGGATTCATTGATAAATGTAAAATCTGTCACTTTAAAACTGACCAGTATTTGTTCGTCTTTTACCACCAGGCAGGGAATTTTATTTATTACAGGCACATGATGGATTTTAGTTCCACTGGCCTCCGGATCAAGAAATGACTTGACGAAAAGTGGGATAGAATGATTGGCTAGGGGCTTGATAGTTTTGGGGTGTATTACAGATGCACCGTAATATGTAAGTTCGGCGGCCTCTCTGTAGTCCAGTTCATCAAATTTCACTGTATTGTTGAATCTTTTGGGATCGGCATTCAAGACTCCTGCCACATCTTTCCAAATGGTAACGGAATTGGACTTCAGGCAGGTGGCAAAAATCGCAGCAGAGAAATCAGAGCCTTCGCGCCCCAAAGTGGTAGTTTTCCCTGTATTACTTTGACCGATGAAACCCTGTGTTAAAACCGGAAACTGCATCAACTTGGGTAAAAGGTATTTTTGGATCTTCTGCTTGGTCTTCTCCCAGTCTAATTTTGCAAAGCGGAAATCCTCATTGGTCACAATCAATTCCCTGGCGTCTTGCCAAAGACAAAACAGCCCTTGGTCACATAGGTATTCTTGAATAATACGCGATGCAATGAGCTCTCCAAAGCTAATGATGCCATCATAAGCTTCATCGTAGTTATCTTTGTTGATTTGTCGGTCCAAGGTCCGTGTAAGCTTCAGGAATAAATTCTCAATCCCGGAAAAAATAGGATGAGACTGTGCGAATAAACCATTACAGATGTTCAGATGGTAATTTTTTAAAATTGTAATATTCGAAGAATAGTCTTCATGGATGAGCTTTTTGTTAAGTATGACTTCTAAGGCATTTGTGGTTTTTCCCATGGCCGAAACCACAATTACAGTATGATTTCGCAATCGATTGTGCAAAATTTTGGATAAGTTTTTAACTGAATCCGCATCTTTGGTCGAAGCCCCTCCAAATTTGAAAATAAAAGTTTTTGCCATAAAAATTAATTTGTAATTTTCGAAAGATATAAATCCTAAATATAATTTTTCTAATATTCATGAAAATTAAACAATACACTCCGGACAAGTCTGGTCTTGCCTATTCAGTGGGAGTCACTTTGGACAGATTCATTAAGATCAAACAAGAAGATTTTCCATTTGCCTCAGGCGAATTGTCGCAATTGCTCAGAGATATTGCGTTGGCATCAAAGATAGTAAATCGTGAAACCAATCGCGCAGGACTTGCCAATATAGGAGGTGCATTTGGTCAGACAAACGTACAGGGAGAAGAACAGCAGAAGTTGGATGTCATTGCGAATATCCGTTTTATGCGCGCCTTGTCAAAAGGCGGTGAAGTCTGTGCCATTGTTTCCGAAGAAGATGATGAGGTGATTGACCTGCAAAATAAGTCGGGAAAATATGTTGTGGCTATAGACCCTTTGGATGGTTCCTCTAATATTGATGTGAACATTTCTATAGGAACCATATTTTCCATTTACAGAAGGGTGACACCAGTGGGTAGCCCTATTCAAATTGAAGATATTATGCAGGCAGGGGCCAATCAGGTGGCTTCAGGATATGTGCTGTATGGATCGTCTACCATGTTGGTATACACTACAGGGCACGGTGTGAATGGCTTTACCTATGAGCCTTCATTGGGGGAGTTCTTCCTTTCCCATCCTGACATGAAAGCACCCAAAGATGGTAAGATTTACAGTATCAATGAGGGTGCTTATAATCACTTTGACGATGGTTTGAAATCATATATCACCGAATGTAAAAAAAGAGAATACAGTGCAAGGTATATTGGCAGTTTGGTTGCAGATTTTCATAGAAACCTTCTGAAAGGAGGGATTTACATCTATCCAGGCACCAATAAAGCGCCTAATGGAAAGCTTAGGCTTTTGTATGAAGCGAACGCACTCGCTTTCATCGCCGAGCAGGCAGGTGCTAAGGCTACAGACGGTAAACAAAGGATTTTGGAAATTGAACCTAGCTCGCTGCATCAAAGGACTCCTCTATATATAGGGTCAAATGTAATGGTGGATGAAGTTGAGTTTTTTCAGAAAAAAGCACTATCAACTGTCACTCAATAAATCAAAAAGGCTGTCAATTCTGTTGACAGCCTGTTGTTTTTTTACTTACTATATTTCTTCCGAATTTCTATTTTTTGGACTTGTCGGTCAATCATAGCTCTTGTCAGTTCCTCAGCCATATTTTCTGGAGGAGACTCATGGAGGATTTTTTTCAGTTTTTCCTCACCAATGTCTATACGATAGCAAATTTGTAACAAACGTTCAAATTCTCTGTCCAACATCCGGTGCACAATGGGAACTAAAAGACGGAAAAGGGAATCCTCATCAGCCACTTTAGTCTCTACAGGTAAATCAAAATCCTTTTTAAGAATACTGAGTACTTCTTCCGCTACCATGTGATTTCAAGATCAAATAATTCCTTTTATTCGGAGGAATTATCTTCTTTCTGATTTTCTTCTGAATCTTCCGTTTCTTGGAGTGCTTCAGGAGCATGTGTTCGTATGATTTTGTACCATGCTACCAGTTTTTTGATGTCTGAGGGATACACTTTGCTTTCATCATATTCTGGAAGAACGTGCTTCAAAAATGACCTTAGCTCTTCAGCATCGGCTCCGTTTTCAAGCCCAAGGTCTCCTTCAAACTCCTTTTCAATAGTAGCCATCACATCTTTAAGTGCTGTGGCTCCTTCTTCATTCATGGTATAAATGGAAATCTCGGCAAGAATACTTACCCTATGGCTGGCACCTACTACGAGTTTGGACTTCTTTTCGTCAAGACTTTCCAGAATGACCCCACCTTTGGTAGGTTTTAATATTTTGTACAATCCAGGCTTGCCGGATACAGTTGCTATTTCATTAAAATTCATAAACTATGCTGTTTTGCGGCTACAAATATAGAACATACCTTTTAATGCCCAAGGTTTACTAGAGGCTATCATAATATTCAGTGACTTCATTTTCTATAAACTCCAAGACATCCTCCTTACCTTCAGCATTTTGTGCGGAAGTGATAAAATACTGGGGAGCCTCACCGAAAATTCTGACACATTCTTCCAAAAACTTATGAACAGACTGGTTGGTTTTCGATTTTCCTTGCTTATCGGATTTTGTAAAGATGATAACAAACGGAATTTCATTTTGTCCACACCAAGTAATAAATTCCAAATCTATTTTTTGCGGTTCCAATCTACTGTCTACCAAAACACAAAGCGCTACCAGATTATCCCGATTCGTCAGGTAGTCACTGATCATTTTTTCCCAGGTATTTTTAATGCCTTTGCTGACTTTTGCAAATCCATAGCCAGGTAAATCTACCATATACCATTTGTCATTGATGTCAAAATGGTTAATCAATTGGGTTTTTCCTGGTCTACCGGAAATCTTCGCCAAGCTTTTATGGTTGGTCAGCATATTGATCAAAGAGCTTTTTCCAACATTAGACCTGCCTATAAAGGCAAATTCAGGTTTGGTCGGAGCTGGGCATTTTTTATAATCTGTGTTGCTAATGACAAATTTTGCGTACTTGATCATGATCTATATATTTTTTGTAAAGGTAAGTCTTTTGTTTCAATTACAGATTGTGTTGATGTCTAGTCTTCTGCTTACTTTAGGGCGACTTTAATTCATTACTTATCAACATTTTTCATATGCTCGGGTTTACTTAGTAATATTGCACAATTAAATAAAGACCAATGTCAGTAGTACCGTATAAAGACAAGCAAGAAGGAAAGAAGGAGCAGGTTGCTGAAATGTTCAATAACATCAGTAAGAAATATGATTTTTTAAATCATTTACTTAGCCTTGGAATAGATATTATCTGGAGAAAAAAGGCCATTAAACACCTGAAAAAAGATCAACCTAAGTTGATTTTGGACATTGCCACAGGAACGGGTGACTTTGCTATAGAGGCACTTGCCCTTAATCCGGATAAGGTTATTGGTGTGGATATTTCTGAAGGAATGCTCAATGAGGGGAGAAAAAAAATGAAGAAGCGAAAGCTGGACCACATCATTGATATGCAGCTGGGCGATTCTGAGAAGTTGTTGTTTGAGGATAATAAGTTCGATGCTGTCATCGTTTCTTTTGGAGTTAGAAACTTCGAAAATCTTGAAAAGGGATTGGCAGATATGTATAGGGTACTACGTCCAGGTGGTAAGACAGTGATCGTGGAATTTTCCAAACCAAAGAAATTCCCGATGAAGCAAGGATATAATTTTTATTTCAAATATATTTTGCCTCAAATCGGTAAACTTGTATCCAAGGACAATTCAGCCTATACTTACCTTCCAGAATCCGTACAGGCATTTCCGGATGGAGATAATTTCCTGGCAATTTTGGAGAAAGTTGGCTTTAAACACACAAAATGCAAACCATTAACATTCGGTATAAGCTCAATTTACATTGGAGAAAAGTAGTCCTTTTTGCAATAGGGATTACACTTCTTGGCAGTGAAGGTTTTGCTCAGGCAAGATTTAATACTATCAGTAGGGCAGGCCAAGATGACAAATTATTGTCTTATGGTTTCTTCCTTGCAGGTCATACCAATTATTACCAAATGAAGTACTCTGATGCTTTTTTGGATCCTAATAATGCTTCAGCTTCAAGAGTGAGAAGTATTGTTCCTGTATTTTCTCCAGGATTTTCACTGGGTTTCTTGGCGGTATTTCGTGTTCATGATCAGTTCAATATCATGCTGACCCCTAAAATTGGGTTTTACGAGTTTAGGACGGATATAAATTATTTCACTGATAGTGCAGTTCCCGAGCCTGGAAATGGTCAAGCTACTCCTTTTGTGCCAACCAATGATGTAGC
>NZ_REBN01000088.1 GCF_007692705.1 Mongoliibacter sp.
AATCAGGTTTTGTCCTTTTGGGAAAAAACGCTTTCAAAAATCAAAGTTTCCACACCTGATAAATCTCTGGACATCATGGTAAACGGATGGTTGATGTATCAGAATTTATCAAGTAGAATGTGGGCACGTACCGCATTTTATCAATCTGGAGGAGCATTTGGTTTCAGGGATCAGCTGCAGGATGCCACAGCTGCGCTTTATGTGGATCCTAAAATCTGCCGGAAGCAGATTCTTCTGCATGCAGAAAAACAATATCAGGAGGGTGATGTACTACATTGGTGGCATTCCCCGACAGGTAGGGGGATCCGTTCCAAGATCACTGATGACCGACTTTGGCTTCCATATGTGGTTGAATTTTACCTACAGTCAACTGATGACCAGTCCATACTCCTTGAAGAGGTGTCTTATATCCATTCAAGAAAACTTGAACCATCTGAACATGAAGCATACCTTCATCCGGTTACCTCAAAAGAAATGGGCTCCGTTTACGAACATTGCTGTAAGGCAATAGATATTTCGCTGCAATTTGGCGTGCATGGACTCCCTTTGATAGGCGGGGGAGACTGGAATGACGGAATGAACCGCGTAGGGGAAAACGGCAAAGGTGAAAGTGTCTGGCTCGGATTCTTCCTTTATATCATTTTGGTCAAATTCGAAAAAATATGCCGTGTAATGGATGATGGGCAGCGGGCCGATCATTACCTGAAGGTGGCAGAAGAACTCAAACTGAGGCTAAATGATGAAGGATGGGATGGCAAATGGTACCTCAGGGCTTTTTATGATGATGGCACACCTCTTGGATCTTCTGAAAATGATGAATGCAAAATAGATGCAATTTCCCAGGCCTGGTCAATCATTTCAGGAGTAGCCACAGAAGAAAGAGGAATTGAAGTGTTGGAGGCTGTAGAAAAACATCTTGTTTCCGAAAGTGACAAAGTAATTAGATTGCTTACACCTCCCTTTGACAAGACAGACAAAGATCCGGGCTACATTAAAGGCTATATCCCCGGGGTAAGAGAAAACGGAGGACAATATACCCATGCAGCGCTTTGGGTGATCAAAGCATTCGCAGAAATAAGTATGGGAGAAAAAGCGGTATCCAACCTAAATATGGTCAACCCAATCAATCACGCACTCAACCGGGATGCTGCCGATCAATATAAAGTTGAGCCTTATGTGGTCTCAGCTGATATTTACGGAGAAAAACCCCTGTCTGGACAAGGAGGATGGAGTTGGTACACAGGCTCTGCAGGCTGGATGTATAGGGTAGCATTGGAGTCTGTCTTAGGTTTACAATTGAATGGAGACGCTATCTTACTGAACCCGTCAATCTCAACAAACTGGAAAGGATACAGTATAGACTTGCGTTTAGATGATGATGAAACTGTATATCATATTCAGATTGATAACTCCAATGGGCTGCAATCAGGCTTGCTCAAAGGAACAATTGATAGTGAAGATGTACAATTTGATTCCTATCCGGCCAGGATATTGCTGAAAAAAGACAAGCAAAAACACAGCATCCGATTACAGATTTATGAAGGATAATTACTGATAAACATATAAATTGCGGAAAGTAAATACTTTATTGGAGTTAACTGTCAAAGCTTTTCTCAAGAACTTTAAATATAAAACCAACAAATATGGCTACTCTAGCAAAATCAATTTTTATCAACATCAAAAAGGGATTAAAAAGTATAGAACCTGTAGTAATGATCTTTTCGGGGACCTATCTTCTTGTTCATGGTATGCAAAACAAAAATTATCCGCTTGGAGTAGCTGGAGGCTTACTCTTGCTAAGGGGTGGAGTTAATTTAGGTAAAGCTATGGAAGAAAGTGACCTGGAAGAATCCCAATCTTAAAGCAAAGCAAATCAATGAGTCCTAAATTATAATAAACCGACTTTATTGAATGGCGTTCTCCTTTATCTGAGAGGTCTTATACCTCAAAGTATATACAAAAAGGCAAAGGTGAGCTGCTTTTGAACGGCAGTGATTTTTTTAACACGTACAGGATACAAAAGAAAACCTTGGGAGTTGGATTTATTTTGACAAACACAGACCAATTCCAAACACAGGTGTTTAGGTTGGGGTTAACATCTAGATCTTGATTTTATGTTGTCTCCAGAAGAAGATCTCCTATATTTTATTTCGGATATGCATATGAATAATGGAAAGGCTTAAAGTTTTTATGATTAATAGTATATCAACACTCAATGCGGAATTAATTCTTTATGTCTTTTATGACTAAGATTACACAGAAAAGGTCAACACCAATTTTTTATCATGTATTTCAGCGCAATCTATGATCAATGGAAATGCCTGAAGGCCGGGCACAAAATTATAGACCCGCTGACTTTCAGGAATCGTAGTTTCTATCGGATAATTTGAACGAACGGTTAAGGTTCCCGTTTCCTTTATGCATTTCAAGCTAATTCTACTGAGCTCAATCTCTTCCTGAGCAGAACATATTACCGGAAAAATAAACCGCAGTTTCCCTTTTACTATGGGCTTATCAAGTGCTATTTCTAAGCTGAAAACATCCTTTTTGACCCTGTAATCTAAATATACCTTAGGTGTCCCCGTCTCAGGGGCTCTGTTTTCTCCATCCACCAACCTCGATGTGGTGGAAATAATCAATTCCTGTTCGGTCTCAGTGGACGTAATTTCCGCATGGTGATCGCTAATGTTCCTGTAAACCCGCTGTTCATCCAAGGTCAATTCAAGTCTTGGGGTAAGGTTCATGAAATTTTCCACCTTGCTTTCATCGAGCATATTGAAACGCTCCCAACGTTGGTATTCTGTCATGCTGGCGGCGCTAACCATATCCTGTTGCATGTGAAACAAGAGGGTCAAAGCACCTCCACTGGCATGCCCATTAATTTCTGTTTTATAGCCTACATTATAGGCAGTAACAGTACCACGCCAAGCCCCCTTTGAAAAAAGAATGGTGTTATTACTGTCAAACTTTTTAATCCCATATTCTTTTCCCCGAGGTAATTCATTTTGGGGGAAATCAATTTGCTTTGTCTTGGTGTGTGAAAGGTTCACCAAGGATTTGGCATGGTTGAAGGTATGGTGAATGGATGGGGCTACTCCTTCAATGAATTCATGGGGCCCACTTTGCAATAAATTATTGAAGGTACATGCATCCAAAATGCTAAGATTTCGGTAAACCGCTTCCGCAAAAATAGGTGCTCTATCGGCAAAAGTATTATAGCCGGCATGACAACCATCCGAAGTCCGACTGCCCCAAAGTGTCCATTTGAAGCTTCTGGTTCCCCAACTGTTGTCCCAAGCGCCATTGGGCAGCATAAATTCGAGGTGCGCCTTCATGGACTCAAACACCTTGCTGGCCAAGGCTTCATTTCCAGATAGTTTGGCGTAAATTGCCATGGCAGGAAGACTTTCCTCCACGTTGTAACCTAGGTCAATCGGATATTGTCCCTCTGCATTCCCTTCGCGCCCTCCTTCACCAAAAAACAAGCCATCTGGGGTAAAATAATGGAGCAGGCCATTGGCGATTTCTTCTGCCTTTTTGATGTATTTATCCTCTTGGAAAAGCTCGCCCAATTGAAATAAGGCTAATGCGGCGGTTGCCGGATAATTGATATTGCCAAAGTCAATACCAATGGTCCGAAAGATGAAATCTGATGCACGATAGAGCCTGTTTTTCCATTCTTGCACCCGCTCCTCCCCAAGCAAGTCTGGGTAATGCAAGATAGCTTCCAGCTTGGTCATCGCAGCAAAAACCGTTATGCCCTTCCAGCTATCAGGCCTATTGGCATCGTTGTACCAACAACCTAGTTCTTCAGACCAACAGTTATGTTGCTCCCAATCGTAGACCTTTAGGGCAGCTTCCAGGTACTTGTTGTCATTTGTATGTTTTGCCATCCATAGAAAAGGATAAATGGCATCTGCTGACCGGCCCAAGTAGATGCCATCCCCCGGACTATAAATGCCTCCATGGGTCTCTTTATTTCCTGGGCTGTTGGTCTGATGCGCCAACAAACCCCGACACCACTTTTCAAGAAGCTTGGTGGCCAGTTCCTGTAGCTGATTTCCATCAGGATGAACATTGTCCCAATTTGCAGCAGCAAAGGCCGAGGGCATAAGCAGCATTGGAGGAACAGCCGCCAAGGTATTTTTAAGAAATAATCTTCTATGCATCATCAGTTCTTATCGTTAATCCCTCATCCTTTGCCTGCATCGCTTGTCCATGAAACAAAAATCTCAAGGTTATATCAGGGCTTTGTTTAGTCAAAATACAGCCACTCAAAATCCCAAACTAAGCAGAAGCAATCCATTTTTCATGGTCATTGGGCTATTTTTGCATTTCTATAAATCGTTCTGCAAATCTTTCCCCCATTTTCCTTTGTCCCTCTGCATCAAAGTGAACGCTATCGCCTTTATGAAACAAATCGCTTGTTTTTACCAAATAACTATTCGAATCCCTTTCAATGAACGTGCTGATTTTACTATTGATGGATTGCCACTTGGCATCATTTTTTGAAAAAGAACCCAGTTCTCCTATAAAAACCGGCAATTCCTGATTCCCCACTTCAGTCCTAAAAGAGGTAAATAATTTTTCCAATTGCGCGTCGTACATGTTGATGGTTTCCGCTTTGGAAGCATCGGTTTCACCTTGATGCCAAAGTATGCCTTTAATGGTCCCGTATTTTTTCCCTATTTCCACTTTCTCCTTAAAATTGGAAAATAAGGTAACCCCTCTAAAGCTTGAATCATTAACCCATTGCCTGATGGAGCTGCCGCCAACTGCCGTTGGAAGCATCAGAATTGAGATATTGTCAGGAACATACTTGAGCAGCTCTTTTCCAAAAGAAAGGCCGCAGTCCAATCCGGTCATCGCAGGTTCATAAAAATGCAGCGGTTCTTTCGCTATGATCAATTCCCCATTTTTATTGATGGATAAAATCCTAGGATAGGGAATGGTATCCATGGCTTCAACCTGACCCCGACCGGCCATATTGGATTGTCCTGCCATGATAAAAACCCATACCTCTTGATCTTCAGGAATAGTATCTATTTTCAACTCCTCCTTGGGGAAAAATTTTGTTCTGTCATCATTTAACATATTAGAAGAGCACAAGGCAAGTAAAATCACTATGACGAGAAGTAGGAATTTATGCATAGTTTTATTTTCATTGATGAATTAATTAAAAATTTGATACACTAGTACTTTCGAAGGAAATCAGACTGTCTGAAGCAAACATCCAAAAACATTCTTTTCGGCCATACCCTTAACTTTTAAATGAACTGAGTTACCATATTAACCCAGATCTAGCTTATTAACTGATCTCAAACTTTAGAAGGAAGTCTGTTTTCAAGGTGTATTTAATCCTTCGTGCTTTTTTATTCTTCGATTTGGCACTCTCTTTTTAGGATATTTATTGGAATGTCCAAATATTAGTGCACCTTCCAAATAATATCAAGGGTAAAATTCCATTTCCATTTAGCACTTAACTTCCCTACATTTAAGGCTGATAGTCTTTGCTACATTTTTTTGTTTCATATTTCACTATTTTATTATGTATACAATATGGCCATATAAACAAACCCTAAGTTGATAGGTAGATTGATTTTTATCTAAAAACCCCAAACACAGATCTCGCAAACTTGATTTGGGAAAAAGATGCTTTAAACAAAAATCATCCATCTCTTATTTTTTAAAACCTCTGGTTGATCCAAAGAAGGGGATTTCTTATAGGCATATTACGAATTACTTCAGTGTTACTGAAATCAGCATTTAGTGATTGCCACAATATTAAGTAATGATCTTTTTGTAGCCCCAATCCCCCAAACAACAAAAATGGATGCCGAACAGGCCATTCATTCCAGTGCATCACATCCTGTGGATATGGCCAATTATTTTTATTTTGCACGTAGGGATATAGAAAAGATAATCCCAACTCAAGATTTTTACCTTCACTTGTGGTGTAGAGAAACAGGTTTTCTTTTTCAGTCGAAAGCGTTTGACAAATAGTGGCCATGGCATCCATGGTGAAGAGTGAATAACCGTAAGGCTTGGTCCGAGCAAGTTCTTTGGGAAAACTTCCATCACCAGCCATTTGATCAGGGAGAAGAGTTTCTTTGTACATTTTTTTGCAATAAGATTTGACCTCTTTGTTATCTACAAGTGATGCAAAAACTGCTGCCTGCATAGCCCAACAGACACTATGATTATTACCATGATCCCTTTCCTGAATGCCATATGGATGGGAAGTTATCCAATCCAAATAATCTGAAAACCATTTTTTTATTTTTATGATTTCCTCAAAAGAAAAAACGCCTGCAGTCTCTACAGCCTCAAAGGCTTTTACTACTTCAACCAAGTG
This sequence comes from Mongoliibacter sp., assembly GCF_007692705.1. Taxonomy (GTDB): domain Bacteria; phylum Bacteroidota; class Bacteroidia; order Cytophagales; family Cyclobacteriaceae; genus Mongoliibacter. The sequence continues at coordinate 6,356 of NZ_REBN01000088.1, forward strand.
TATTGTATCAATAATACCTATTCCTCTGCCTGTCACCCTTCCTACGATTGCCTGTCCATATAGCAGGTTTGGGTTCATGAGCGTGTTTTCATCAACAAACCAAGCCATGAAATGCGGTCTTAATTTTTCTGCAAATTCCTGATCCCCTGTAGCCAGATAAGCTGAGCCAAGTGCCCCAGATATTTGACTAAAGCGAATCATAACTTCACGGTGCTTAGTGAAATTATCCGGGTTCGTCATTCCATCCTTCTGAATGTAAGGGCCATATGGATTTACTGAATCTGGCCACCAGTAATCCCCTTCTGAATAAAAATCATTGATCCCTCCTGCACTTCTAACTGCAGGGTAATTCACTATAGTAATTGGTTGATAATCTTTAAATTTCTCAGCAATCTTTAGTACTCTGTCCTTTTCAGGTTTGAGGAAGCTTTTATCAAGTAATGCATTTTGACCTAAAGATGTGAGATTTACATTGAGTAAGAGAAACAAAAATATACATACTCTAATAATGCACCATTTTATCCCTGAATAAATTCCAAGCACTAAATCCAATAGCTTATATATGTTTTTAAAATAAATTGATATCAATATTTTGAAAATTATTTTTCAATAAACCTGACTTTAATAGGACTCATTAGCCTTCCAGAAAAATCTTGAAGATAAGACTCCCAATCACTTTCGTTCCTTATGTCCCCAGCTTGGTCCCAAGCAAAACCAGCATAAAAGACCACTTTATTTTTCGAATCTGGTATTAAATTGACTAAAATATGGCTTTGATCCCTATGCTGACTCTCATGTTTCATATGACTTTCTATCAGAGACGGATCTACTACCAGTCCTGTCCCTATAAAGGTGTCTTCCATAGGCTCCCAATAACCAAAAACCCCTTTTTCGTCATCCCAAAAAGTTATACCTTCATTTTCATGCAGGGTGATTCCTACAGTCAAATAAGGTAAAGGTTCTGAACTGTCAATTTCAATTTCGTATTTTGTCAGTTGGCTTCCCAAGTCCAGAGAAATATGTTTTGTCTCTTTAATCGATACTCCTTCTACAGAATAAATATCATAATCCAACTCAAAAACAGTTCTAAGTGGCCCTTCAGCCAAGGTTTTATAACCAATAAAATTATCCGCTGCATAGAGGGTATCTTTATGCCAGTAACCGGTTCCTCCTACTCCTCTACTTATACCTACGTGGTAAAAGTCAGCACCTTCACCAGTATCTTTATGATAGGAACCTACTCCTGACAACTCTTTTTCATACCATTTATCAATAATGGGGTAAGGTACTTTTTTATGCCATGCATCAATTCCACTTGAAAAAGTGCCTCCAGGCTTTCCTTCTTTAATCCTTCGTAATGCATCCGGCCCATAAGTTCTAAAAGCTACTTTATCATTTTCCCAGGTATAGTCATCTGTCCTTTCAGGAACAAATCTGGAATAAGTCCTGACTTCTGGAGTTTCATATGGCTCTTCAACACCCTCAATTTCTAATACAATTTCATTATTGCCTTGCAGACTAACTCCCACTAGTAGGTTTTTTCGTGACCCCTTTTCATCCAAAAGCCACTGATGATCCAAAAAAGTATCATTTTTGATATTTTTAACTCTTATATTTTCCCACTCCTTATTAGCCAATGATTTTTGTACTGATTCCAAAGGGAGATTGACAACTGTATATGCATGATCACTCTCGGAGGACAATATAAAGTACGGGTAAGATTCGTTCTCCTTGCAGGAGAAGAAGCTTAGAGTGACAATCAAGAATAGGGAAGTATTAAATTTCATTGGGATTGATTTATTAATAAAACTTTAACTCAGATGTAAATTTTAGTTCCTTTCTTCTTTGGAGAGCTTCTAGGTAATAATAATCTGCATAAACCAAAGGTACATCGACTTCATGTTTTCCAGGTAAATGACCCGTACTATGATCTAAAATAAAACCTTTGTTTTCCCCAAGTCTAGACCTGTATTTGGATGTCAAATTATCCAAAACCTTATCTGCTACTTGACTATAAGAAAGGTCATCTCCTGACAGGTAACTACTGAGTTCGAACATGGCCGAAGCCATAATGGCTGCCGCAGAAGCATCCCTCGGAGCATTCGGAATATCAGGAGCATCATAATCCCAATAGGGAATCAAATCATCAGGCATATTGGGATGCTCAAGCATCAAATTCGCTATCTTTTCAGCCATTTCAAGATACTTTTCTTTCCCTGTTTCACGATAGCACATCACAAAACCATAAAGTCCCCAAGCTTGGCCCCTTGACCAAGATGATTCGTGGGAGTAACCTTGATGGGTATTCTTCTTCTTCACCTCTCCCGTAAGCGTATCATAATCAATAACATGATAAGAACTGAAATCATCTCTAAAATGATTGGCTAGAGTAGTCTCGGCATGTGTATCGGCTATATTATAATAAGTGGAATCTCCTGTTACCTTAGTGGCCCAAAATAAAAACTCAAGATTCATCATGTTATCAATTATGACAGGAAACTGCCATTTATCAGTATTATGATCCCATGATCTGATGGCTTTTACCTTTTCATTATATCTGGAAATCAACGCATCTGCAGCCTCCAACATGACTGCTTTGTAGTGCTCGTTTCCAGTCAGTTGATATCCCTTTCCAAAGCTGCAATAAAATATAAAACCCAAATCATGAGTTCCTTTGAAATCCTTCATCACTTCAAGTGGGGCAGTAAATTCCATCGCCTTTGCTTTCCAAAAATCTTCCCCCGTGGCTTCGTACATCCACCAGAGATTTCCAGGGAAAAACCCACTAGTCCAGTCCCTAGCTTTTACCATAAACAAAGTATCTGACCGAAGAGATCTTGGACTCACAAGTTCCGGGAAATTATGCCTCACCTGTTCAATTTCCTGAAAGGCAGTAGTTAGCTGTTTACCTGCAAACGCTATTTCATCCAACTTGACTTCTTCACTTTTACAAGATAGACTGACAACAAATATTACAGGAATCCAATACAGTAAAGTTTTTGACGAAAAATATACTTTTCTAAACATTTCTATTTGATTTAATGATCAATATAAAAGCCTAAGAGATAAACACTCTAAGGCTTTTATATTTAAATGAAATTAATACCCTGGATTCTGTGGTAATAAATTTGGATTAGTTTCTAGCTCCTGACGAGGTAAGGGCATGAGGTAATCTCTTGCCTCAGAGAAATTAGCTTGAGGTTCAAGTGAGTCGGGGCCAAGAAATGCCTGATTTCCGAGTCTCCTTCTCTTGATGTCATACCATCTTTTGAATTCGAAAGCCAGTTCAAACCTTCTTTCTTCGATAACTTTATCGATGAAGGCATTTTTATCCAATCCCGGTAATACATCCTCCGGAAAAGAATTCATCATGCCCGCTTCATTTCTGGCCCTTTCCCTCACTTGATTTAAATACCCTACTGCTTCAGCATTACCACCGCTTATTTCTCCCAAAGCTTCTGCGGCAATCAACAATACTTCCGCATATCTCATGGCAGCATAGTTATGATCACTCTGCTGAAACTCACCTTGTGCATTTCCCGGGAACCTCGTGTATTTTGCTATATGAGGTCTTTGTGTATTGACGAAGTTTTCATAAGACTGCAGTGTGCCTCCCATTACAATGGCTGAATCAAAACTTACCCTTTTTCTATAATCACCTTCTGGCCATGTTTGATAGACTTTTAAAGAAGGAACCATCACACTCCATCCCGAGCGATCAGCACCTCTCACACCAGTCATGGAAGCATTAAAATCCACATTGACATTACCTGGACCTGTTTGTAATCCTAGAAAATCAACTGCAAACACATGCTCCTTAAGTCCATTTGCAGCTTGAGCATTGAACAAATCCTGAAAGTCTTCCATCAGGTCGTAGCCAAAGCGGTCTTTATTATCTATCACCCATTTTGCCTCTTCATAAGCTCTTTGCCAATTTTCTAGAGTAAGATGTACTGAGGCCATATAAGAAGCTGCTGTACCTTTGGTTGCCCTTGTCCTAACACTATTCGGGTGAGTGTCTGGCAACCACTCTTTAGCAAATTCTAAATCAATCAGAATATTTTCATAGACCTCGTTAACACTTGTTCTGGAAATAGTTTTTACTGCCTCTGGATCATTGATAAAGAAATCAATGTATGGTATTTCTCCAAAATTCCTTACAAGGTGGTAATAGGCAAAGGCTCTCATGAATCTTGCTTCAGCTATTAATGGATTCAGCTGATTTTCCGTGGCCTCAACATTTTCAGCACCGGCAATAGCTGCATTTGCAGCACTAATTACCTGATACCAAAGTGGCCAAAAGGTGATGACCATGCCGTTATTGTCGTCCATATTGAAATCATTCATCTGTTGCCTGGCAGCTGGAGTTCCCCTATCTCCAATGTCAACCATATCACTTCTCAACATCAGCGCTGAAACAAACTGCCTTCCGTATAAAGCTTCAGTCGCTAACAATCCGACTGATCCCAAAACTGCAACCTCTACATCATTGACCGTTCTGAATAACCCCTCGGGTGCCAATAGACCAACAGGTCTTTCCTCTAAATCAGTGCACCCCCACACGATGCCGATTAGGCAACAAAATGAGCAGATAATTTTAAATTTTTTCATGGTATTTATAGTAATGTTAATGCTGTTAAAATATTATGTTTAATCCCATTGTGTATGATTTGACATTAGGATAGCTCCCATAATCCAAACCTAAATTTCTATTGCCATTTGTGCCACCTCCTGAATTGTAATTTACTTCAGGGTCATATCCTACATAATTGGTGAAAGTCAGAATATTTTGTGCAGAAGCATAGATTCTTAACCGCTGGACACCTATTCTACTGGTCACACTCAATGGCATATTATAACCAAGTGCTATATTTTTCAATCTTACAAAACTCCCATCATAGATAAATCTTGTCGACACTCTCCTTGTCCTTCCCAAAAAGGCACTGGGAACATTTGTATCAGTGTTCTGAGGTGTCCATCTGTTAAGCGCCTCAGTTGTTGCATTGTTGATGCCTGAAAGTAAATTCAGTTCCATCAAGGTGTAACTTAAAATATCATTCCCCTGAGACCCTTGAAAAAAGATATTCAGGTCAAAATTTTTCCATTGGAAATCATTATTCCATCCAAAAATAAAATCAGGGTGGGGATTACCTATAATTTCTCGATCATTGGCATTAAGTACACCATCCCCATTAATATCCCGGAATTTTTCACCTCCTGGCCTCTGCTCAAATCCACCACCTGGAATGAAAGTATCTCCTTCCTGATAAACACCATCATAGATCCACCCGAAAAAACTTCCCACTGGATAACCTTCTCTCAATATTTGTGTCTGACCAAGTCCAACCATATGGCCAGGTCCAGAACCATACAGGATATCATTACCACCTGGCAAACTCAATACTTGATTTCGGTTCCTTGAAATGTTAATATCTGAATTCCATTTAAATGCACCTGTGAGTATCCTTCCTCCTAATGTTAATTCTATTCCTTTATTTTCAACACTTCCCACATTCTGCAACTGATTTGAAAAGCCAGAGTATTGTGGAAGTGGCACTTGAAATAAAAGATCGCTGGTCACCATTCTATAGTATTCAAATGTTGCATATATCCTATCTGATAAAATAGCAATATCGGTCCCAATATTGAATTGGGCAGTTGTTTCCCAAGTCAAATCATTGTTGGCAACGGTTGTCGGCCTTATGGCATTTACGGGTAAACCATTTACTACGGTAAATACATCGGAAAACCTCGCTAATGTTTGGAATGGCGCAATAGCCTGATTTCCAGTAAGCCCATAACTGGCTCTTATTTTTAATAAGCTGATTGTTTGATTATCCTTCAAAAAACCTTCATTTCCAACATTCCATGCTATGGCAGTTGAAGGAAAGAAAGCCCATTTATTATTTGCACTGAATGTAGATGAACCATCATATCTGGCATTAAATTGAAAAAGAAACCTGTCGTCAAAGCCATAATTCACCCTGCCGTAAAAGGACGACAAAGCCCAGTCGGTAAGGGAAGAGGTAGGTCTTTGCCATACAGATGCAGCTCCCAAATTCCAAAATTCGAAAGCATCAGTCACAAAATTCTGACCTGTGCCACCCCATGCTTCATTAGACTGTGTTTGATAAGAATATCCTCCCATAACCGTGAGGTTATGCACACCATTAAAAGTCTTGTTGTAAGTTAAATAATTCTCGTTTTGTAACAATGTACTTCTTATACCATTGACATTCCCCTGTCCTCCTACAACCCTACCTGCATTAAGCAATGTCGGAGTATAAGTACCTATTCTACCGCTATTAGTAGTGGCACCAAGTGTTGTTCTAAAAGTGAGATTATCTGAAATCCTATAATCTGCCAGGAAATTACCCTGAACCCTATCATTTACAGATTCATTTTGAAACTCTCTTGCAACTGCTACTGGGTTATCATGAGGATCATTCATTCGAGCTATCGTATACATACCATTTTCATCGAAAATAGGCTGGTCGGGCTCAAACTTAAATGCACCGGAAACAACACCTGTATTATTTGAACCACCGGAGCCCTCCTGGGTTCTGGTACCTTCTTGAGATGAACGTTGTGCAAATATATTCACACCCAGCTTCAACCTGTCTGTGGCCTGTATATTCACATTACTTGTAATGGAAAAACGGTTAAATCCAGAACCGATGATAACCCCTTTTTGATCAAAAAAAGCAGTGGAAACATAATAATCAACATTATCGGACCCACCAGAAATAGAAAGCTGATGATTCTGGATCTGACCAGGTCTAAAGATTTCATCCTGCCAATCAGTATTTGCCCCCAAGGAAGAAAACTGAGGTCTTATTTCCGAAATATAATCTATGAATTGATCCGCATTTAACAAATCAAGTCTGCTAATTTCTTCCTGACTGGAAAAAGCTGAATTGAACTCAATTCTTGGTTCACCTTTCTTACCGCGTTTTGTAGTAACTAAAATAACCCCATTTGCCCCTCTTGAACCATAAATGGCAGTGGCAGAAGCATCTTTTAAAACCTCTATCGACTCTATATCTTCAGGAGGAGGAAGTGCCCCGCCTACAAAACCATCAACCACAAATATTGGATCACTACTGGCATTGATAGAAGTCCCTCCCCTGATTCTGATTTTAAAATCAGATCCAGGAGCACCATTATTTGCCTGGATTTGAACTCCAGCTGCCCTGCCTTGAAGTGCCTGAGCAACATTGATTGCCGGGAATGCTGTCAATTCTTCTGACTTTACAGACGCAACCGAACCAGTAAGGTCTGATCTTTTTTGAGTACCATAGCCTACAACAACCACTTCACTTAATGAGGACAAGTCACTCTCCAAAGCGATATTTATAATTGTTTGATTTCCCAAAGCCATCTCTTGTGTTTTAAATCCAATCGATCTAAAAACCAATATAGGATTAGTCCCTTCTACTTCAATTGAATAGGATCCATCAAGATCCGTTACAGTTCCAATAGCCGTTCCTTTCAATTGTATTGTTGCACCAATAATAGGCTCTCCATTTTCTTCTGTCACAGTCCCTGTAATGTTGGTCACTTGAGCCTGTGCCTGATTTCCATAAAGTAACAATGTTATCAAAAAGAGCATGCTGCACGCTATTTTTCGATATGCTAGTAATTTTTTTTCCATGGGTTAATTGTCTTGATGAGTTATTTATTGTGCAATCGATTGTTCAAATATAATAGTTTAATTTAATTTCTAAAATTTTCTCTAAAATAAATTAAAAAATTTAATTAGTTCTTTATTAGCACTTTAAATTCTGTTTTAAGGATTTAAGCCGTAATATGATTGGAAACTTAAATTTGTAAAAAAATCATTTTGTTATATATTTGTGCAAACGTTTACATAGACACTATGAAATATAATACACGATATGCTACACATCCCAATGATGTAATGAGCTATGACACCCAGAAATTACGTGATCACTTTTTAATCTCGAACTTATTTGATGGCGATGAAATTAATTTGGTATACACCCTGGAAGACAGGTTAATTATCGGAGGTGTAAACCTGACGCAAAAATCGGTTGAGTTAACAAGTTTCGATCAACTTAAGACTGATACTTTTTTGGAAAGACGAGAAATAGGAATTATCAATATTGGTAAAAATTCAGCTCAGGTAATGGCTGATGAGGAGACCTATTATTTAAAGTCAAAAGAGGCCTTGTATATTGGGAAAGGAGTGAAAAAAATAATATTCAATGCTACAGACGAAGGCAACACACAATTGTATTTTAATTCTGCCCCAGCCCATAAGTCTTATCCTACCATGAAAATCGGCAAAAATGATGCTGAGGTAGTCACCTTAGGTTCTCTTGAAAATTCAAACCATAGAACAATCAATAAATTAATTGTGAACTCTGTAGTCAAGACCTGTCAATTGCAGATGGGAATGACAGTATTAAAACCTGGATCTGTTTGGAACACCATGCCAGCACACACACACGACAGAAGGATGGAAGCGTACTTTTACTTTGAGTTGGAAGAAGATCAGGCAGTCTGTCATTACATGGGACAACCGAATGAAACCAGGCATATTTGGATGAAAAACCACCAAGCAGTTATATCCCCACCTTGGTCCATTCATAGCGGGGCAGGAACTTCAAATTACAGTTTTATCTGGGGTATGGCAGGTGAAAATTTAGATTATGGGGATATGGATAAAGTGTCTATAATTGATTTGAAATAAAATGAAAAACTTATTTGATATTACAGGTAAAATAGCACTGGTAACTGGAGCGACGCATGGCTTGGGAATGGCAATGGCTAAAGGTCTGGCTGAGCATGGTGCAACTTTGGTGATCAATGGACATACACCTTCCAAAATGGAGGAAGCTTTAATCAAATATAAAGATATGGGCATAGATGTAAAGGGTTATCTTTTTGATGTAACTGATGAAAATCAAGTAAATAAAGCCTTAAAAAAGATTGAAAATGACATCGGCCCAATTGATATATTGGTTAACAATGCAGGGATTATTAAAAGAGTGCCAGCGGTAGAAATGGAAATAAGCGATTTCAGAAGCGTAATTGATGTAGACCTGGTTTCTCCATTTATCATGTCTAAAAACGTAGCCAAATCTATGATAGAAAGAGGTGGAGGGAAAATCATCAATATATGTTCAATGATGAGCGAACTTGGCAGGGATACGCTAGCTGCCTATGCTTCAGCCAAAGGCGGGCTTAAAATGTTGACCAGAAATCTGGCTACTGAATGGGCCAAACATAACATTCAGGTAAATGGTATTGGGCCTGGCTACTTTGCAACAGAGCAAACTGCCCCTATAAGAGTTGCGGGTCACCCTTTGCAGGACTTTATCATTGAAAGAACCCCAGCAGGCAAATGGGGAGATCCTCAAGATTTGGTTGGAGCTGTTGTATTTCTTTCTTCAGAAGCAAGTAATTTTGTCAATGGACAAATATTATACGTTGACGGAGGAATTTTGGCAACTATTGGGAAACCGAGAGCATAAGACTAGAAGTTAAAGAAGTATAGACTTCAATTTTGTTTATCACTTCAAAAAAATCATGGTCTCAACTAAATTTCAAAAGAAAAATTGACTATCTAATAAGTGCACTGCTTAGGAATTTTAATATGAAAAAAGAAAAAGCTACCATACATGATATTGCTGAAAAGTTAAATGTAACGGCTTCCACTGTTTCACGGGCCTTAAATGATAGCCCTAGGATTTCACAGGCAACAAAGAAATTGGTTGTGAAAATGGCAAAACAGCTTAACTATCAACCTAACAATATTGCTTCCGCATTAAGGAGTGGAAAGAGTAAGTTGATTGGTGTTATTATCCCTACCGCTAATAGGGCATTTTTCTCATCTGTAGTAAGAGGGATTGAAGAAATTGCCAATAACTTGGGGTATAAGGTTATAATCTGCCAGTCTTATGATGATCTTAATAAAGAAATAGAAACTATTGACGCCCTTTTAAGTGCCAGAGTGGATGGCATCGTAGCATCTACAGGTAAACAAACGGTTACTTTTGACCATTATCAAAGGATTATAGAAAAGGGAATTCCCCTGATATTATTTGATAGAGGTAATAAAGACCTTAAAGTAAGTCAAGTGGTCATAGATGATTATCAGGGGGCTTATCAAGCTGTCAAACACCTCATTGATCAAGGTTGCAAAAGAATTGCTCATTTTACTAGCACAAATAAAATCAGTATATATAAGGATAGACTGAGGGGATACTTGGATGCCCTAAGAGATGCAGATATTCCGATTGCAGATGAACTTATTGTTGAAAGTGATCTTCAACTTGAGGATGGTCGAATGGGTATGGAAGTATTGCTTGAATTAAAAGAAAGACCTGATGCAGTTTTCTCTTCTAGTGACTTTGGTGCTATGGGTGCCATGCAAGTATTAAAAGAAAAGAAGATAAATATTCCAGAAGAGGTTGCACTTGTAGGCTTTAGTAATGAGCCCTTTACTTCATATACGGACCCACCTCTATCCTCAGTTGACCAAATAAGTATAACTATGGGGAAAATTACTGCAGAAGCATTTTTTGATGAATTAAAGTTAGATAAATCCAACTTCATCCCACAAAGGACGGTACTCTCTCCTCAATTAATCATCAGAGCCTCTTCAAAAAAAAATGAAACCATTTCAGATGAATAAGTTTAGCTTCTTCCCTCCTTCAGAATGGCTAAAGATTTGAATATACATAAATGAAAGTAGGTAGTTTACTTTTCCTAACGGAAAGTGTTACTTTTTGATTCTGAATTTGACAAGAAGAATAACAATTTCCGTGTACCTTAAGTAGCATTTAATGCAATTCAACACCATGGGATATACCTCCATCTAAAATTATCATTATTTGATTGAAGAAGATTTGGTAAGGAATTATGAAGGTCCAATAATCACCGATATGTAGTGTAAATAATTTTAATAGCTTTACTGTATTAAAGCGAAAGCAAATCAATGAGTCCTAAGTGAGCATAAAGCCACTTTATTGAATGATATACTCTTTTATCTGAGAGGTCTTATATCCTATCCTTACAGCTCTTGTTGCAATCTTCTGACCTTTAACGGCGTCCAGCGGACTACTGTAAAGTAGCCAGTGTTTCCCTCCTATCTGCCCTTCTACCTGATAGGCTATACTGGCCCCTTCGGTTTCCGAGGAAAGGTGAATCTTGCCATCTTTGGACTCAAAATCTACGGGGGCAGTTTCAGGTTGCATCATTCCTGGCCACATCATATTTACCAGATCATATTCTGGAACAAATCCCAGATCACCGACTTGCAACTGCCAGGCAGATAGCGCCTTTCTAAGTTCCTTTAGTTTGACCTGATGTTCAGGTGATTCAGCCAAATTATGAATTTCATCCGGATCTGACATGAGGTCATACAACTCTTCTAAGGGTTTGGTTTTCATAAAAATATAGGCTGCTCCATCAGTTAATTCTCCTTTTTGGTCCATTTCAATCATGGCCCTTGTCATATCAATCTGTTCTCTATAAGCATTCCTGTAGATCAACGGCAATTCTGGTCTAAAATTCCTGATATACACAAACCTCCCGTCGATTACGGACCTACTCATATCTAGAGATTCGTCAAATCTATCGGCAGAACCAAAGGCATATTGATGTGGAGAACTGGATTTATATTTCCCCAAAAAGGACTTTCCGTGCATGTATTCCGGTGGCTCAATACCTACCAAAGACATGACCGTCGACCCAAGATCCATCAAGGAAACAATTTCCTCTACTCTACTGCCCGCCATCTGTCCTCCGGGCAGTCTCACGATCAGAGGAACCCTGAGACCGGAATTGCCAACAGCTCTTTTTTGCCGGAGTAAAGGACCTCCATGATCTGACCAAAAAAAGATGATGGTGCTTTCCAATAAATCTTGATCTTCCAATTCTTGCAGTATTTCTCCAACCTGATTGTCCAATTCCATAATATTAGAATAAGCCCTCCCCACATCTTGCCTGACCACAGGCATTTCAGGAAAGTATTTAGGAATGTGAACGCTGCTTTTATCCGCCAACATGGGATCTTCTTTTTTCATGAAAATTCTGGATTCATGTGTAATTTCATGATTGAATACCGCAAAAAATGGCTGACCTTCTTCCCTGTTTTTATAGGTGGCCTCCCTTCCTATTGCATCCCAGGCTGTGATGGGAGAATTGAATTGGTAGTCTGTTTTAGCATTGTTGCTAGTATAATACCCTTCCGCACGTAAGTATTCTGTAAAGCATTTGACAAATGGAGGAGGAACTGTGGCATATTCCGGTACATTCCTGCCTTTGATGTCTTTGACTCCATAATAATCCTTATAGGTTTCATCTTCAGGTTCTCTGAAGGCATAGTGAGGTCCTGTCCGCATATTGTGAGAACCTATACTGACTGGATACATACCTGTTATGATACTGCTTCTACTAGGAGCACAGACACCCACTGTAGCAAAAGCATTTGTATAGGTAATTCCCTCATTTGCCAAACGGTCAATATTTGGGGTTTTGATACTACTGTCTCCATAAGCAGGAAGTAATGTACTGATGTCCTCAACAGATATCCAGAGGATATTAGGTGATGAAGAAGATTGAGAAAATGAATCCTGTATCAAAAAGAAAAAAAGAAGGGAAATGACAATTGAATATTTTTTGAAGCTCATAGGTCTATAGGCTTTTATTTTCCAATTTGGAGAAAAATCGTGAAAGATTGAATTTTCATCTTAATGTTTAATCAGAGCTATGGCG
>NZ_REBN01000072.1 GCF_007692705.1 Mongoliibacter sp.
GTTGAAATAAAAGAAAAACCATATAAAAAGTGTCAAGAAAAATCAGGACGTGACAAAAGTATGAAGGATGAGGGAGGAAGGACGAAAGGGTTCGACTTAGCTCAGGGATCGAGGCGAGATGCGATAGACGAGAAGAGTAAATACCATCGGCATGACAGATATAATAGCCCGGCAATTTATTGCCGGGTTTAAAGAACAAAAGTTAGTTTCAAAAGTGCCGTCGGCACGGACGATATAAAAACAATCAGCAGGTGTCAAGAAAAATCAGGACGTGACAGAGGAAGGATGAAAATTGTAGATTTTAGATTTTAGATTTTAGAATTGGGTTCGAGGTTGTTCAAGGGTTTAATTTAGGTGAAGAAAGGATAAAATTTGAGACCTACCTATCTTAAGTTAATTGGAGAAGGGGTAATTATCCATGTCAGTTAATCAATTAAACAGTTACGCGGTTAATCAATTACACCTTTACACAATCTAACTTTCAATAGTTATTTTTTCCTCAATTCGTCAGTTCATCCGTTATTTCGGAACACCAACATAATACAAATCAAAGCCACCCTTACCTCCCGGTCGGTTGGATGAGAATATCATTAGGTTATTCAAAAACCAATAAGCACTTGATACGACAGGTCGGTATTCGTCAAACTCTGAATTGATGGGATGTCCAAAGTTGATGGGATTGGACCAGCCATCTGCTGTTTTCTTGGCATAATGGAGGTCATAACCTCCCATTCCTCCCGGTCTGTCAGAAGCAAACACCAGTTTGTCACCCAATACAAAGGGGATAAGATGTCTCACTGCGTTCGACATGACAAGGTAAAGTCTTTTTTGGTTCTTAACGATGTCTGCTTATTAGCGCATCAATTATTATATCCTTTGCTTCCCACTTTCGATAAAAACAAAATCCTCCCGATTACGGACAAGTTCTGCGCTAATCTGCGAAATCAGCGGGCTAAAAATTTTCTTTTCTTTCTCCCGATTCGGGACAAGTTCAGCCTGAATTCCCCACTACTCCAAACTATACCACTCCACTTCCAGTGGCTTCCTTCTTCCCTTGGCCTCAGGAGCGAAATGGGTAGAAAGGTAATCCACAATAGGATCTTCATTAGGACCTAAATCCCAAAATCCCTGGGTTTCCTGCATCCAACGGATTACCTGAATCCAGCCTTCACGGGTAAACCTGTTTTGAGTCACCAACTTGGCTGAATGACAATTGGTACAATTGGCCAAGACCAACTGTAACCCTTCTCCCTCCACCAAACCCACTTCCTCCAGTTTTTCTGAGGTCCATTCTACATCGACAGGAACATCTTCTTGAGCTACAACTTCTTCCTTGGAGTTAGCAAACCATCCCGCTAAGATTTCAGGTTGATACTGTACCATAAGGATTAACCCAATGGCTGAAATCACTAGAAAAACCATCATCAGCCCTAAGGCTGAAATGGCTGTCATCAATTTCCTGATATCTGCTCCTTCCATCCTATATTACTTTTACAGCTATTCGATGGCAAGCGTTATTGAGGTAGCCCTTCGGATTCCACCCTGGAACTATCATTGGCTGACTCCTCCCCTGATCATCTGTAGCCATGGCCCAAACTTCATAGTATCCTTTTTTCGGGAACTTGATATTGGCCTTGAAATGCTGCCAGGCAAACCTATTCACAGGAGCATCCAATTGACAGTTCTGCCAGGTTGTACCGAAATCTATGGAATAAGCTACTTTAGTAACTTCCTTTTCCCCTGCCCAGGCATGTCCTTTGATGGCAAGGTTCTTTCCCAAAGAAAACTCTGCACCGGATTTAGGAAAAGTGATCAGAGACTTTACTGGCATGGACTCGATGATCTGCATATTATCATCTGAAGTCCTTTCTCCAGGCTCTACAGGCTCAATGGGAACCCTGTAGGAGGGGGATTCCATTTTGGAACCATCATGAACTTTGTTCCTGATAGAAATGGCTTTCAACCATTTGCCTGAAACAGAAGCAGGGTAGCCTCCTGCAACCAACCTCAAGGGATGACCGTGAGCCAAAGGAATATCTTTGCCATTCATCTGGAAGGCAAGCAATGTTTCATCCTGCCTTGCTTTGGAAATTGGAATACCTCTCGAAATAGATTCTTTTGAGGGATCACCGCTCAGGTGGGTGTCTGAACCATGGTATCCTACATACACTGCATCGTTTTTGATCCCCACGTCTTCTAACAGATCTTTGAGTCGAATACCTGTCCAGGTTGCACAAGAAACAGCACCTTGCCCCCATTGGTTGCCTTCGGCTGGCGGGTAGAATTCACTCCTTCCATTTCCTCCACATTCCAAGGTCAATTGATAGGTGTATGATTTGAATTTACTTTTCAATTCTAATAAGGTATAGCTTTTCTCCTTCTCTACCGATTCTCCTTTAATGGTCAGTGTCCAGTTGGAAACATCTATTTTTTCAGGTAAAAGCCCATTATTCCTGATAAACATTTTTTCTGCAGGAGTAATCTTATCATCCAGTAAGTGGATTGGTGTTTCCACATTCCAAGGCTTGTCATTCAACACTTTCAGCGCAGGATCTTTACCCAAAGACTTTAGGCTCTCCTGCTCTTCCAACAAAACTGGTACATATCCCTTAGGCATGTTGTTGCCGAATACAATTTCAGCCCCCAAGGCAGACGCCAGAGAAGCCAAACCGATTTTTTTAATAAATGCTCTTCTTTCTTTTTTCACGGATGTCTCAATTCAATATTGAAAAATAAGACTTCAATCATCCTAATCCAAGACAATCATAAAAATGCAATATTTCGTATCCCATCTTTTAAAATACAAAAAACAATATCAAAGTGAATCTGTTAAGTACATACTAAACCATAAAAAAATTAACTATGTCAGAATCAAAAGGAAACATTCAGTCTTGGCCGGATTTGGCTATTGGTCTTTACGAAAAACTAACAGGAAAAGGAGCAGTGATCTCCTATGAGTTTGAAGATTTTGTCCTTGGGGTCCCAAGAGAAGTAGGTTCCAATGATGTCACCAATTGGAGAATCAGCGGGAAATTAAAAATCTCCACAACAGAAAAATAATGAAACAAGTAGCGCTGATTTCTGACCTGCATATAGAGGGAGAGAATTTCCAGATCGACATCTTGAGTAACGATGAGGAAATAGCTGTGGCCATCAACGGTGCATCTATACCCAAGCTTGGAATGCCGATGAAAAAATTATTGTCATTTGCCAGAAAGCAACCCTTCAGTACAGCTCAGAACATTTCAGTGGTCTACAATCAAAAAGAGATTTACCATTCCGGTAAATCTCTTTTTAATCGATACAATTACACATTTTTTGTAAAAACTTTTTTCAAAAACCTGTTTTAGGTTCCAAAATAAGCATTCAACTCTGCTACCATCAATTCCTTTTCTTTGATATCCTTAATAACCTGACCTTTTTCCAAAAGGACTATTCTCTCGCAAATGTCGGTTACATGATTCAGGTCATGACTTGAAATCAGAAAAGTGATCTGGGAATTTTCTTTTTCCTGAATAATCAATTTCTTCAACCTGTTTTGAGAACTAGGGTCTAGGTTTTCGAAAGGCTCATCCAATAACACAACTTCCGGATTACCCATCAGGGCCGCAGCAATGCCCACTTTTTTCAGGTTTCCCTTGGAAAGGTCTCTTATATACTTCTTTTTCCCTAAAATTTCATCATTGAAAAGCTCGTGAAACCTTTCCAGGTGTAAGGTCATGTCAGCGTCAGACATCCTGTACATTTTTCTCAAGGCTTCAAAATATTCATCTGGCGTCAAGTAAGAAAGTAACATGTGCTCGTCGAGATATGCTCCGACTTTCCATTTCCAATTTTCAGATTGACTGACATCTTCCTCATCTATCATGACACTGCCCGCCGTAGCGCGGACCAGGTCAAGGATGATTCTGAATAGCGTGGTTTTACCGGCACCGTTGTTTCCTACAAGTCCAAAGCATTCTGCTTTAGGAATGAACAGGCTTGGCACATCCAGTACCACCGTTTCTTTATATTGCTTCTTAAGTCCTTCTATATTAATCATATTTCTTGTCTGAATGAGGATGAAATTTCATATCTATTTTTGAGTACGCGTTGCACAGGTAATCGTGATAGCGGTTTGAATGCTATAATACCGGCCATTCCAACAATTGCCAAAGCTGCCAATCCTACGTATTGATTTTGAAAGAACCACCAAAAAGGAAGGTACACCGCATAGGGAGCAATCATCATAGGGATAATCATCAGGAACTGAGCGATACCGACTCCTTCATAGTTGAACATGGCCCCTTTATTAAGGTCCATAGGTTTTGGTTTCCAGAGGGAAAGTGATACCACCAAATGCATGACCACGCCCATGTTGAAAAGGAAAGTAGCCAAATGAATCAGCAGTATGTCCCATCCAAAATATACATAGGGAATAGATGCCAGCAAACAAATGATGGAAACCACAATAAACAACAAATACTTCCCCTTGATCAAAGCTTCTACACCTTCTCTTTTTTGAAGAAAAAAATCAAAATTAGCAGAGTTCCAACTTAGGAAGAGTTGCCCATACTGCAACATGAAAATTCCAGTAATGAAGGAGCCCACAAATACAAACAAATGACTGAATCCCTCTTCTGAAGCATATTGTGGGTTATTATAAAACACCAAACCATACAAAAGGAAAAATCCGGCAAGCATGAGATAAGTTCTAGGTTTTTTGTGTCGGATGATAAGCTTCCATTCTAAGTTGGCAAACTCCCCTGCCAAACCAAACCTTGACAAAAATCCAAGATCCTGATTGGCAAAGCGGATATTTTCCTCCTGAGACAAATCCTCCAAATAGGCATTCTGTCTGTAATAGGTAAAGGCCATTTGATACAAAGCAAAGCAAACACCCAATAACAATAAGACAGGAATAGGAGAAGTCAAGGACCAGTCAAAAACCGGCTTGATAATTTCCCCCAGGTTATACCAACCTAAATAAGTAGAACCAACACCTAGCAAAAGTACCAAAAACACGATTCCAATTCCTGTCAGACTATCTTCAAACTTTTGTTTGAACCAAAGCATCAGCCAATGCAGCGACCAGCTCGTCAGCACTATAGCGGCGATCCATGAAATTGCGGCTATGTCACCAAAACGTGGTAAAACTTCGCGGTAGGCAAAAGGACCGAAAAGCAAAGGTGCGATGACGGTCAAGGGTGAAATAAAAGAACGCCCCAATAAAAAGCGGATGATCTTGCTTTTTTTAATCGGTAAATGCAGGAACCGCTCCAACTCCATGACGGGCAATTGCTGGGTAAAGTACCTGTACATAAATTCGAAAAGAAAGAAGTAGATCAAGCCTGCGCTGAGTGTCTCGTATGCATTTTGACTTTCGAGTACTTTCTCCAGCACATCTTTCAGCACTATACCCAACAAGAGTACATAAGCCAGAAGAACAATTGCCAAAAAGCCTAAAAAAATCGCTACCAATGCAGATTTTGCAAAGGAGGTCGATCGCATGCTTTTGAGAAGTTCTAATTTAATTAGTTGCAAAACCATAGGGTCAGAATAAATAGTTGCTGGTAAATTAGTATAATTTTAAATTGGTTTCTTAACAAAACTAAAAAAAGCTTAAACATTAAGTTAATAAAATTGACCAAATGAAGAATTTAATACAGGAAGCAGGATTTTTCAATATAGTTGAGGCCAGAAGGTCTGTAAGGGTATTCGACCAAGAAGGTGATTTTGAACATTCAGTGGTTAGGGATTGCCTGGAGTTGGCCACCTTGGCCCCAAACAGCTCCAATCTACAATTATGGGAATTCTATAGGGTACCGGAATCCTCCCCACTCAAGGACCCCTTAGCGGAAATCTGCATGAAGCAAAAAGCAGCAAAGACAGCCAGGGAATTGGTCGTGGTGGTTGCCAGAAGGGATAACTGGAAACAAACCACAAAATCCAATTATGAGCAGGTAAAGAAAAACTATAATGGAACGGATCCTAAAAAGCAAAAACAGGTTTTGTCTTACTATGGGAAATTAATCCCCAAGCTTTACGCCAAATATCCACTTTGGTCACCAATCAAGCAGTTGGTCGCTTGGTTTGTAGGACTTAAAAGACCTATGGTGAGAGAGGTGTCAGAGACTGATGTCCGAATTTCGGTACATAAAAGTGTGGCCTTGGCCGCCATGACATTTATGTATGCCATGAAGTCTAGAGGCTATGACACCTGCCCATTGGAGGGCTTTGATTCTAAAAGGGTTAAAAAACTATTGGATTTGCCTGCATCTGCTGAAATATCGATGATTATTGCCTGCGGAAAAGGACTTCCTGAAGGCATTTATGGGGAAAGGTTTAGGGTGAATCCAGATCAGGTGATATTTGAAAAATAAAAGGAGATATGAAATACGGTTGACGATTTTCTGAATGTTACAATGATATATGCTTCGCGAAATATAATAGATATAAGCCTTCGGCGATATAATGGTAGCGTTTACAAATAAAGTTAGGGCTTTGAAAAAAATATCAAGTAAAATCAGGACGTGACACCATTTACATGTGATGGGCAATAGTTGATCGTTAACTGTAAAGTATGATCTTTTTCAAAGTTTTACTTTGGAAGTTTCTTTCAATTTCCACCACTATTCCAAAAGTATTTTACGAGGGGACCCTGTTAAGTTAATGGCCCCAAATTTTTATCAATAAATGCATTCCTGAATTTACCTTCAGGATCATGAGTATGCATTAGCTTTCTAAAATCTGTCATCCTTTCGTATTGCTGTTGAACAAACTCAGGGTCCAAGGTAAAGAGCTTGCCCCAATGTGGTCTTGGCGCAAAAGGAGCCAATTTGGCCTCCAATTCCGGCAAAAGCTCCATGACTTCTGGAATTTCCTGCTTCCAGGTGGTGTGGATAATCAATGAATCCCTTCCATAGCAGGTACTTAGCCATAGATCATCTGCCTTGGCAGTTCTGATTTCTGAAACAAACAAGTGTGGACTGATGCGACTTGCCAATTCTTCTACAGCTTTGAATGCATCAAAGGCATACTCAATAGAAACAAAATATTCAGATTGTAACTCTTCTCCTGCGCTGGGTTGAAATTGCATTTTAAAATGGGGGAGTCTATCAAACCACGGCCCTGGCACTCCCATTTGCTCTGTACAGCTTTGTGCATCCATACCTTCCACGGGATGTATATTAGACTCAGCCTGTTTTGCCCCGAAGAATTCCTCCTCAAAATGAGTGTCTTTTCCTGGTTCAACTTTTTTCTTGACCCATACTTCGTTGATGGTATCTGTAGTCCAATCTGTAAACAAACTTACACTATAACCCTCCGACATAATCTTCAAGAAATTCTCTTCGAGTGCCTGAACTGGCATCTGCCTGTAAACCACTTGTGCCACCTCAAAAGTAGGCACAAGGTCAAGCGTAACTTTTGTAACCATACCTAAAGCACCTAAGGCTACTACTGCCCCGTCAAAATCCGCTTCACCTTTCTTTAATTCAATCAACTCTCCTTTTCCGTTAATAAACTCCAATCCTGATACACTGCTGGCAAGGTTCCCATTCTCCAATCCAGATCCATGGGTGGCTGTGGCAATAGAACCTGCCACGGAAATATGCGGCAAAGAGGCCAGATTGTGTAGAGCAAATCCGTTTTCATGGAGCATCTCACAAAGTTCTCCATACTTGACCCCCGCTTCGACAGTTACTTGAGCATTATCTTTATCAAGTTGGATAACCCGGTTGAGTTTTTCAGTAGAAACCAGATTTACTGTGGAGTCAGCAATTGTATTGAAGGAATGCTTAGAACCTAATACCCGTAATTTCGGCAACTTTTGAACGAGCCGCTGAGCCTTTTCCAAAGAATCAGGGAAGTGTATTTGATTGGTACTGAATTCCAGGTTTCCAGCCCAGTTTTTAATGACTTCCTGCATTTGAGTATCTGATTTTTTTGGTGAACATGAATTCCAAGTGCCCGTAATGGCAGCACCGATCACTAGACTGGAGTTTTTAAGAAAGGTTCTTTTGTCCATGCCTGAAGATAATTAAAAAATGCATCAATGGAATGGTACCAGCAACCATTCATTCAACTGCTTTACACATTATAGTTATTATATATTGGTTCTAGAGCGCTATTTAACTTTAATCAAAATTTGGTGACTGGCAAAATTGCACTTCTTCTTACTCAAGAACTTTTTATATAATTTACATTTTCCAAGTATCTTTAAAGCAAATATCAACAGATATGAGCCTTAAAAAAGCTAATTTTCTAGTACTGATCTTCTTTATTTACAACCCTTTATTTTCTCAGAATTGGGGTTTAGGGTTTCAGTCTAATGTTGGTATTCCTATAGCTGAATTGCACCAAGAAGCAGGCGGCACCATTTTCCCGGAATTCAATACCCTAGTACTATATGAGTTCTGGAACTTACCCATAGACCTCGGAATTAATTTTGGGTACGGAATTTATGGTACCAAACTGGAAAAAAGGACAGACCTCTACAGAGGGTTTTCTGATGAATTGCGGCTTAGGAGAAACAATAATCTCTTTACTCTAATGGCCGTTTTCCGATACCTACCTGAAGTTTTATGGAAAGTAAAACCTTTTGTTGAAGTTCAAGGCGGTGCCAATTACCTTTTTACCCGCTACAAAATAAGAGAAAGTAGATTTGAAGACCCCATTGAAGAAGAGAGAGACTTTTCAAATTGGATAAGAGCAGTGCGTTTAGGTGCTGGTATAAAAATCCCATTCAAAAAGCAAGAACACGGGTATTTTGAAATAAAATGCATTTACCAGGAGTCTCGAAGGACTGAATTTTTACTTAAAAACGGGACCATTTTTGAACCTGAACCTCAAGGTGGCGGAACTTTTGCCTATGAACCAACACGATCAGCACTTACTTGGATACAACCTGGAATTGGAGTGGTCATTTACTTGTATGATTATTAAAAGTAAAACCATAAATGGCATAGTACTTGTCTAGTGAATGACCATAATACTAAACCAACTATTAATTCCACAAAAAGAGGCCAGCTGATTTGCTGGCCTCTTTTTTTTAAAAACAAAAAAGCCTGACTGAAGATTGACTTCAATCAGGCTTTGGAATGATTATCTCTATTAAAGATAATCTTTTAATTACCACACAAATTTTATCTTGCGAAAAGACCTAAAATCAAATAAGTGGTTAGATCAGTCGTACTCAATTCCTGAGTTGGATCATGCACTACAAAGAACCCTTCATAATTCCTGGTCAGCTCATTGAAAGAAATCTCAAGGTCATTGCTCGCAGAAACTGTACCTCCATTGCCTGCTATACCTCCTGCAAATATATCACCATTTGGTGTTTCATTGTATGGAGTACCATTAGGCGTTGTTGCAGGATCTGCAGCATCATGAGCGTGAACTGGATAAGTTTCGCCATCCAAGGTATTGTTTAAGGTTATTGTCACACTGGATGTACCATCGATTTTTTCTTCAACAGTTATTCTTGCTGTCAAATCCCTTGGATGTTCACCTTGGTAAGCAATATCAGGATTATCCAATACCTGTCCTTCATTGAAGGTGTAATCGAATTCAGCAGTCCTCAAAGTAGGAGTTCCTTCAGCTAGGTCCTGTCCGAAAATACCTAAGATCAAGTAGGTAGTCAAATCTGTGGTACTTATAGCCTGCGTAGGATCATGAACCACAAAGAAGCCTTCATAATCATTGATAAGGAAGTCATAGCTTACATTTGTTTCTACACTTCTACTTCCTGAACCTCCGGAAACTGATATCATTCCAGCAAAGACATCTCCATTTGGAGTTTCATTGTAAGGTGTTCCGTTTGGTGTAGTAGATGGGTCTGCTGCATCATGTGCGTGAACAGCATATTCTAAACCATTGACCCCATTTTCCAAAGTCACTGTAACCCTGGCCATTCCATTTTCCATCTCTTCTATATCGAGCTTTGCAGAAAGGTTTCTTGGGTGGTCTCCACCTCCATCACCATCATATGCGGTTTCTGGGCTGTTTAATAATTGACCTTCATTAAATGCATATTCGAAGGATTCCATTCCCGGCATGCTTGGCATAGGTTCCATTTCATCATCATTACAGGATGAAAAAGTAAATGCCGAGGCGGCTACTAATAGTGCCGTCGCAATTTTGTTTAAGTTCATTAAATTTTTCATAAATTTTAATAGTTGGTTCTAATATGGACTTAACTACGAGCACCCTTGACTGTTTGGATTGCGGAATTGAAAAATTAATTTGAAAAAAGATAACTCCTCACGCATAAACAGCATTACCAAAGCAGTAAAAACCTCGACTCAAGCTCTTTGAACAAGTTTTTTTTAATTTGAAACTTTATGAGATATCCAGGATTTTTAAAAATTCATCAGACTGTTTTATGATAAGGATGGCTTTTGATAAATTGGAGAAATAAATGCTAAACTCACTTATGAAAAAACTGCTACTCTTTTCTGTCTTTCTTGTATTCTTTGTCAAGTCCATTGACGCACAAAGCTTACCCGACTTTAATAAAGTCGACAGGTATTTTGAAAAAATGGTTAAAGACTGGGATGTCCCAAGTGCCAGTATAGGAATAGTCAAAGACGGTGAGCTCGTCTTTACCGGTAACTATGGAACCAAAGAAGTAGGCAAATCCAATAAGCCAGATGAAAACACTTTATATGCCATTGCCTCCAACAGCAAGGCTTTCACTTCCGCTATCATTGGCATGCTGGTGCAGGAAGGTAAATTAGACTGGAATGACAGGGTAAAGGATCACCTTCCCTATTTTTCACTCTTTGATGATCCCTGGATCAGCAGTCAGGTCACCATCAGGGATATCCTCAGCCATAGGGTTGGATTAGGCACATTCAGTGGAGATGTAATATGGTATAAAAACGAAGGAACTGCCGAAGACTTTATCAGGAGGGCTGGGAAACTCCCACAAGCGTATGACTTTAGGGCTGGGTATGGATATTCAAACCTCATGTATATTACAGCAGGCGAAATCATCCAAAAAGTGAGTGGAAAGAGCTGGGCTGACAATGTAAAAGAACGCATCCTGGAACCCTTGGGAATGGACCGCACCCTTACTTCTGCAAAGGACTTGATCAATACCACAAATGTAGCTACTCCGCATGGAAGAGAAGGTGAAAAGAATTTCCCAATTGCTTTTGAAGACTGGGAGACAATTGCAGCTACGGGCGGATTAATCTCTTCAGTAGAAGATATTTCAAAGTGGATGATTTTCAACATGAATCATGGAATATTGGGGCAGGATACTTTGCTGACAAAAGAAACCAGGAATATGGTTTGGTCTATGCATAATGTGCATCCAGTAGACCACACACAACCAAATGATTTGGGCAGGCATTTCAACGGGTATGGGTTAGGCTGGACCTTGGGCGATTACCATGGAAAGATGATGGTGGGGCACACAGGTGGGTATGACGGGATGATTACCGCCGTGAGTATGATCCCTGAAGAAAAGTTAGGCGTGGTAGTCCTGACCAATGGACATCAAAGTCCGATTATGGCAGCTACCTATTATGCACTTGACCGGTTTTTGAAAACTGGAAATAAGGATTGGTCGGATGACATGTTGGCCCGTCGAAAAAAAGCTGATAAAAACGACAATAGAATCACTGAAATTCAAGAAACCCAAGTCAAAAACACTAAGGGGACAGTAGAAAGGAATGCCTACGCTGGGAAATACCAATCAGATATTTATGGCATAATAGAAGTGAAAATCGAAAACAATAAATTGAGGCTATATTTTGAAGATGCTCCTCGCCTGTCTGCCACTTTGGAACACTGGCATTACGACACCTTTGAAATTAAATGGGATGAAAAACATGCCTGGTTTGATTTTGGAACACTACAGTTTATGATCAACAACAAACAGGAGGTAACAGGAATGGACTTCAATGTACCCAATGATGACATTTTCTTTGAAGAATTAAAGCCTAAAAAAATCAAATAACCAACACTAAGCTCACTTCATCAATTCAAATTCCCGAAAAAACCTCTTGGGTTTAAAAGCAGAGTCAAAGGACTTCATTTTGAATGCTGATAAAAAACCTGATAGGTTTTTTAAATATCAATCTGCCCTCACGAAGTAAGAATTATTTTATTCTTAAATTGCTCTGGAGCATTCATTATATAATTATGCCTTTTCACCGAAGAAGTTTCCTCAAACTAAGCGCAATAACCGGACTAGCCATGACCTTAAAGCCCAATCTATCCTTTTCAAATTCCAAAGACACCCTTATAGGACATGGGGATTTCAAATATAAAGTCGATCCCTCATGGGGAAACCTAGATCCAAATAAAACGCCCGTTCAAAATTGCCATGAAATGGTAATGGATAAAAAGGGTAGGTTATTTATGGTCACTGATGAACCCAAAAACAACATCATTATATACAATCAGTCAGGCAAATTACTGGATACCTGGACACTGAATTTACCGGCAGCCCACGGTTTAAGTTTAGTCAATGAAGGTGGGGAAGAATTTTTATGGATTACCGATAACGGAGGAAGGGTGATCAAAACAGACCTGAAAGGGAAAATAATAACTGAAATACCTTCTCCTATTACAAAGGGTATTTACACAGAAAAAATGCCATGGACACCTACTGAAACCTGCGTTGCTCCAAATGGAGACCTTTATATTACAGATGGCTACGGATCTCAATTTGTATTACAGTATGATTCAAGTGGGAATTTCATCCGGAAATTCGGTGGTGATGGTCATGGTGATGAACAGTTTAAAACAGTGCATGGCATCTCGATTGACCAACGTAAAGGTGGTACGCCAACATTACTCTGTACTTCCCGCGGCCACAATTCCTTTAAAAGGTTTACTTTGGAAGGTGAGTACCTTGAAACTATATTTTTACCAGGTGCATTTGTCTGCAGGCCAGTGATTCATGGCCAAAATCTTTATGCCGGGGTTTGTTGGTCTCGGACCAAATACCTGGAACAGATGGACAATTCAGGCTTTGTTACCATACTGGATGAAAATGACAAAGTAGTATCCAATCCAGGCGGCACTGAACCAAAATACTTGGATGGGGAACTGCAGCTGATGATTCAAAAAGAACCTATTTTCAAACATTGTCATGATGTATGCATTGACCAAGATGAAAACATCTATGTCTGCCAGTGGAATGCATCCGGCTCTTATCCAATCAAACTCACAAGAGTTTGAATTTAGGATTAATAAATTTTTAACGGGCCAAACCAAGATCAACCACTTATAAGCGACAGATTCTCACTCAGGTGTTGTTTTTACACATCTGCTGGATTATTTAAATTTAGAATTTTTAAATTAGATTTTGTTTCATCAAAATGGGATCAAATGAATCTAAATAGACTTGGCATTTTTAGTAAGTTGACTCTTTGTTTTTTTGCTTTTTTTGTTGGAAATATTTTTGCCCAAGACACCCAAGTGGAAATGGAGGATATGTTGGAAAAAACCAACATTGACGGTATATCCAAAATATATGTGATTGTGAGTCCTTTGAGCGGATTTCCGGAAATGCAATCTTACCAAAGCCTGAATTACGCTACCGAAATCAGAAGAATGGAAGATAACAGGGTAGAAATTGTAAATACTCTGGCTGACAGAATGCCTACACCTGAAGATGCCTTTCCTATGAAAGATATACCCGCTTCACTGGACAAACGCTACCTTTCTCCCAGTCCAAAAATAGAAAGCAAGGACCCTAGAATTCATCAGCTTGCCAGAGAAATCACATCCAAACTCAGTCAACCTACAGCAAAAGAAGTTGTCTTTGAAGTGTTAAGATGGAATAGAGGCCACCTCATGTGGGGGAATCCGAATGAGGTTCCTTCAGCCCTTGAATCCTTGGACAACCAAACTGTAAACTGTATTGGTTTCACTCACTTGCCCGCTGCTATTTTAAGACATTTAGGAATTCCTGCTAGAACTGTCAGAACTTTTATCGCAAGGCCTGATCAAAACCGTTTGATTCCCCACTACTTATTGGAGGTTTATTACCCTTCTTTGGGAGGCTGGGTCACCTATGAGCCACAGGGTCCGGGAATGCCTTTTGTAGAAAATATAGTTTTGTACACCCATCATGATTGGGATATTGAGGGGCAAAGGACTTTTCGGGGACTTGCCCGGGACATGAACATCACCGTTTCTGGAGGAGTAGATGCCAGTATACCCAACCCTGACTTAAGCCCTCCTAAACTACTTTCTCTTGAATTTTCCCCTTCACATTTTGATCGTGATCAGGGGCAAGACCATGTTTTGGTAACACTCCAGGCCCAAGACCTCGAATCCGGAGTCGATGAAATCAGAATTGACATGCAAGCTCCGGATTTCTCTGGTCCAGGAAAATCCCTATTCTTCCACCTTAGGGAGGGTGATGCATTTGAAGGCACCTACACCGCTCAGCTGGGATGGAATATGCAAACGGGAAATTACGCCAGAGAATACAGGGTTAGCAGAATGAGGATGTCAGACAAACTCGGTAATGTAAGAGAGTATCAAGCAAGGCATTTAGAGGAAAAAGGGTTCCCTACAGGAATTACAATGGAAACTTGGCCAGCCTTGGACGATGCTCCACCTGAACCCGTTTACATATCACCCTTTTTTCCGGAAAGGGTTCCTGCAGCTCCTAACGGGTTACACTACACTTTCTTTTACACTGTTTCCAAAACAGCAACCAAAGCTCAGGGAGGCATCAGCACTACAACGGACTTTATTCACAAAGATGGTGTACAGGTCAGGGCCTCATCCTCAGGAAGCTTCAGGACAGGGGACTACTTTATAGGCTTCCACTTTCCTCAATATGTACCTCCCCACCATCCATATGGGAAATATCAAATGAACTCTTATTATCTCCGTGGACCAAATGACCGTCAATTCAATATTTTACCTAGGAATTTTGACAAAGAATTAATGGATTACAGTTTTGAATTGGTCAAGGATGTTCCCATGTACACTGGACCTGTAAAAATTGAGTCTATAATCATAATTTCCCAAGAAGAGGGGTATTTCAGCAACAATCAAGATGTTATCCTGATCGAAACCTCAGGGGCAATAAGTCCCCTTAATGACAGGCCTCAGGATAACGATCCTTCATTTAGGATGTTTTTTGAAACTCTTGATGGTAAAAAAATCACCAACAGGAGGTCCGTATGCAGGAGACGATTTGGATCTCATCACCTTCTTTTCAACCCCAATGGACCTAGAGATACACCTGTTAGGCTTGAAAGAATTGAACTAGATGACAAAGAAGGAAAAACCCATGTTTTTTATATGAAGGACCTTAAAGACAAAATCTTAGATCCTATCCCTGAATACATGATCGTTAACGACTAGCATTATGCAGTTAGGCTGATAACTTTTTGTAATGTTTCAACATTAAGTTTCAGTGCCTTTTCATCATCCATTTGATTAAGCTCCTGGTTGAAGGGTTCTGTCCTTATAGTGCCATTGTAGCCGATGTCAACCAGCCCTTGCATAAAATCCTTGAGAGGAATCACCCCTGTTGCCAAAGGCAGTTCACGTTTCCCATCTACTTGTGTCTCCCTAGTTAACCCTTTCCTGGCATCGTTGACATCCACTACTACGATCTCATCGGGATTTACACTGCGCAAATCCGCTAAACTTTCATTGGCGCAGTACCAGTGGAATGAATCCAGCACAAAACCCACATTATCCTGTCCAGTAGCAGTAATGAGATCCCTACATTCTTGCATGCTCGATATAAAAGGATATCTATTCTGGTTGAGCATAGTACGCATTCCCAAGTATTCCAATCCTAATTTGATGCCATGATCCTTCATTACTTTAGCGCATTCACCAAGTCTTTCCCCATGCTCCTTCATATTTTGCATATAGGTAAGCTCGGAATGTGAAGAAATGATCCAAGTATTGATACGGGTAGCCCCTTGTTTCTCCATGGTCTGGCAAAACTTTTTCAAGTGCTTAAAGCCTTCTTGAAAAGTATCCTTATCCCTTCTGAACTCTACTGGAATATTTGCGGAGCAATAGGAAATCCCATGCTTCTTCATTTTTTCATCATGCGCTATCAATTGCTCAGAAGAATAGCTTTCCATAACTTCATTTGTGAAAGGACTGATTGCCTCATAGCCATACTTGATCGCATAATCCAGCGTTTGAGCCAGGTTTGCTTTTACTCCGATCATCCCTGGGTTCAGGGAAATTTGGTATTTCCTTTCCAATAGCCCAGGGTTAGACATGGCCCAGGCTGGTGTGGCGGCGGCAGCTGATAGTGCCATGGTGGACTTTATAAAAGTTCTTCTTTTCATAATTTAGGTAAGTTTGTCCATAGTAATCACTTTAACATCTTTTGCTGAAGGTTCTTTCAATGGCAAAATATCGGTCTCAGGATAAACAAAACCGTCATCGGTAAGGGGAAAAAGTAAAGGCGCAAGATTTTGAACTGCGGCCTTACATCCTTGAACAATTGCTCCCAAATTTCCCGTCTGTTTTGAAAGTTTCGCTTCGTTTTCTATTTCAAATGGCCCAATAAATCCTCTCCCCTTTAAAGTGTCTACAAATTTTCTCCAGTCCATACTATCTCCCAAACCAAAACCCGGAAGTGTAGCTTCATAATGGTGCCTATCCCATTCATTGGTGCTGTAAGGAATGCCTGACTTTTCTGCCCATTCGGGTTTTACTTTTTGCATCGGGTACATGTTTCCCCAGAAAGGATCCGGGTTGTTTCTTGTAGACTTGACATGTATTCTTTTCAATCTGGCCATTTCTGTATGCTTAATGACAGAAATCGGATCTGTTTGCTGCCAAATGTCATGGGAAGGATCATATATTTCTCCGTGATTGGGACTTGGAATCAGTTCGTACATGATTTTCCTAGCGGCCAATACTCCTGGCAAATTATTATAGGTAGTGGTATAACCTGATGACCTCCAGCCTTCCATGGGGCAGTTTTCGTAAAGAATAGTCACCCCAAGGTCTTCAGCATACTTGATAATAGGTGTAAAGACCCGCTGATACTCCTCAAGGTTTTTTTCAAAACCATTTTCCTGAATACCCAACTCATGATTATAGCCAACAAAAGTTCCTACTTTGACATCATTTTCATCTCCTCCCATCAAGTAGGCCATCCTAATCAATTTCAGGAGGTGATTTTGATTTTTAACTTTTTGATCCTCGTCTCCCCCGATTAAATTATCAAAAGCTCCGATAGAAAGTCTGAGTCTTGCCTGGTTAAATTTTTCAAGAACTTCATGAGCCTGTTGAGGCCCAAAATTTTCATAATCCAGATGTGTTGCCACAAAATCATCTCTGGTTCCATCCTTCCTGAATACACAAAGATCCAAACCCTGTACACCAATGTTTTTGGCCTTTTCTACAGTCTGATCCAGGTCAAGTTGATCAAAAGCAGAAGTCATGATCCAAATCTGATTATTCATATTGTCTTAAAGATTTTAAGTTAAAAATTAGGTTCAATTGCAATTTAAAGAGTTTGCACTCCAAAATTCCACCGCCCGTAAAAAGCCCCAAACAATTCAGCAAAAAATTGATTAAGTTTGTAGAAAAACCAACTGAAAACATATGAAAAACCTAAAGAATATATCTTTTATTTTGGTCGGGGCTCTTCTACTTGGCATATCCGCATGCCAAGAAAATAGCAATGGCATGGTAAACGAATCTAAAACAGAAGCAGATCCTTTTGCCATATCTACTGAAAAAATGAAGATAAAAGTAGATACCCTTTTCACAGATTTCGAAAATCCTTGGGGTATGACTTGGCTACCTGATGGCAGAATGCTCGTCACCGAAAGGAAAGGCGAAATTTTGATTTTTAAAGACGATGAATTTACAGGCGAGAAAGTAAGCAATATGCCTACAGTAAAGGAAGTCAATCAAGCTGGATTATTGGATATCACGCTACACCCTGATTACGAAAGTAACGGTTGGTTGTATATGTCCTATTCCAGGGAACAAGGAGACGGTGAAGTTTTGGTGATTTCAAGGGCAAAGCTGAATGGCAACGCATTGACAGACCTTGAAGAAATTTTCGTCTGCGGACCAGAATGGAAAGGCGGAAGACACTTCGGAAACAGAATTGTTTTCGACAATGACGGTTACCTGTATTTCTCCAATGGAGATAAAGGTTCAAGACCTAAAAACGCCCAGGAGTTGGATAATGATCATGGGAAAATCCACAGGATCAATGACGATGGAAGTATCCCTTCTGACAACCCATTTGTAGGGAAAGATGGAGCAAACGCTTCTATTTGGACTTATGGTAATAGAAACCCTCAAGGAATGATCTATGATGCTGAAAATAACAGGTTATGGTCTGTAGAGCATGGTCCTAAAGGAGGGGATGAGCTAAACCTGATCAAAAAAGGCAAAAATTATGGCTGGCCTGAAGTTACCTATGGTATAGACTATGATGGTTCGGTCATTTCTGAAGAAACTCAAAAAGAAGGTATTGAAGATCCGGTAACTTACTGGGTGCCGTCTATCGCCACCTGTGGTATGACTTTGGTCACATCAGACAAATATCCCGCATGGAAAGGAAATATCCTTGTAGCTGGTTTGGCTGGTCAGCAGATCGCAAGAGTAGAATTGGACGGAACTGATTATGTCACGGAAGAAACCTTACTTCAGGACATAGGAAGGGTAAGACAGGTTTCCCAAAGCCCTGATGGTTACATTTATGCGGTAACTGAAGCTACAGGCTTAATGATCAAATTGATCCCTCAGGAATAGATTTATCAAATTCAAAGTTTTCAAAAAGAGTACCTCAAACCGGGGTACTCTTTTTTTTTGAAATAGGTATCGAAAATAATTTTGACTTAAAAATAAAAAGACCTGCAAGGTTTTGAGAACCTAGCAGGTCTGTGTTTTTTAACTATTTTTTTTCTTACTGAAAGTGCAAATATAAGGTTATCGTCTTTCTCCTTAATTCTGAAATCACATCTCTAAACGCAGGATCTGTTTCTTCAGGTCTATAAAGATTGACCAAACCGTGCGAGAACCGAACTTCCGGAGAAAATTTAAAATACTTGAAATAGAGGTCGAAGCCCATTCCCACATCCAGCGTAAAATCCCTGCCCGTGGTCACCAAAGCTTCCAGGTCTGCT
>NZ_REBN01000044.1 GCF_007692705.1 Mongoliibacter sp.
ACCATCAAGTTTTCTGCAAGGCCTACGCGCATCTGCGGTCTCATGACAGCTTCAAATTTTCCTTCATGAAATTCTTTATTGAATTCTATGCCTATAAAATTTCTTGTACCTGTAATCATATAATGGAAGTTGGTATGGACTTCATAACTGAATTCCCTTCTCATATCAAAGTCTTTCACAATCCTAGGACCTGTATAGACCAATGTATGATAGTTCAAACCCCAGCGTTTGGCCGCAATGAAAAACGGATTGTAAATATTACCCTTAAAGAGCTCCGATTGACCTAGTTTGTTTAAGTCTACAAATTCGAATTCATGAATATAGCCCAATGCCAGCGAAGTCTTTGCTTTTTCCGAAACCAAAAAAGTCCACTGTGTAGCCAATTTTAAAGATTCGATCCTATTGGCCGGTCTGGTAATATCTACAGGTGTTCCCTCACTTGCTGTAAAAATGGTAACAGGAACTTCGATTTCAAAGCCTAGTCGGTCTATAGGAGCCCATTCATATTCTACCAAAGCTTCATATTTGTTGAAATCCCTTTTATTGAACATTCCAAAGCCTACATTCCATTCTTTTTCTCCCTTTCTTGCACCCAAATCACGAATAAGGTCAATATATAGAGGTTCAGCATGAAGAATTTTGGGTTTCAATTCCCCACCTTTAGGCTCCTCAACTTCAGAAATAAACATGCTGTCCAAGGAAAGTCTTTCAAACCGAAGACTATCAGAATCTTGGGCTTTGACCGTGATAATAACCAACAATGTGGCCAGGGTAATCAGTACTTTTTTCATTTGTCAGTATACAATAAGGACGCAAATTTGATAAAATTTTGGTAACCTAAAACACTGACCACAGTCAATTTTCTACATTTACCAGTAGGTTTTTACTGCTTTATTTTCCAAATAGTTTTAGAAAATAAAGCCCAACCCAAGCTCTAATCTATTGGCTTCAGGAATAATGCTTTCGGAAAGATTTTCCCTGAATTGATAATTGACCTTGAATACCAGGTTCCTTTTTGGGCGAAGATTAGCACCCACACTTATAATCTCAAGATTTTGCCTATCAAATGCCCTGTTTTCAAAACTGCTTGCTACAGAAGCGTGGGTATCCAGTCTTTCGTACCTGAGCCAAATCGGCAATTTCCAGTCTTTTTCACTCTTGAAAGCAGACCATAGATCCCATCTCAATTCTCCATAGTAACCAAAGGTCTCTTCTCCCATCACCTGATTGTCAAATTCAAATATCCGGTCTGTCTGGGTGGTCGA
The DNA here is from genome assembly GCF_007692705.1 of Mongoliibacter sp. GTDB lineage: Bacteria > Bacteroidota > Bacteroidia > Cytophagales > Cyclobacteriaceae > Mongoliibacter. Next base: position 1,266 of record NZ_REBN01000044.1, read on the forward strand.
TCCGCGCATAGCCAAACCAAAAACAGAAAAGTTACCCCATTCATATCCCGCAAAAGCTGAATAGAGGGAAACTGTCGGATTAAATGATTGTCCGGAAGGTGTGTCAGAACCTCTGCCTGCATCTCCATAATACCCTGCAATACCTAACTTAATATCATCTTGAGCTACATACTCTAATTTGCCATTAGCAGCCCAAGCCCTTGGAACTTCAAGGCCATGGAACCTACCCCTTCTGATCCAGGTACCTTCCACCATATTGGAAGCATCCAGGCCCTTGGTGAGACCAAGGTTATATTCCAATTGATTTTTCAAGAAATTACCATAAAACATTACACCGGTCTCTAGCCATTGGGTAGGGAGTATGATTCTCTCCACCTCCGGTCTATTGACAGAATAAAATGCTATTGGCTCTTCGTTGATGTTGGTGTAACCTACTGGAATGGGATAATTACCTACCCGTACATTGAAACTTGGATGGAATAAATAATCGAACATCCACTCAAAGTTGAGTTCTGTTCCAACTTCTCTAAAGCCATCATGAAGCAATTCTGCCTGTATTTCAGAATTGAAAATAAACCTGTCGGTGATTTTATAGCCAAAGTAAAAACCAAAACGGTAAAGATTGGTGTAGTAAAGCTCAATGTCATCTCCAGTATTTTTTTCTCCTAAGTAGGTTACAGAATTGATTTCTGTAAAGCCGGCAAAAGAATACCTTCGGTCTGCAGAATAGATTTTTGAGGCAGCATTTGCTAAGCCTGGCTGCTTGATATATTTCAACTCTTCAATGAGTTTCTTATTTGATATAGAATCGCTTTTTTCAATGATTTCTTCTGAAACTGGGTCTTCCTGGGCATTTACATAGTAGGTAGCCACAAAGAACAACAGTCCCAAAATGATGCTGTATTTCATTGGTCTGTGTTTATTGAATAATTTGAAGAATAGTAAACCGCTCTCTTTATTGAGAGCTTCGCCAATAGTAATCGGCAGGATTTTTCAAAAAAATCAGACTAATTGTGGAGGTGGAGAATCGTTCTCTTTGCTAATAGATTTAAAAATCTCTAAGTAGTATGTATTGAGACTGGATTCGGAATCATCAAAATCTTGAGCTAAGGCAACCCCTTCGTTTTGTAAGTGAAGCTTGATGTCAGAAAATTTTTTCTTTTCATGCGGCACTTCAGTATCAGGAATTGTTTCATCATCCATTTCGAAAACATACTCCAAAACCAATTCTGCTAAAGAATCAATCGGGTCATGATTTTCTAAGAGAGGTGAGTCAATAACTGATGAATGGTAAAAATTAGCAGAAAGATTGATAAAGTTTACCAAGAGCAGGTAAACCATGAATTTAATGGCGATATGATTTTTCAATCTTTGTAACACATTGCAAACATAGCAAAAATGATGCGAAGAGTCCAATTCAAGAACTTTTCTAATGGTATTTTAATTGTATTAATAGTCACATTTAAAACCAGTTTAGTTGCTATTTTTGCAATCAAATAATTCAAATATGGAAGAAAGGAGTTTGAGGATGGCCATGCTACAGGCGAAATGTCCAAGGTGCAGAAAAGGGGATTTATTTCCCACGTCTGTATTTAGTTATGCAAAGCTGTCAGAAATACATGGAAAATGTCCTGAATGTGATGCAACTATCACTCCTGAGCCAGATTTTTTTTATGGAGCTATGTATATCAGTTATGCCTTTTCTGTTGCCTTGATGGTAAATGTTTCAATAATATTAAGCTATTTCTTAGATAGACCAGCGGTGATGGTCTATGTATGGACAGTTCTTGCAGCTAATTTACTCCTTATGCCTCTGATGTTGAGGTATTCAAAAGTACTGTACTTATATGGTTTGGGAAAATTGACTTATGACCCAAAGGCAACTGAGAAATAGGGCATGGTGACAAATTGACCTGTCAATTGATGATATATGGAGAAGTGGAACTGAATTTTAACTGTTCTCCATTCCTTAAAAAAATAAGGAAATCAGTTTTCATCCTCTCTGCTCTGGTGGTTTCACCATGAAAAGTCAATGTGAAAAACTGGCTCATCCTATTGAATTCTCTGAATCTACTCAGTTGTGTACCATCGGCAAATCTGAATAAATAGGCAATGTCGGTCCCTGGAGGTAGATCCATGAATGGCTCCTTGAGAAGAATTTGAATATTTGAAATGTTCTGCACATTGAATTTGGGTTCACAATCTCGGGCAATACACTGTCCCGGAAAGTGAAGGGATGATGATTGTATTGCCTCATATTCCAATTCAAAATTAAACCTGAAGTCTTCAACTTTGACAGTATCTTCCTTTTCTGAGTAAAGACCATTGATGAAGGGACTGAAAAATACCTGGCTGACTTCAATGACATTAGCCCTTCTCACGACACCACATAGATCATCTTCAAATTCGGGATTGGTATAACAGGCCTGAAGTATCAAAAGCTGAAGCTGAAACAATAATAGTACTGCAGTGAGTAAAGTCGATTTTTTGCTGATATTTGATTTCCACCAACTCATTTTCCTTTCAAGCTAGCCTATATTGCTTCCTTTAATTTAAAGCTTATTAAAAGAAAATACTTTGTATTATACTTTTGTTTTTCAGATTTAATAATTTTTCAGTCCTTTAATTGCTTATCAGACAAGCTCCAAACAAGGTAGTAGCAGAGAAAAAAGGATGGTTAATCTGGGCTTACCTGTCTTAAATAGGATTTTTATTTTTCCGATACAGGAGTCTTCAGGTTAAATAACTTATGTTCTGAATACTATCTACCAAACGAAATAACTTTAATAAATAAGTTTAGCAGAGTGAGATCTTGTGCTTTTTTCAAGTACAGAAGTGTGGGAAACTGCCACACTTCTATATTTTTAAATATTCAATGAATGGTGAGAAAGAAAATTTTATGCAGTCATAAATGCAAATTTACCTTGATTAACTCCAGTTGCTTCCAACATGAAATTGTGTAATTCATAGTTTTTGATAAACCCTGGCATGGTTTCACTTCCAGGGCCATATGTCGCAAGCTCTACATAATCACCGGAATGATTGGTATGCGCCCAACTTACCGCATTGTGTTTCGATAAAATCTGTGCAA
>NZ_REBN01000070.1 GCF_007692705.1 Mongoliibacter sp.
TCTTGGCTCTTGTCTCTCGCTTGTCACATCTTGGTTCTAGACTCTCGCTTCTCGCATCTTGGTTCTAGTCTCTCGCTTCTATTCACTTTTTAGCGCATTTGAAGGATTGGACCATGCTGCCTGAAGGGACTTATGACCCACAGTGAGAATGGCAATCAATCCAACCAGCAGAAATGAGACTGCATAAAATTGCCAGGACAATTGGATTTTAGAATTATAATCTGCCAGCCATTTTTCCATAAAATAGCCAGCCAATGGCGCTGCCATAGCAAATGAGATCAACAACAAGACGATGTACTCTTTGGAAAACATGGCAAGGACTTGGGCCGAACTGGCACCCAACACCTTCCTTACTCCTATTTCTTTGGTTTTCATAGCTGCCATAAATGAAACCAATCCATACAGTCCTATACATCCCACAGCTACTGCAATGCAAGAAAAGATGATAAAGAGCGTAGTCATCCTTTCCTCCAATTCATAAAACTTTGCGATTTTTTCATCCAAAAAACTGTATTGCATTGGAAATTCAGGATACAAATCCTTGAATACCTTTTCCGCCTCTTCCATCACCAGGTTCGCATTGGCATCTGTGATTTTGATTCCTACAGTTCTGAAGAGATGCTGGTTATGATAGATGAATGTAGGTTCTAACTCACTTTTGAGTGAACGAACATAAAAATCCTTAACCACTCCCGATATAGGGGCATCTATCCCGCCAATATTGACAAAAACACCCAAGAGATCTTCGGGATTTTCATATCCTGCTTTTTTGGCAAAAGATTCCGTAGCCAAATAACGGCTCACGGTATCTTCTTTGACCAGGTTTTCTCCGTACAATAATTCCAAGCCATAAGTATCCAAGTAGTAGGAATCCGCAGGCTTGATCTGCACCGTGTATTCTTCCCTTGTCTCTACGATTATCGCATTGGTGGAAGAAGAAGAACTGGAAGCAGGCTCCGTAAAAGAAACAGAGACCATATCTACACCAGGAAGGTTTCTAAGCCTTTCTGCCAACAAATCTGATTTTTCCGCATTCCGCTCAGGAATAGAGAAAGATGCAATCGCATCTTTTTGAAATCCGATATCTGCTGACCTCAAGTGATTCATCTGCATCACCAAAACCAAGGTACCAATGATGAAAAATTGTGTAATCATAAATTGGAACACAACCAACCCCTTCCTCATCATATAGGAGCTTGTCTGTTTGGATTGATATTGCTCTTTGATTGCCTTTATAGGATTTAATTGACTTATAGTCAATGAAGGGTAAGCGCCAGAGATCAGACTGATAATCAACCATAGTGAGCACACTGTCAAAAGTCCGATTGGGGAGAAAATAATGGAATAATCGGCCTCTGTTCCCAAAAAATCATTCAGATAAGGAAGTGCAAGACTTCCGATAACAAAAGCAATAAAGATAGAAAAGAGGCAAATCAGCCCAGTTTCACTTAAAAATTGAGAAACGATGTGCCTCTTGTGGCCACCAAAAACTTTTCTTAAGCCAACTTCTTTTGCCCTCTTACCGGATAGGGCTGTACTGAGATTGATAAAATTGATACTAGCAGTGAGCAATAGAAAAAAGGCTACCCCAATCATAATATGGATAGAATTGGATGTGACCTGATAGCCAAAATTGGTATATCGCTCATCAAAATGAATTTCATTCAAAGGCTGAAGCTTATGCGCCCTGTTTATTATTGTATTTTCTCCCAAATATTTCTGTACAAAACCTGGCAAGCCAGCTTGAATACTTTCTTTAGCTTTGTGGTCTGGAATGACCAGATAAAACTGATCATCACTGTAAATACTTAGCCAGCCCCCTTCCTCTCTTTGTTGCTTCAAGTTTTCATAGGATAAAAAAATATCAAATGGAAAATCGGTATTCTCCGGAAAATCCTCCATAACAGCCGTGACGGAATAAATATCTCCTTTGTGAAACTGAAAAGATTGTCCAACTGCACTGGTGGTGCCGAAAAGCTTTTCAGCATACTTCTTAGAAATCACCGCCTGATTGACTTCACTCAAGAACTCAGTCGATTTCCCTTTTATAATTTCTCTGTCAAAAACTTTAAAAAAATCATCAGTTGTGTAACCAATACCTGATTCCATGAAGTATTTTTCATCTTCTTCATCTTTGACTGTGATAAGTCCATTGTGTCCACCCGAGATAAGCACTGATGCATCAATACCAGAAAAATCATCCTTAAAAGCGGTGGGTAATACTGCTGGCACTCCCGGTGAATGGTATTCTCTTGAACCCTCAAAAGTATCAGTAACCAATCTGTAAGTGATTTTTGCTTTCGCATGATATTGATCAAAGCTTTTGATATGGGATACCAAAGCAAATACCAGGAGACAGGAACTGATACCCAGGCTCAATCCAAAAATATTGATGGCTGTGTAGGCTTTCCTTTTCGAAAGATTTCTCCAGGCGATGAGTAGATAGTTGTAAAACATGATACAGTATTTTGCTTTTGATAAAAAACAATAATTTTAAATACTGCAAATCCTATTTTCAATACCAGTGCCAAAGAATAGTGTAATAAAACAATCCCAGAGGCTGATTTAAGGAGAAGTTAAAATTATAGACGGACATTTTCGTCCGCTGTCGCACAAATACAGTTTTATAATTACTCCTGTTTGTCAGGATCATCAGACTTGATTCTGGGATTGAATGTAAAATTTCCCCTTTATTTTTCTTATTCCTCTTCTCCTTCGTTGTCGCAACCCTTTTCAACGATCACTTCTCTTTCTTCCTCTACCATCGCATAATACTCAGGATGCACTTTAGGATCTTATTTTTCAGCATATACCCTAGATAAAGCTGCCCCATAATATAGAATCAAACAGGAATAGGATACCCACAACAACATCAAACCACTGATCCTGAAGACCCGTTTATGGCATTTTCAAATAGATCTTTTATATCTGATTCAAAATCAATTATTTATCATAAAATTCAGCAAATACAGATTCTATAGTACTTCACTTTTTATCTTTTTCATTTTTTTAAAAAATGTGGGAGTAAGTCCTGTGATCTTTTTAAATTGGTTTGAAAGGTGGGAAACACTGCTATAATGCATCTTGTATGATATCTCTGTCAAATTGAGCTCATCATACAGTATTAATTCCTTAACCTTTTCAATTTTGTGCATAATGATAAATTGTTGAATGGTTATGCCTTTTACATCAGAAAAAATATTTGACAAATATGTATAGTCATAACCTAGCTTTTCACTGATAAAATCTGAAAAATTCATTTTTGGAACTTCTTCATCATGATGAATCATCTGAATAACCACATTTTTGATTTTATCAATTAAAATACTTTTTTTATCCTCAAGTATTTCCAATCCAACTTGCTTTAAATTCTCCTTAAAATCATTGAGTTTTTGAGCTGAAATGGGCTCTACTGTTTCTACTGCTCCAAGATCTATATACAAATAATCAATGCCTAATTTGTCCAGTTCCTGCTGCACAATTAATTTGCACCTTATGCTGACCATATATTTGATGTAGATCTTCAAGCTCATTTTGTTAAGATAACATGATGCCCATGTCAAAGCAGGAAATAACTCAGGCTTTCTCCTATTAATTACACCTGATAGCTTTCGTTTCTGCACTCAGTAATCTGGTTCATCAGATTTCGTTGGTTTATTTATCAATTTACGTCAAATAAAAATGGTAAAGCCTAGGCAATAAATTCCCTAGGCTTAAAAAAATAAATTCCACCGACTACATAAATTGAATTACTTGGCAAAGTAAAAGTTAAAGTACAAAATTACTCTTTACTAGAGTTACCTCTTAACAACTGTGTGTGGAGTTTTAGAAATCATATAATTCTTCCACCCCTGATTACCCTAAAGATTATAGCTATAACAGCAATTACCAATAAGATATGGATGATTCCCCCGCTATTATAGCCTAGGAACCCGATTGCCCAGAAAATAATCAAAATGACTGCGATGATATAAAGTAGATTTCCCATGTATTTTGAATTTTTTGAGTAAAATTAAATTTGAAATTGTTGATGGCTTAGAGCAATAAAATCAAGAGGATGATCACAATTATAATTGCTCCGACAGATAGGTATACCCCGCCCCCAGCTCTTTTGATTTCCTTATTGATTTCCCTTACTTCAGACCTTAGTTCTTTCTTTTCACTCCTTTCCATAGTAGTCAGGTCCATGGTTTTGATCTCCTCCAACCTATCTACCAAGACCTGCACTTCGGCCTCGGTCATTGTAGGATTTACTAGTGGCTTACCATCTTCCTTAGCCTGAATTGATGTAATGGAGCAAAAGGTGAATGCAAAAACAGATAATATTAATACTTTGGTTTTTAACATGTCTACATTATAAAGTTAAACATGTAAGTTCGGTTAATACTTTCTAAAAAGTGTTATAGTAAATAATTTAAAAGTGTCATAATTCACTGATTTGAGATATCTCCCATTTTATTAATTTCCGCTATTCGGGCTTTATAAGTTGCGAACTCTTAGATTTTCAATGTTTGATTCCAAAAGATCCAATTCTATGCTGAAGTCTTTAAAATCACCTTTCACCGGATTATTGAGATTAACTAAGGAATTATTGATTCTTGACCTTAATTCGCTGTTTTTCTTATTCAACAAAAACAACTCTCCTTGAAAAGCGAGATTGACTGCATTTTTTTCAGAAATATAACTGTCACTGATATTTTTGAGATTCCTTGTATTCTCAACCAAACGTGCATTAGTCTCAATTTTGAACTGCTCAAATACCAAAAATATTTCGGAATTGTAAACAATCAGTTCATCAGCCTTTCTGGAATCATCTGACTGACCTTCCTTAAAATTCAGACCTACATTTTCATTTAATTCTTTCTCGCAGTCGTTACAACCCGCTAGACTTAACAGAAATGCCAAAACCAATATTATCTTACTGTTTTTTAGCATAATTTCTATTTCCTTTCAAAAGAAAAACTTTAGAGTAATTCAGTACAAATATATGCCAAATCAATTTCTAATTGATTATAAAAATCCTATTGAAGATTATATCTTTCACTTATATCAATCTGCCAAGGTAGATAGCTGCAACCAAAACTCCTCTATCTTCAATATGGCCTTTAAGAACTCATCCATATCTATAGGCTTTTTCACATAACTATTGCTATGGTTTTCATAGGCTGTGTCAATATCCTTTTGACTTGAGGAGGTCGTAAGCATGATGACAGGAATTTTCTTCAAATTGGGATCTTGCTTAATCTGTTTCAATACCTCATGTCCATTAAAAATAGGCATATTGATATCCAATAAAATCAAATCAGGCTTTTCGGCATTTTCAAATTCTCCCCTTTTATACAGAAAGTCTAAAGCTTCTTGACCATTTTTTGCGACACTTATGTCAGTTTTTATTTTACTTTCCTCAAATGCATCCAGTGTGAGAATTATATCTCCCTCATTATCTTCTACCAATAAAATGTGAGCAGGTCTCATTACGTTTTTATTTTAATTTTTTAATCATTTAAATGGTGAAATGGAAAACGGTTCCTTTATCAACTTTTGATTCCAGCCAAATGTTTCCACCATGAAGCTCTACAATTTTTTTACAAACAGAAAGTCCTATTCCATTACTATCTTTATTTGGATTCAGTGATTTAAAAATTTTAAAGATATTATCAAATTGATCTTCCGGAATTCCAATTCCATTATCCTTTATCGCGAAAAACATTTTTTCCTTATCAGCTTTAGATGAAATCAATATTTCAGGTCTTTTATCTCCTCTGTACTTAATGGCATTGCTGATTAAATTTGTAAGCAATCGCTTAAATAAAATCGGGTACACCCTCACGTCACAGTCTTCTACATCAAGCTTAAGCTCTCCTCCTAGCTCCCCCAGCTCACTGTCAAATTGCTGAACTACTTCTTTCATTAATGATGGTAAATTGACCAGTTCAATTTCTTCCTGTATTCTTCCAGATCGGGAATACTCTAAAAGGTTATCAATCATCCTACTGAGTTCTTCTGAGGCGGACTGAATGATATTAAAATATTGATTCCTTTTTTGGGGATCTAAAGTATCTCCTTTTTTTTGTACAAGTCCCAAAAGGCCTCGGATATTTCTTACAGGGGTCTTCAGATCATGAGAGGCCACATATGCAAACTCCTCCAAAGCGGTATTCACTTCTTCTAGTTTACCGTATTGATCTTTGATTTTTTGATTGAGTTTGCCGATCTGTTCAAATTGATCTCTTTGTATAGTAGTATCTGTTTGGATAGAAAAATACCCTATGAAATCCAATTCTTCATCTATCATGGGCTCAGCCTGTATCCTAACAAAATACTTACTCCCGAATTTGGTATAATTGAAAAGTTCTACATCAAACGGATTTCGCTTTTTGATAGCATCTCCCATAACTTTGATCATTGACGGATCACTTTCTTCTCCCTGAAGAAGTGTTCCAGGAACCCTTCCCAGAACCTCTGATTCAGTAAAGCCTGACATTCTTTCGAAAGATTTATTGGCAAAAGTAATTCTACCTTCTCGGTCTGTGATCAATACAGCATTGCTTGTCTGTTCGACAATCAGAGCAAGTTTACGCATTTCGGTATCATCATGCATCCGCTGATGTATATCCCGAGTCGTGACCAAAACTCTGAAATTATCCGAATCAGAATAATTCATTCGTTTTAGACTAGATTCCATCCAGCGAAGGGGGCCTTTTGCAGTTTTAAATTTATATTGAATCAATCCAGGGTCAACGCCATTCCTAAGTTCAATCATTGCTTTATGCCAATGCTCTTTGTCTTTAGGATCAGTCACACGTTTTAAAAAGTTAAGCTCATACATTTTTTCTAAACTGAAGCCTGTCACATCAAACCCTGAAGGAGAACAATATTGTACTTTTCCATCTTCTGAAATAATGGTTACCATGTCCCTGAGGTTATTGGTAACCAATTCCAAAATCTCATTTTGAATACTATGTTTTTGCTTTAATTCAGTAAGAGAATGATCAGATATTTCCAGCTCTTTTCTCATTCTGGTATGCAATGAAATATCCGTAAATACCAAAACAACCCCTTGTATTTCATTTTTTTGATTTCTAAAAGGAGAAATTTTCAATAAATAATCCTTTTCCCTATTGTCTTTGATTTGCACCTGATAAGGTGCCAAAGTGGTAAAAACCTCTTCTATCCTATCAATAAAATCCTCAAGCTGAACCTTTCCTCTAAAGTGACTGATATTACGGCCAATATCATGTTGCACCAAATTCATTATTTTTTTGATGGCAGGGGTAAACTTCCTGATATTCAAATTGGAATCCAGAAAAAGTAAAGCAATATCAGTACTTTCAATGAGGTTGTTAAGGTCATTGTTTGCTTCTGAGAGCTCAATATTTTTCTCCTGATATTCAGCATTGACCGTGTAGAGCTCTTCGTTTACAGACTCCAGCTCCTCATTGGAACTTTGAAGCTCCTCATTGGCTGCCTGAAGTTCTTCATTACTGGACTCCAATTCCTCTATGGTCGTTTGGAGTGTTTCCTTATTGATCCTAAGTTCCCGTTCTAGAAAATTGATCTTTTCCAGAGATGCCGAACCCATATCAATTCTATCAGGATTTGGCTGATCAGTTCCTGAAGTTTCCTGCTCAAAGGTGATAAATAAGTGATAGGACTCGCCAATCAGTTTGGTACTTCTGACATTAACCTTTAATAATTTATCATGCTGAAAATAAGGTTTCAATTCCTCAGTGATCTGTACATTGTGCAGGACAGTAGAATTGCCTGTTTTAAGCACTTTAATTGCTACTACCTCAAGGGGAACAGCTATGGATTCCGGAAGCATTTTCAAGATATTGGAACTGATTTCGCCCGAGGGAAGCCTCAGCCAACGGTTGGCATTTCCGGTGGTGTGGATCAGGTTGAAATTTTCATCCGTTACTATTGAATCGGGCACATAGGCCTGAATAAGCGTATTTTGAATTTCGCTCACCAACCTGTTTTTACCTGCTTGTGAATTCTGTAATATTATTTTTTCAGGTATGATAGCTTCGTAGCCTATAACAGATTTGGTTTTGGAGCCTCTGATTTGTTGGATAAATTTCTTGTTTTCCTTATTGATGAAAATTTTATTTTTCTTGTCAAACTCAATAAATTCTTCAGAGGAATTTCCCAAAGACTCACTTGAACCCAAAAACAAAAATCCATGGCTCTTAAGAGAATATTGAAAGAGTGAAAAAAGCTGTTGCTGTATTTTATCATTCAAGTAGATCAAAAAGTTTCTGCAAGAGATCAAGTCAATTTTATTAAATGGAGGATCTTGGATTAGGTTATGTGCAGAAAATACAATCATTTCCCGAATTTCTTTGGCTATGGTATAACCTGACCTTTGAGGAATAAAATAGGTGTTCAAGTATTCCATAGGAATTTCTGAACTTATATTTTCCGAAAAAACCCGATTAGCTGCCAGTTTAATGGATTCTTTGTCCAAATCCGTTGCAAAAATATTGACATCATATTGGAGGCGGTTCTTTCGCAGGTAATCTTTGATCAGGATGGCAATAGAATAAGCCTCCTCACCGGTGGAACAGGCTGTTACCCAAACCCTGATCGTTTTTGTTTCCTGATTGGCAGCAATCAACTCGGGGATCACCTGATTTTTAAGGGATTCAAAGGATTCCTCATCTCTGAAAAATCTGGTTACACCGATCAACAATTCCTTGGCTAACAAATGTGCTTCTGTAGGATTTCCTTCCAAATAGGAACGATAATCCATCATGACGGCAAAACCTAAGAGGCTCATCCTTCGGCTTATTCTTCTGGAAACAGTGGTGAATTTGTAACCTGTAAAATCAACCTGAATTTGATTTAAAACACTTTTTAATATATCCTCGATTACCTTCCTACTGTTTTCTGATTGAAGCTCTTTGCTGTTCAATTCCTTCTTGTTATAAAAAAATGCATCCAGCTCCCCATGCATTTGCTCAATCGTACATATCTTATCCACTGCTCCTGTATTGATGGCATTTTTGGGCATTCCATCAAATTTGGCTGTCCCCGGATCTTGGGCCAAGACCAGACCTCCTCTTTCCTTGATGTATTTGATCCCTTCTGCTCCATCACTTCCTGTACCGGATAGGACTATGGCACAGGCATTTTCATATTGATGGCTGGCAAGAGAAGTGAAAAAACTACTAATCGGAAAGCTTAATTTTCTGTCCTCTTTCTCACTTAAAACAAACCTCCCATCAACTATTTCTATAAATTTCTTAGGAGGATTGAGATAAATACTCCCTTTTTTAAGAGGCATATTATGCTCAATGATATGAATAGGGAGTTTGGTATGTCTCGCCAAAAGTTCATCCATCAGACTCTTATGATTGGGAGCTAAGTGCTGAATCAACACATAGGCAAAATCAGAGTCTATTTTGGCATACTCAAAAAAAGTTTCCAGAGGTTCTAATCCCCCAGCTGATGCTCCGATAGCGACAATGGGAAATTCTAAATTCATGTGTTGAAGAACAATTTATTGGGGTGAAAATCAATCCTAACGCTTAGGCTATTACTATATTAACAAATATTTTGATCAATTTTTAGTATCCTTATTTTAATTGTTGAATAAATTGAGATATCAGTCTTTAGGAATAGTAAAATAGAAAGTGCTTCCCTCACCCAGTGTAGATTCCAACCAGATTTTCCCTCCCCAAAATTCTACATGCTTTTTGGCAATGGACAGACCTATTCCGGTCCCTTCGTATTCACTTTTGTTATGCAACCTTTGAAAAATAACAAAAATCTTTTCATAAAACTGGGGTTCTATACCTATCCCATTATCAGCAATACTGATCTTCCAAAAATTTTCTTTTTCCTCAGACTTGATATTGATGCATGGGGCAACTTCAGGATTTGAATATTTGATGGCATTATCCAACAGGCAATGCAGGGTCTGTATCATGGGTGATTTGTAACAATTTACCACAGGTAGTTGAGAAATGTTTAAGTCCACCCCTTTTTCAGTTATAAGTCTTTTTCTGAGAAGCTGATAGTCCTGTAATAAAGCATTCAAATCTATTTTTTCTAGAGACTCTTCCAACCTTCCTGCTCGTGAGTATTCCAAGAGATCCAAAATGATTTGTTTCATGCGCTTAGCCCCATCGGTAGCAAAATAAATATATTGAAGAGCCTTTTCATCCAATTGATTGCTATACTTCCTTTTAAGCTGATCCAAAAAACTGGTAATCATCCTCAATGGCTCCTGTAAATCATGGGAAGCGATAAAGGCAAACTGTTCCAACTGTTCATTGGAAAGTTCAAGCTCATTCGTGTATTTCTTTAAGGATTCATTGAGTTCAAGCAGCTGCTTTTCAAAATTCTTTCTTTCAGTAATGTCTCTAAAGAAAACTGTAAGACCTTCTTCTGAGGGATAGGCATTTACTTCAAGCCAAATGCCAAAATAATCCTCAAAAGATATGGGTTTTCCAGTTTCTAAAACTTTATGATAATTGGTGTAAGATGGCAATGAAACCGCATCAGGGAATACCTCCCACAAGTTTTTTCCAATCAACTGCTCTCTTTTAACACCTAGAAGTTCCTCTGCAGATCTATTCCAGTAGGATACGATGAAATTTCTATCTACCGCAAAAAATGCATCTGCAATACTTTCGACAATATTATTTTTCTCTTCGAATGCTTTTTTAAGTTTTTCTGCTGATTGCTTTCGCTCATGTATATTTTTAAAAAACACTGACACCCCATCATTGAAGGGGTAGACATTTATTTCATACCATTTTTCATCGGTTTTTCTCAGATATTCAAAGGATTCAGGTTGACCATTTCTGGCTACCTGATAATAAACTTTCTCTAAATGTGTACCCAATGCTGAAGGAAACGCTTCCCAGATACATTTTCCAAGTACCTCTTCTACCTTTTTATGCAATAGGTTTTCTGCTTCCTTATTAAAATAGGTAAAATTCCAATCTTTATCCAATGCATAAAAGGCATCTGAAATACTGCCCAAAATTTCCCTAATCTGATTTTCCAGAGACTTAGACGCATGTATATCCTGGAAACTCCCATAGATTTTTACACATTTATTTTTTACCCGATCACTTTTACCAATGCATCTGATCCATTTTTCATTTCCGTTACCAGTAATGGTAAGAAGTTCTTCGTCAAACTCTCTTCCTTCCTCAATCAACACATCCACCGCTTTCTCGATCCGCTGCTTACTGGATTCTGTATAAAATTCAAAGCCACCGGTAAGGGATGGGTTGTATAATTCATCCACTTCCAGAATCTCTCTGGTCATGGGCGACCAATACATGGCGTCGCCATTCTGATTGATCATATCCAACTCCCAACTTCCGATTTTGGCCATTTCAGTAGCCTGTTCCAACAAGGCTTCGTTTTTAGCTTCCTGAGTGATGTCCAAAATCACCGAATTAAATGATACTGTACCATCAGGTAAAAAATAAGGTGATCCATAGCCCAAGTGAGTTCTGATTTCACCGCTGGGCATTACATACTTCCAGCTTGCTGTCCATTTGGATTTGGATTGGATAGACTCCATGATACTCTCTTGTACCTTTTCGAAATCCCCACCCGCCTCTATTTGATTCCAAACGAGCTGATTATTTTTAAGAACTGCTTTTGCACTAAAGCCCCATACTTCTTTTGAACCTTTTGTGACATACTTCAAAGTATCTGTTCCATCAGGATAGAGAAAATACTGAAAAACTACCCCGGGTAAATTATCCGCAAGAGATTGTAAGCGTACCTCTACCTCTTTTCTTTCATGAATATCCTGAAAAGTTCCATAGACCCTTATACATTTCCCATCTACAAATTCTGCATTTCCAATAGACCGAATCCACCTTTCCTTCTTGTTGGCAGTAATTAAAACAGCTTCATAGTCAAAAGAAGTGCCTTTCTCAATACATTTATGGACAGCTTTGGTTACTGAGTTTTGAAAATCTTCCCTGTAAAAATTAATGGCTGTTTCCAGATCTGGAATAAATAATTCAGGATCTGTCTCATGAAGGGCGTGAACTAACTCAGACCAGAAAACTTTATTTTTGAGAAGATCAACCTCCCAACTGCCAATTTTAGATATGGTATTGGCCTGTCGATTTAATTCTCTGAGGTTTTTTTCCCTGGTAATATTTTTGGCAGTGGCGTAAATGATTCCTTCTTCTAATGCAGAATTACAGGTCCAGCTCAACCAGATAATCTCCCCCAATTTGGTAATGTAGCGGTTTTCAAAATTGAAAGTAGTTTCACCCTCACTTAATTTCATCACTTCATTGGTGGAGATATATTTATCTTCTGGATGAACAAACTCATCAAAACAGTGATATAAAATTTCCTCTTCAGCATAACCTAATAATGTACAACCTGCTTGGTTTATCTTCAGAAACCTGCCCTGAAAATCTGCCAGACATAGAATATCCGGTATCGCATGATACAAATGGCTTAAATCATTTTCCAGGCGTTTACGGTGTATCTCTGAACCAATAAATTGTTCCAATTGCTCAAAAACTCTCACGTGCTTTTTCAAGAAATTGATATCCTCATGTGTAGCAATTACCAATACGCCTACAACGCTTTCATTGTAAAATAAGGGTATTCCTAGTGCCGATTCCAAACCAGCTTTTTCAGCGGCCTCTTTTCGGATAAAATCATCATTTTTTGGAATATCCTTCCAAAGTAAAGAAGTGGTTTTAGCCCACACCTCACCTGGTAAGCCCTCAGACAGGTGAAATGATTTAATGTCCTTGCTATTCTCATAGAAAATATCTGCCTCTGAGGTGGCTGATTGATAAGCAAGCATTTGAATTTGGGTGTTTTCAATGTTAGGCAACCATAGCTCAACCAAATCAAACTTACCATAATTGCAAATCGTACTGCAAAGCCGATTTAAAGAAGAAATTAAATCCTGGTCAATATTGAAATCAAGACTAATTTTCCCCAATAAATCTTTTTCGAGTTCTTTATTTTTTTGTTCGGTGATATCCTTTTCTATCGCGATCCAATGGGTAAACCAGCCCTTCTCATTTGCAACTGGAGATATTGAAAAATTGATCCAGAATTCTTCTCCGTTTTTTTTATAATTGATAGTGGTAATTTCACAAGATTCCCAGTTTCTCAGCGCCTTACCAAGTTTGGCAAGCTCCGTTCTATCGGAATTTGGACCTTGCAGAACCCTGGGAGTTTTACCAATTACCTCTTCAGCCGTATAGCCGGTCATTTGGGTAAAAGCCTCATTTACATAGAGTATTTTTGGTCCAGGAGCATCAAAAGGTTCTGCCTCGGTGATCATTATGGCATCATTGGTATGGGTAATGACGCTTTCGAGCAGTTTTAAGCGCTGCTCTTCTTCTTTGCGAGAAGAGATATCTTCACAAATGGCCACCGTGCGAATGGGCTTACCGCTCTCATCTCTTATAAAGGCAACATGGAGTTTAACCCAAACAGTTGTCCCGTCTTTTTTAACATAACGCTTCTCATTTCTGTATTCAATTTCCCCGCGCATTGCTTTGCTGAATATTTCCCAATCCTTTTCCCTGTCTTCCGGGTGAGTGAGATCTACAAAGCTCATTTTTAAAAGTTCTTCTTTTGTGTAACCTGTTATGATCTCGTAATAAGAATTGATCAACATTATCTTCCCATTAGAAGGGTCAACCTGTGCAATACCTAGAGATGCAATTTCAAAAATCGTCCTGAATTTGGCTTCACTTTCAAACAACGCCTCTTGAGATGCCTTAAGTTTTAGCAGTTGATCTTCTTCCTGAGTAACATCCTGACAAACCACCATCATACAGGATTTATCAAGGTAGTCTACTTTATGACCATTGATCTTCATCCGGATAAGATTTCCATCCTTTTTCCGATGATTAAAAGCCCCAAAAAAAATATTTCCTTCCCTCGATCGTATGCCTTCTTGCGCTGCTAACAATTTTGGTATATCTGATTCAGGACGCAAGTCCATCAATGTAAGGCTCAAAAATTCCTCTCTTGGGTACAGATAGTGGTCAATAGCTGCCTGATTGACATCAAGGATCTTGAACGAATCCAAATCATATACCCAAGAAGGCAAGGGATTGAGGTAAAAAAGACTACTATAATCAGGTTTGGACTTATTCATTTTATTACAGAATAACAGGGCTTAAATATCTTTAAGAAAGCGGGGTAATCAATACTCAAAATCAATTTATGTAAAAGCTTTCAAAAAAGAAGAAATTCAAGCCATTATATTGATTTCAAAACATCTATGGAAAGAAAATCAGTACTTATACCAATATCCTCAATTGTTACATATATCCTTCTTTGCTGAGCTTTGGAATGGATGTTGAAATGATAAATTCTTGAAAAGAGTTTTTTGGGTTCAATCATCCACGAAATTTTTACATATAATCAAAACTAAAAAGCAAATAACATGAAAGATCAAAAATTTGAATACCGAAAAGAAGGAGAAGTAACAAAAGCAATAGAAGAACAAACCTCAAAAATACCTTCCAGCATATTTTTATGGTCTGCTATAGGTTCAATTGGAGTTTCATTGACCCTCAAAATTTTAAAGAAAGATCATCTCGCATTATTTGTAGGGCAATGGGCAGCGCCGTTTTTACTCTTTGGTATCTACAATAAAATCGTCAAAACGGAAGGCTCCGATAAGGATGATAAATAAAAAATAGAAATAAAAAGAAGGCAGGAAAATCTCCTGCCTTCTTAAAAACTGATTGAAACCTTTTTTAAAGTGTCCTGTGTACCTCTACACCGTAATAAGAATTCACAGAATTTGCAAAATCAGAATCGGCATGAGATGGCCAGTTATCCTTGTCGAAACCAGGAGATTTTTCTAGCCTTTCTTTAGAAACATCCAAGGTAATCACATGGTCATTGTCATCAGCAGCTCTGTACTTATTGAAATCTAAGGCTTTCCAAGCCACGGCAAAGTACTTGTTTTCCAGGTTTAAAAATCCTGTACTCACCGAAAGCACCGCGTACAATACCTCCCCTGTTGAAACATCAATCATAATGTCTTTAATTTCTCCTATACTCTCATCAGCAGGTGTTCTTACATCTGTCCCCTGTAGGTTAGACCCTGACAATACGCGATATCCATTTGTGTTTTCCATAATTTTGTGGTTTAGTTTATTGAATTTCAGTTGTTCAGTTCAATTTTTATTCCTGCCTCAATCTAAGGGAGGACATGACGCAGGATGAAAATATATGGGAATCACATAATTATAGTCCCCACTGTATTGAGGACTTGTTTAATGCCAAAAATACCCCACAAAAATTCCTGAAAATAAATTTTAAAAAGCCCAAAGGGGTATATTGTAGTAAGACAAACCTTAGCCAGCTGTTACTTTTTCTTCACAAACTGTTTATTAAAATACCGCCCACGCGAAAAGTCCTTTTGGCAGAATTTTAATTCATTGGACTACCTGATTGATTTAATTCTAAGTTACAAATTGGGTCAAAACCTTTACCTCAAATGAATAAATGAACCCTTATAAGTCAGACAGTAGATTTACTTTTTCTATCCCGAGATTTACTCTTAACAGGTATATATAAAGGAATATAGTCCAAAAATCTATAAAAATGTCAAGAATTTATGTAACAAATACTTCTAACTTAATTCATAGATTTAATGATTACGTCAAAAGGCCATTTATTGGCAAAAAACGAACCGCTTAACTCCTAAAGCCCTATGAAAAGTATTCTGATTATTGACAATCATATTTCCGTTTGTGATTTATTGAGAAAATTCCTCAGTAAAAATAACTTCAATGTGGAAACATCAAGCAGTGCTTCTCTCGGACTGGACTTTTTGCAAAGAATGAAATTTGACCTGATCTTACTTGAATACCACCTTCCTAATATATCTGGTCTAGAATTTTTGGAACGGATAAAAAAACTAGCACCAAGCACGGAGGTAATATTTATGAGCAGAGATGCTACCTTGAAAAATGCAGTGGATGTAATCCACAGAGGTGCGCTGAATTTTATTTCTAAACCTTTAAATCCTGATGAACTTCTTGAAATAGTTAATAAAGTGGAACCAAAATCACCCAATAATGTAGCGTTCTCTACACAATATCAGCCTGATAGCATCGTACTGGAACCCTGGTCAAAACAAGGGTTTATATTTGGTCAAAGTGAAAGTGCAGAAAAGATGATGTATCAAGTGAAACGAGTGGGTGCTACCAATTACTCAGTAATCATTCAAGGTGAAACCGGTACAGGAAAGGAATCCTTGGCCAGAATGATACATGAATATAGCCCAAGAAAGAACATGCCTTTTATCGCCGTGGATTGTGGTTGCCTGTCTAAAGAAATTGGGGGCAGTGAGCTTTTCGGCCATGAAAAAGGTGCTTTTACCGGTGCTATTTTTCAGAAAACCGGCTTTTTTGAACAGGCAAATGGTGGAACAATTTTTTTAGATGAAATTTCCAATTTGTCATTGGATATACAAATGACACTACTAAGAGCACTTCAGGAAAAAGTAATACGCAAAATCGGAGGAAACAAAGAAATACCCACGGATGTCAGGGTAATTACAGCAACAAACAAAAACTTGATTGATACTTCAGAAAATCCATTTTTCAGGGAAGATCTATATTTTAGGTTAAGTGAGTTTATCCTTGAAGTTCCCGCACTAAGAGAAAGAAAGAAAGATTTACCTTTATTTGTAGAATTTTTTCTAAAACAAACAAGTGAGGAACTAAAGATCAGAATACCCAAGATCTCGGAGGCTGTGAATTCATGTTTTGAACAATATACTTGGCCGGGTAATCTTCGCGAACTAAGAAATGTAATACGCCGGTCATGCTTGTTTCTTGGTAAAGACAATATTATCAAAAGAGAATCATTGCCTGAGAGAATACTTCAGTCTATTCTTTTTGCGAAAAGAAAAACAAAACCGAATAACCTGCATAATGGCTTTGAAACTGCCTACAAGGAAAAAGATGAGAATGACCTGAAATCTACCGCCCTAAAGGCTGAATCTTCAAGAATAATTGAGGTTTTAAACAAAGTGCATTTTAATAAAACCAAAGCAGCAGAAATATTGAATATCCATAGAAAGACCCTGTACCAAAAACTTAAGCTTATGAACATACCTAACTGATTAAAAAGGGTAATAGGCCAATCCAGTGCCGGGGACTTGGCATTGGGAGTTCATTGATACTGGCTTGAAATCATAAGTTAATCCTATTTTGAAGAGTCTACTGTTAAGAAAATCACAATCAGTAAAATATTACAGATTTTAATTAATGAAATTGATTTACTTGCTTAAAAATTTCTAAGAAAAACTTATTAAGCTTTATGAAAAAAATAAATATTATTCTAGGAGATGATGATGAGGATGACCACATGATTTTCAAAGAAGCTATTAATGAAATCAAGCTTGATTCTGTTTTAAATATGATAGAAGGTGGAATCGAGTTGATGGAACATTTATTAGACCCTAAATCCGAACTTCCCGATATTGTTTTTCTTGATTTGAACATGCCTTGCAAAGATGGGGTGCAA
This sequence comes from Mongoliibacter sp., assembly GCF_007692705.1. Taxonomy (GTDB): domain Bacteria; phylum Bacteroidota; class Bacteroidia; order Cytophagales; family Cyclobacteriaceae; genus Mongoliibacter. The sequence goes on from NZ_REBN01000070.1 coordinate 17,518, forward strand.
TGTCTATCTGAAATCCGCGCGTCGGAAAAATTAAAAAATCTAGCAGTAATAATATATTCCACCTCTTCCTCTCCCAAAGATATTGAGGAGTGCTTTTTTGGAGGTGCTAATGCCTATATCAAAAAACAAAACAACTTTAAAAATTTAAAAACCATCCTGCATAAAGTTTTGTCACTAAACCTCAATTCTTATGGATCCAAGCCAAATATGGAGAATTTCGAAATCAAGATTTAATGAGCAGGATTTTCAAACTCTATTGTAAATTCAGTTCCTACATTGATGGACATGAGAGACTGGGATAAGAATAAAAAGAAGAAGGATTACAGGTGAAATGTTCTTGAGATTTACGCATGACGATATGCGTCATTTAGCAATGCCAAGCTGCAATAAACGGGTAAATCATAAATCTAAAATCTAAAATCTAAAATTTAAGACCCACAGCTTCCAATCCTATCTTTTATACACTATTCCTTTACAAGTCCAACAATACCGACTAACTTCAAGAAAAGTCAAAAAACTATGAAATTTCAAATAAAAATCAACGCTTTTCAAACCTTAGATGAAGTGTCTGACTATTGGTCAAAAGAAGACTATATCCAACTTTTAGCGCTTTTTGGTTTTCCTGATGGAGAAAATGCCAAAGAGGAAAACTTAAAGGAATTGTTGATGATGGCCATTACTGATTTTGAACCAAATGAAGCAGCGGCCATTGTACTGGAATATAAGCTGAGTGATCATTTGAACAGTGGTCAAATAGACCAGATTTCCAATGATATGCTCCTGGACAAGATCGCTGAAGAATATCCGGAGATCAATCTTCACGGTACTCTTTTCCATATCAACCAACTCCTGTACAAGGCCTTTAATGGAAAATTCCCAAACACCAAAGCCAGTCAAGTCGAGTGCAGCATTACCCCTCTCGATAAAAGCAGTCATCCAGAAATGAGCAAAGAAGTAGTGCTAAAATTATTAAGTGAAGGTCTGTCTGACAGCAACCTCATCAAAAGGTTGTTTGGAGAAAAGTTGGAAGGAAACACAGCTTTTCCCGAAGCGGAAGATATCCTGTGGGATTTGAAATCAACAGATGGGGAAAACTTTAAAATACTGACTTCAGAATACTGGTTGAATCAGGCCGATTTGATTGCTGATAAATTTGATGGGGCTTATGAAGCACCTGAGGAAAGTGAGGAAGACTGAATCATGTCAAATCCTTTCAAAACCGTCTTCCGGTCTTCCCACTTGATGTCTACTTCATCGGTCACCTGACATCAATACTTCCCCGATACGGACAAGCCTTTTGTCACGTCCTGAATTTACTTGACACTTTTTTCATTGATTTTATTATACTCCTACCTTCCCTGTTTTTGGCGAAAAACATTCTTCAGAATTGGCCTTTTTTCG
>NZ_REBN01000143.1 GCF_007692705.1 Mongoliibacter sp.
GGTTTTTCAGATTCAAAAAAACCTTAAAGTTAATTTCCAATTTAATAGTGGAAGGTAAAAGGCTCAACCACATAAGTAAACAAAAATCACAAAAGCTCAGGTAATTTCTGCATGGATTAATTCAAAATTGAAGTGTAGAAATAGAATGCAAACAATGATTATCCACATCTGGCTACGAAAGGTTGAAATGCCCCCTCTCTTTTGTTTCCTTTTGTCTCTTTTATTGTTCATTAAAAACCTTGAATTGGACTTTTACCCTATCCTTATTTCAGTATATAACTCACTCCAAGGGTAGCCACAAAGTTTTTTCTATCCAATCCTGGCACAAAGTACTGATCGGGCTGATTTTCCAAAAACCACATATAGTTTAGCGTATTGACATATTGGAAATTGCCGTGCACCAATAGGTTGCCGAATCTCCAGTCTGCCACTAGGGAGGGCACCAGGTCAACATATTTATTTCTCCAGTCTTTAGAGGCCTCGTACCTGAAGTAGTAAAAGTCATTGTTGTATACGATCCTTTCAAAATGGAATGCGATTCTGTTGAAGTCTCTAACCCACCCTAGTTCAATCCAGTTGACATTTGCGGCGGGACCATAGCCTACCCCTAGCACTTGTCCTTGATGGGTGTATCCGTGCCTGACATGGTCGTGTATATACCAGGTATCCAGGTTTCTGATGGATTCCCTTATGGTCTGACCTGTTTGGGTCATTTCGGCACTGATCTGTAAGAATGAGCCTTCTTTTTTCAAAGGCATCAGATTGGTAAAACCAAGTGTAAAGCCCCTGTTCCGCTCAGGAGTAATCATAAACTCGCTTAGCCTACGACTGTTACCGTTGGTTCCATATTCACCATAAAATTCAAAATGGCCTTCCTGACTGATCCACCTGAAAAAGCCCGAACTGAACTGCTGTCTTTTATCCCTAACTGGATTTTGGGCGTTTGCAAAGCCTTTTTGACCATTAAAGAAAGGGACATAGTCACCCAATCTATCCATATCTGCCCTATAAAGGTGATTGGTAGCAGAGTATCCCAGGAATAATCCTGGTACCCACTTTGGTTGGTAGCTCAATATGATTCCTGATAAATACCTGCCATCCACAGTTCTTTTTGGAATATGCACCGGGTTATTTTGTATGCTATAATCCGCATGTGGGGGCAAGAACCTCGAACCGTTCAAGAATCCGGCAATCATCTGGCCTTCAAAATGTCCGACAGGTGTTTCGATGGGTTTTCGGGTGTTGACTGTCAGATGCATAAAACCTGGAGCATTGTTGCTCAATATCAATGAATTTCTCCTGGAAGGTCCCCACCAGAGATTTTCCGTCGAGACCCCCACCGAAAATCCTTCATAATTGTACCTGATACTGGATTGTCCTGGTAGGAATCTGGCATAAGTAGACTCTCCAAAGCGTTCTGGCATATCAATCCTATTCATATATTCATAATAGAATAAGACAGTTGCCTGATGCTCTATAGGAAAACCAGAGAAGTCACGGTTTTGGGCAATGAGCAATTCTGGCTGAAACTGGAAGCTGAAGCCACCTTGTTCTAAGTAGATGCCGCCTGACAAGACATGTTGAAAGCCTCTGTTTGGAATCATGGCTCCGTTGTTCAGTCCGAAGGGGTATTCAGAGTTGAACTGTGTCCTGTAGGTAAACGGCATGGCCATAAGTGTACCTTCATCATTTTCCCCGTATTTTCTATTAAAGGTGGAGGTATCAAAATCGGTGAAAGTGCTGTCTAAGTCTATACCATTGTACCTGTTAAAGGCGTCCATGGGATAAATGGGCCTGATGGCAAAAGAGCTTTGGCCATCGAGCTTACCCAGGAGTTGCATCCTTCTCATATATTCCTCCAATACAGGCGTATTTAGTGGGACAGTCTGGGCAAACACGCCAAGGGAAGCTGTAAGGAACAAGCCTAAAAAGATTGTTGTTTTCAATATGTGTTTCATGCTCCTCATATGACCACCATGGTTGTAATTTTGATTTCCCCAATAGACCAACTTTCATCACATGCAGGATCATCCGTATTGGTCTGAACCAATTCATCACCCAAGGTTACTTTTACAGAAGAGGCAGTATGCCTGATAATCTTCGTAATTCTGTATTTGGTTGTGTACCTGGGAAAAGCGCCAAACAGGCACAAGCCTGGGATATTGGTTTCTACGGCTCCAGACCTTGGATCATTTTGTCTAAAATAATCATTGGGATAAGATTGTTTTAGGCAAAAAAGCGATTCACAGGGTGAGTTGGAAAAAGTCGTTCTAATGATGTCATCTCCGTCTACCTTCATGTACCAGATGTCTGGACCGCTGATGCCGTCATCTGGATTTCCATCCCATGAATCATGGATCCAAAGTTCGACTTCCACTTTCATCACATTGTGTCCGGGAAGATCATGAATTGTTACAGAAGCCTCTTCATTGTGATAGAATCCCATCAATGTATCCTGCTGGAAAATAAAAAGTCTTCCATTCTCAAAGTTGGCAAGATTCAATGTGGAAAAGTCATTTGAATAGACTACCTGCTCACTTTCCAAAACATCCTCGCAAGAAACCAAGGCCAAAGTCAGGGATAAAATTAAGGAAATAAAGGATAAACTACCTGATTTATGAAAATGCATAAGGTTCAATTACTTTACTCAAAGATTTCGCGCATAAACAAAACGAAACATCGAACAAATAAACGAAAAATCAATCGGATTTGGCCTATTTTCATCGGCAATAGTCAGCAGTAATGATTTGGCATGCCTTGATTATTGGTTATCTTGCGGACATCATTAATTTTCCTTTTCTATTATGATCAAACTTACTTTAGTAGCTGGAGCAAGACCGAATTTTATGAAAATTGCTCCCATTGTCCATGCGATTCAAAAACAACAGGAGGCTGGAACTGATATTTCCTATAGACTTATCCACACAGGTCAACACTATGATAAGAAGATGTCCGGTGACTTTTTCGAACAATTGAATATACCCGAACCAGATGCCAATTTGGGTGGTGGAGGTGGCACCCAAGCCGAGCAAACAGCTGCCATTATGGTGGCCTTTGAAAAAGAACTGATAGAGAATCCTACCAATCTCGTTATCGTGGTAGGCGATGTGACTTCGACCTTGGCTTGTTCCATAGCGGCTAAAAAGCTGGTAATCGATGTTGCCCATGTAGAAGGAGGCATTCGCTCTGGAGATCTTAGCATGCCGGAAGAAATCAATAGAATGGTTACAGACAGTATTACGGATCATTTTTTCACTACCTCAGAAATAGCGAACACCAATCTTAGGAAACTGGGCTTTGAAGAAAGTCAGATTCATTATGTGGGAAATACCATGATTGATACCCTCATGAGCAATATGCCTAGGTTCAAAAAGCCCGATGGAGACATTTTTGATCAAATTGAGCCGAAGTCTTATTTTGTAATGACCATGCATAGGCCTGCCAATGTGGATCAAGAAGAAAAGCTCAAGGAAATGATAGCAGCGATAGTGAAAGGGACAGAAGGGCTGCCGATCATTTTTCCGGTTCACCCCCGTACTGCCAAAAACTTACAATCTATGGGTATCAATTATGATTCGCTTCATATGACCGAACCATTGAGCTATCTGGAATTCAATTATCTTGTCAAAAATGCCAAGGGTGTGATTACCGATTCTGGTGGAATAACGGAAGAGGCTTCTGTGATGAATGTGCCTTGTATCACCCTCAGAGACAATACAGAAAGAGCTGAAACAATTGAGTTGGGCACAAATGAATTAATTGGAACAGACCCTAAAAAATTACCTCCGTATCTAGAAAAGTTAATGAAAGGGGAATGGAAGAGTTACAAGGGAATCCCGTTGTGGGATGGAAAAACTGCGGACCGTATAATCGATAAAATCATTCAACTATATTCCTGATGAAGAGGGTAGAACAATTGGTCAAAGAACTGGAGCTCAAGCCGCATCCCGAGGGTGGCTTTTATGCGGAGACCTACAGATCAGAGTGGCAGTTTTCCACGGATCATGGGGCGAGAAGCCTTATGACCTGTATTTATTTTCTGCTTACTTCTGAAAACGCATCTAAGTTCCACCAGATCAAAAGTGATGAAATGTGGTTTTACCATGAAGGAAGTCCATTGACCGTTCATGTGTTGGATGAAGAAGGATACAGACAGCTTTTGGTAGGTCCACCTGATAAGGTAGGACACAAGCCTTATCAACTGGTAGAGCAAGGTGTAATTTTTGGATCCACCGTAGATCAACCTGATAGCTATAGCTTGGTATCTTGCGTGGTCGCTCCGGGTTTTGATTTCAAGGACTTCAGGCTTTTGGGTTTTGAAGAATTGATTGAAAAATGGCCTGAACAAAAAGAAATTATCAAAAGACTCACCTAAAGCTATGAGTAAGGCCTCTATATTATTGGTAGAAGATGATGAAAAGCTAGCTGGTGTAATCAGAAAAGGATTGGAGGAGAAGGATTATGCCATTACGCAATCATTTGATGGACAGATGGGACTTCGCTTGTTTGAAGGTGGAGGTTTTGATCTGGTCATTACTGATTTGATTCTGCCCAAGGTCAATGGCTTGGATCTATGTAAGGCCATCAGAGAGAAGGACATGCACACTCCAATAATTATGTTGACCGCTTTAGGAACTACTGATGACAAGGTTGAAGGATTTGATGCGGGGGCAGATGATTACCTGGTCAAACCTTTTGATTTTAGGGAATTGTTAGTGCGCATCAAGACCTTACTGAAAAGAGCTGGAGTGCAGCGGGTAGAACAGGTAGATCCAATTTTACGATATGCAGATTTAGAGATCAATACAAACCAAAAGAAAGCCTTCAGGTCAGAAATTGAGTTAAGCCTTACTCCTAAAGAATACAATCTTCTTGAATACCTCGTCAGAAATCCCGAAAAAGTCCTGAGCAGGGATGAGATTTCCCGTGATGTTTGGGGAGTAAACTTCGATACGGGAACAAACTTTATCGATGTTTATATCAATTACCTCAGAAAAAAAGTAGATAAACCTTTTAATTCCAAACTGATCCATACAAGATCGGGTATGGGTTTCATATTGCAGCAACAATGAGCATACAACAAAGAATATCCCTTTTGTTTACGGCCTTAGCCGCGGGAATACTTCTTGTCTTTATGCTTATTGTTTATTTTTCAGCCAATCAAAACAGGAAAAGTGAGTTTTATAATATTCTTCAAAAAGAAGCCCTGACTAAAGTTAACCTTTTGCTCAATGTTAAATTGGACGCAAATACTTTGCAAACAATTTATCGTAAGAACAGAGAGGTTTTGTATGAAGTAGAAGTAGCTATTTATAATCAAAATAAGGAGCTATTGTATCATGATGCTGTGGACATTGATTTTGTCAAGGAAACGCCTGAAATGCTTGCAGAAATCAGGGAGCAGAAAATGATTCGTTTTGTTCAGGATCAGTGGCAGGTCATCGGTCAGCTTATTGAGGTAGATAATGAGCCTTATTATGTTACTGCTGCGGCATTCGATGCCTACGGTTACCGTAATCTGGAAAACCTGAGAAACACCATGCTGGTTTCTTTTTTCTTTGGCTTGGCTATTATTTACCTCATCGGAAGGTACTTTTCCCAAAAAACAATGGATCCCATTACCGATATGGTTAATGAAGCACAAAAAATATCAGCTTCAAATTTGGACCTGAGGCTTCACATTCCTAAAAGGAATGATGAACTGGGGGTTTTGGCAGAAACCTTTAACCAAATGCTTGAAAGGTTGGAGAAGTCCTTTGATGCGCAAAAGCAGTTTGTTTCTCACATTTCTCATGAATTGCGGACACCTCTTTCTGTGATCATTGCTGAGTTAGAGTTGAGTCAAAATAAAAAAAGGAGTAAAGAAGAATACAAAGAGACAGTCATTTCCGTATTGGCTGATGCGAAAAAACTGGCCAAGCTGTCGAGCACCCTACTTGATTTCGCAAAAGCGAGTTATGACCGCTCGGAAGTGAATTTCAAGCAATTCAGGGTAGATGAATTGCTCCTGGATGCAAGTCAGGAACTGCAGCTTTTGAATCAATCATTCAAGGTTGACTTGGATTTTGAAGGTGATTTCGAAGAAGAGGAGATCACAGTTTTCGGGAATAGCTATCTGCTTACGATTGCATTCAAAAACCTGATTGAAAATGCCTGTAAATATTCTTCTAACCACACTTGCCGCTGTAGTATCTCAACATCAGGAAACCAAGTCCAGGTAGCTTTTAAAGATGAAGGGATCGGTATCTACCCGGAAGAACTGGAGGAAATTTTCAATCCCTTTTTCAGAGGGAAAAACAAAAATATTTTTGAAGGGACTGGTATTGGTCTGGCTTTGGTCAAGCGTATTGTAAACCTGCATGATGCCGAAGTGACTGTACAATCTAAGCCTGGAAAGGGCTCAACCTTTATCATCAGCATCCCCCGTATTTAAGTTTTTCTAATAATATTCTAATTTTTTTCTAACACATCCCTAAAGTCAAGGGCTTAGTAGTCTTTGTACTTTTGTATTGTTCAAAAGGAAAATTATGGAAAACATTCCCCCAAACAGTTTAAAGAATTTTTAATTTTTGTAGGCCTCAAGGTTGCGCAAAAATTAAATCCAACCATGAAAAGAGGTCAATATGACACTATTTGAATTTGTATTAAGATTAGGCCTGGCTTTTTTTCTGGGTGCAGCAATAGGTTTTGAGAGACAGTATAGGCAAAAAAGTGCCGGGCTTCGGACCAATACTTTGGTCTCTATGGGTGCAGCAGCATTTATTCTTTTATCAGTATCACTTATAGGAGATACCGGCGATCCTTCCCGTGTGGCTGGTCAGATTGTGACAGGAATTGGTTTTTTGGGAGCAGGAGTGATAATGAAAGATGGTTTCAATGTTCAGGGACTCAATACGGCGGCAACTATCTGGTGCTCTGCTGCAGTAGGATCCTTATCTGGAGTAGGACTTTACCCGGAAGCGATAATTACTGCAGGAGCCGTGATGCTTGCCCATTTGGGTCTGAGGCCTATAGGCAGAAGGGTAAACTCGCTGCCGGAAGTTCCTAGCGATCTTAATGAAGGAACATTTTTCTACAGTTTTCAGATCAAGTGCTTGGATAAGGTAGAAAATCACTTGAGGGTAATGATGCTGGAGATCATCAAAACCAATGGAACCCTTAGGTTACAGTCACTCAAAAGTTTTGATATGGGTAATCCGGAACATGCTTATGTAGAGGCAAAGATAGTGTCCTTTGGGAACAATGATGGTATTATGGAAATGCTAGCGGGCAAGCTACTGCTGGAATATGGGGTGATGGAAGTTACTTGGGAAATAGAAGGACAACAAAACGATCAGTAGATGAGAAGTGCAGAAAAAGAAAACTGGATTGTACTGGCTGAAAAGCAGAAAGTGAGGGAGTTGATCCCTGCACTTCAAAAAATGCCTTCTGTTGAAATAGCTGAGTCCTTGGAACAATTGGAAGAAGCCAGTATACTGGCAGCTTTCGATTACTTCGAAGCTGAGGAGCAAGCAAAGGTATTTTCCCACTTTGACATTGCCAGACAACTCAGTTTTTTTCAGCAAATCAGTAAAAAACGGTTTGCTCCTATATTCGAGAATATGGCATCTGATGATCGTTGTGACCTTTATCAGCACATGTCTCAGGACGAACAAGCAGCAATTCTTCCTTACCTGAGTAAGGAAGCCCGGGAGGATGTGATCAAATTGAGTGCTTATCCACCTGAAACAGCAGGGGGAATTATGAGTACAGACTTTGCTACTATTCTTGCCAGTATGACCGTGGATTCTGCTATGGCAAAAGTCCGAAGGGATTCCCCATCCAAAAAGATGATCTATTATATCTATGTGGTGGATCACAGAATGAAAATGGTAGGTTTTGTTTCCTTAAAAGACCTAATCATGGCTTCTCCTAATCAGCTGATAAGTGAGATTCTCCATGACAACTTTGTCTATACCGCAGTGGATGAAGACAGAGAAGAGGTGGCTAAAAGAATTGAAGATTATGACCTTTTAGCACTCCCGGTGCTCAATAACGCCGAACAACTCGTAGGAATTGTTACCCAGGATGATGCCATTGAAGTTATCCGTGCGGAGCATACTGAGGACATGGAGAAATTCATGGGGATCATGACCGAAAGTTCAGACAATGACTACATACATACTTCAAGTATGCAGCATTTTCGAAAAAGAGTTGTATGGATCGTTTCACTTGCTGCTGTAGGCATACTTTCTGGAGTGATCATACATAGGTTTGAGTCTACATTGGAAGCATTGATTATCCTTGCTCTCTACATGCCAATGGTGGCAGATACAGGAGGAAATTCAGGGTCTCAGGCAGCTACGGTTATTGTACGGGCATTGGCATTGGGGCAGATTAACCCCAAACAATGGCTTAAAATTGTATTCAAGGAGTTTAAGATTTCCTCTATGTTGGCAGTCTGCCTTGGGGTTCTTGCCTTTCTAAAAGTCCTCTTTTTAAGCTGGGAAACCAGTATTCCATCAGAGTACACCCTTACCCAACTGGCCTTTGTGATTTCATTAGCACTTTCCTTGCAGGTAGTTTCAGCGACCTGCATCGGCGCAAGTTTGCCTTTGTTGGTCAAAAAGTTTGGCGGTGATCCTGCTGTGGCGGCCTCACCGGCAATTACCACTGTAGTAGATATTACAGGACTGCTGATCTATTTTACAGTGACCATTACATTATTGGGAATATAAATACTAAACCAACTTTAATATTTTCGTTATGAAAAAATTATTACTTATCGCGCTTGTTTTATTGGCAAATACCGCTTTTGCCCAAGAACCTGCTATCGGCACAAGAGATCCGAATGCACACAAGAATACAGATCGGTTAGCCATCTTGGATACCATTAGCTTACCTTTTGAGCTATCGGATGATAAAAAACTCTCCCGAGAGGATATCCTGAACAAAAAAGAAGGTTTTTTCATTACGGGATTGCCAAGATTTGAGTTTGACCCGATCAGAGGTTTTGGGGTTGGAGGAAATGTCTTTTTCTTCCAAAACAAAACCAAAGAAGATCCCTTTTTTTACTATACCCCATACAGATACAGCATCAATACCGAGTTTTTCATTTTTGAAAATGGGCGGATAAGAGCTGCAGTCAACCTGGATGTACCCTATATCTTCAATTCCAAGTGGAGGTTGCGGGCTGATGCGGTGGTCTGGGAAGATCCAAATGCCCAGTATTGGGGTATTGGAAGAGAATCCTTGGATAGGCTGACCTTCCAGGATAAATCTGTGGGTGCTGAAGGTGGTGTGCGACAGTTCAACAGGGTAAATGACTATGAAGACAACCTCAAAATTGCCGTACCCGGTAATGGAGGAAGGTTACAGACAGATACCCACTACAATCAGTTTATTCAAAGAGAATTGCTATTCAATGCATTGGGAGAAAGGGTAGAAATGGGAGGAAAGCTCAGGTTAATGTTTGGGTATGAGGCATTATTTACTTCTTTTGAAGACTATACAGGACTAGTAGCAGAAGAAGCATTTTTAGCAGATGGAACAGAAGTGGAAGCTGTACAGCGGCAGACTTTGGTCAACCGACAAATCAATGACGGTACTTGGGATAGGTTCAACCTTTCTGGATTCTCAGATGGATTCAAGTTCACTTCAATGCTTGCTGCAGCATTGATTTATGACACGCGTGATTTGGAGCCGGACCCATCCAAAGGGGTTTTCTTACAGTATTCGCATGAGTATTCAGCACCTTGGTTGGGATCTGATTTCAACTTCAACAAGTTTATGGTTCAGGGCCAGTTTATCCATACGCTTCACAGGTGGAAAGACAATAGAAACAGAATCACATTCGCTGGCTTGGCAGCCTTTGGGCATATTTTTGGACCAAATATCAACTTTATAGAAATGTGGGATTTGTCTTCACAAGCTGAAGCAGGAGGGATCTTGGTCCTTGGTGGAGGTCGTTCGCTAAGAGGTTATAGGGAAGCAAGATTTATGGCTCCAACGGTAGGTTTGGTGAATTTAGAGATGCGAGCGCGACTGCATGATTTCAATGCCTTCAATCAGCATTTTGCACTCGGCCTGACTCCATTCTATGACTTTGGTACCGTATGGGAAGGATTGACCGATGTGCAGTTCAATAATTTCAGAGGTGCACCAGGGATGGGTGGCCGAATTGCATGGAACCAATCCACCATCTTGAGATTGGATTATGCACAAAGCAGAGAAGGCGGGCAGTTTTTCTTTGGATTTGGACATATATTCTAAGTCTATTTAAAAAGAATTTTGAGCCCTAATTCAAAACAGCTACTTTGTAATGACATCCATCAAAGTAGCTGTTTTTTTATGTCAAAGGTATTAGGAAGGCTTTTCTTGTTGACACTATTACTCAATTTTTCCTGCATTGGAAAAAAAGTAATTACTTCTCCCACAGCCTTTCAGGGAGAGTGCTTACAAGGTTTAGATTTTGAACGTTCTGAAGATGGTTTTTTAGCTGACTCACTAAAAGTTGGAGAAAGACTAAAAGAAAATTTTGACGAGAAAATCATTGATTTGGCAATTGCTATGAATGCCGTGCCTGAAATGGAAAGTTACTTGGATGAGGATTTGGATAGACTTGATAAGCTTGAGCTCAAAACCAGAATTTTTGGTAAGATCATGAAGATGGATATAGAACTTCATTCTTTGATGTCCGCCATTGACTGCGAGGAGGAAAAGGCAGAACAAATCGCTTCATTTTTGGAAAAAGAATTGAGAAAAAAGGAAAGAAACCTGACGGTGGCGGCCATTATTACCGGTGCTGTGGTAGGTGTCGGAACAGGTCTTATTTTGGCTGCTGACAACTCCCGAAGTGACTGGCCAGAATATATAGGTATCGCAGGGGGTTTGACAGAAGTTTTTTTGGGTATTTCTATTCTAAGACTGGATAGACGTGTATCCATCAATCATCCTAAAAACATTTTGAGGGATGTTTATTTGTCAGAAATGAGACCTGCTTATTTTCCACCAGCTACTTGGTACTATTTCAACAGTAAAAATAACAGTAAGGAAGGCGTTTCTTTAAAAGATCAACTATTGGAAAGATGGGAGACTTACAATATGAATGGGGATGGAATGACTGCATTGCTTTCTGATGGTGGAGAGTACTCTCCAGAGCTTTTAAAAAACAGGTCAGAGATGCTCGATCAGCTGGAGTCACAGATTGCCCTTATTAGTAAGGATTTGCTTTATTTTTTGAATCAAATAGAGAGGTTCTATTAAAACCCACAAACAAGTGTTTAACTTTTGGATTTATTCTATGTTTTCCCATGTAAAACTATGGGTGTAATCTAATTTTTTAGCTTTGATGCCAAACATCAGCTAAACAAGGGTTTTATACAAATTTGAGATCCATTTGAAGAAGGAAGGTCAAAAATAATGGATATCAAACTTCAGTATATCAACCTTGGGGCAAAAAATTCATTTTCATTTTTAAAAATATCACAATTATAATTCACTCTGATAGGGGACAATTTGGAGCAATTGACGGGCCGCCTCAATCATTTCTTCCTCCCTCTTTTCTTTGTTTATTTCTATCCAAGGAGCATATTTGGTGTTAGTCTGGATCATTGCTTTTTCTTTATAATCCTTATAATCTGCCCATAATTCTTTCGATGTCTCATCAAAAGGGGTCATTTTCCACTTGGTTAAGGGATCTGATTTCACTTCTTCCAACCTCCTTGCCTGTTCTTTTCTACTGATGTTGAAATAAAACTTAATCAATGTAATGCGAGAATCTGTAAGCATTTTTTCAAATGCATTTACCTGCTCCATAAATAGCTCATATTCCTTTTGGGTACAAAGGCCATGTACCGGCTCAATAATGGCCCGGTTGTACCAACTTCGATCCCAAAACACCATTTCTCCTTCCTGAGGCAACTTTTCCACAAATTTCTTGAAATACCACTCTCCATTAGTTTTTTGGGAAAGGTGTGGAAGGTTAACCTCCACCCGGTAATGCCTGGGATTATTATGAGAAAGAATTTTACGGATGATACCAGATTTTTCTGAAGGGTCACCTCCATGAAAAAGTACCATTACCTTTTTATCATTGGCAATTATCCAAAGTTGCATTTTTACCAATTCCGCTTGAATTTCTCTTAAGACAATTTCATATTTTGCCGCAAGTAGGGCTCTTTTGAGGTCAATCTTTTTTCTTGACAATAAATGCTTAAGGCCTATTTTAGAATTCAGGATTTTCAGATCCTCTTTGCTTAGCTCCATATCACAAGTTTAGGCTTTTGGATTTTCGAAAATAATTAAATACAACATTGGGGTCTGTCAGAAGGTCAGCCCCTGTTTTGCCTTTGTCTTCATAATCAAACTGCGCCAAGACATACCGGAGACTTTCCAACCTTGCAGTGTGTTTATTATTCGTATTGACAATGACCCAAGGGCAAAAAGCAGTGTGGGAGTTGGCAAACATCTTTTCTTTGTACTGGGTGTTCTCATCCCACATATCCTGTGCTTTCATATCTACAGGGCTAAACTTCCACGCTTTCAGGGGGTTATTTTTACGGTCATCAAAGCGCTTTTTTTGTTCCTCCTTACTGATATCAAACCAAAACTTGATGATTTTTATCCCGTCTTCATGAAGCATATGTTCGAAGTGGGTGACCTGAGCCATAAAAGTTTGGTATTGTTCCCGAGTACAAAATCCCATTACAGGCTCTACCACAGCTCTATTGTACCAACTCCTATCAAAAAACTTTATCTCACCTCGATTAGGCAACACTTCTATATATCTTTGAAAATACCATTGACCTCTTTCGATATCTGTGGGTTTGGTCAAGGCCACTACACCGGAAGTATGTGGGTTGAGGTGTTCTACAAATCTCTTAATAGAACCACCTTTACCTGCAGCGTCCCTACCTTCAAAGAGGATAGCAATTCTTAGGTTGTTTTTTTCTACATGCTGTTGCAGAAAAGCAAGTTCGGTCTGTAAAAGCAATAATTCTTCTTCATACTGAGTACGCCGAAGAATATTTTTAAGCTTCAAACCCTTGCTTTTTGATATTTCAACCAGCTCTTTTCTCGTTTCCGACTGGATAAGGTCTTCTTTTGTTAACATAAATCAGGTTCTTGCAAGAAATACTAAACAATTCTTTTAAGTTACAAAAAATAGCAAGAACAATCTTGAAAGCTATATCTAAAAGCGACCTTAATTCTCTTCCAATATCCTCACCTTGCCAGTTTCCATGTTATAAATAGCACCTACAACTTTTAATTTTTTTTGTTCGATCAAATCATTTACGAGAGGAAGATTTTCTTTAAGCGCATGCACTCCGTGAAGTACATTGGCTTCAATCGCTTTTTCGTAAAAATCAGGAATGTCTCTTGGCAAAGCTTGCTCCTCTTCCTCTGAGCTTATAAAATCAATAATTTTTTGAATGTATTCAGAATAATGATGGGAATGGTCGTGATCATGATCCACAAAGGCTCCAATTGCCCCACACTTGGTATGGCCTAAGATGATCACTAAGGGCACTTCTAAATGTTCAATGGCATATTCTAGGCTACCAATTTCATAGTCCCCAACTATATTGCCTGCGTTTCTGATGACAAATAAGTCACCCAAGCCTTGGTCAAAAACCAACTCCGGTGGAACCCTCGAATCCGAGCAGCTGACTATCGCCGCTACGGGGTGTTGACCTACTGATAATTCTCTGAGCCTTTCCAAGGTTTGGTCGGGATGGAGAGGGTGGTCGTCAGCAAATCGCTCATTTCCTTTTAAAAGGACCTCCAATAAGTTCTCTTTTGGAATAGTTTCCAGATGTTGATCTGCTGATTTGGGTTGACAAGAGATCAACCCTAAAACAGCAAGTACTACGTACATGCTAAATCGTGCCATTTTTCGGAAATTGATTCAGCAAATCTCCACTTTCGATAAGGGAAAAAGTGTGCTACAAGTCACTCAAGTAATCTAATTTGTCCTTATGTGCTGTTTTATTCAAATCAAATTCAACTACTCCTGGCAAAGAGGATAATCAAAATATTAAAAAAGCCAACCTAGCTGTGAACTGGATTGGCTTTTGTTTTTTTAAATGAAATAATTCACCCTTTCACCCTTTTTCCTTTGACAGGAAATTGATCTACTAAGAATCCGGATACCTTGTCATCCTCTGAAGGCTTCAAACTCATATACAGGTCATATCCTTCAGCGAAAAAATACATGATAATGGTATTTTCCTGTTCACTGATATTGGTAATTGGAGTTTCCTGATCTGAACCTGCCGGATTAAACTTTGCCTTAAGCTTCCCGTCCATTCTCTCAATGGTCAAGATAACATTGACATTTCCTTGTGGGGTGTCTTCAATCATCACATCCCAGGTGCCGATCATCGCATCATTGTCTTGGGCCATTAAAGCAGAGAAAGCACAAAACATGAATGCGGTAAGTAAGAATAAGGTTCTTTTCATTGGTTTATAATATTATTATGGGTTAATAAAATTTTATTTAAGTTAGGAAAATATAGTTATGGATAATCATATTTCTGAAAATTAAAAATGTTGATTAACCGTCGTCAAATTCACTCCCTATCTTATTTTCTCTCAATACCTCTCGTATCTCATCCAGAATTTTTGGATCATCTATAGTAGAGGGGATTTCGAAATGAACACCATCTGCAATATTCCTGATGATTTTTCTTAAAATCTTTCCCGACCTTGTCTTAGGCAGTCGTTTGACAAGAATCGCAGACTTGAAATAAGCAACAGCTCCAATCTTGTCCCTTACACTTTGAATCAGTTGTTTTTCTATTTCTGCTTGAGAAATATCTTTCCCATCTTTTAAAACAACCAAAGCTACTGGCCTTTGTCCTCTCAATTTGTCGGCTATTCCCACTACGGCACATTCTGCTACAGCAGGATCTGCAGCTACAATCTCTTCCATTTCACCTGTAGATAAGCGATGACCACTGACATTGATGACATCATCCACCCTACCCATGATATAAAAATAATTTTCTTCATCCTTATATCCCCCGTCTCCAGTCAAATAATAACCTTCAAAACGGGATAGATAAGATTTTTGAAATCTTTCATCATCCTTCCAAAGACTAGGCAAACAGCCTGGACCAAGGGGTAATTTGATAACGACATAACCTTCTTGATGGGTATCCAATATCTGTCCATCCTCGCCCATGATCTGAATATCATAACCAGGAACTGGCGTTGATGAAGAACCAGGCTTAACAGTTTTTAATCCCAGCCCAGCCATATTGGCGAGCATGGGTGAACCAGATTCTGTTTGCCACCAATGGTCAATGACTGGTACTTGAAGTAGGTCTTTGACCCACTCGTAGGTCGATGGATCGCATCGCTCTCCAGCAAGGAACAGGTATTTTAAGGATGATAGATCGTAATTGGCAAACAGTTTTCCTTCACTGTCTTCTTTCTTGATCGCCCGGATAGCCGTCGGTGCGGTAAAAAATGTTTTGACCCGATGCTGTTCAATGATTCTCCAAAAAGTACCGGCATCAGGAGTCCGAATGGGTTTACCTTCAAACAAAATTGTGGTACAGCCACTGATCAAAGGCGCATAGACAATGTAAGAATGTCCTACGGCCCAACCTATATCTGATGCTGCCCAAAAAACCTCCCCGGCATGCGTGTCATAAACGCTCGTTAAACTGTATTTCATGGCTACTGCATGACCTCCATTATCCCGAATGATACCCTTCGGCTTACCTGTAGTTCCAGAAGTATAAAGCAAGTAAAGAGGATCATGGGCATCCACTGGTACGTAGGAGTGTGGTTCAACTGATAATAAGGCTTGATTCCAATCAATTTCCTTTTCTGACTCCAACTCTGCCAGTTTCATGGGCCTTTGCAACACAATATGGAAATCAGGTTCAAACTCCGCCTCCATTAAGGCTGCATCAATAAGAGGTTTGTATGGTATTACCCTATCAAATTCGATTCCGCAGGATGCTGAAAGAATTAGCTTTGGCTTGGCATCGTCTATCCGTATGGCCAATTCATGTGCTGCAAATCCGCCGAAGACAACAGAGTGAATCGCTCCTAGTCTAGCACAAGCCAGCATGGCAATCACTGCCTCAGGAATCATGGGCATATAAATGATGACAGTATCGCCTTTTGTTACACCCTTTGAAGCCAATAAACCAGCAAAAAGGGCAACCTTATTTTTGAGCTCCTGATAGGTGAATTTTTGGATGGTGTTGGTGACAGGGGAATCGTAAATTAAAGCTATTTGTTCCGCTCTCCCATTTTCAACATGATAATCCAAGCATAGGTAAGATGTATTCAACTTTCCTCCTTCAAACCAGCGGTAAAAACCATTTTCATTTTTGGAAAGAATTTTTTCAGGAAAAGTGAACCAAGTAATGTCCTTGGCTTTTTGTTCCCAAAATATCTCGGGCTTTTCTATTGAGGTTTGAAACTCGTTTTTATAGGTCATTTGGGCAGCGTTTATTATTTTAATTCTCAGAAAAATTTGTCGTAGGGCCTTGACTTTCTTCTATTAAGATCCATATCCAAATTCTCTTTCAAAATAGAATAAATAGGCTTAATTATCATTTATTTTCCTGCTAAATAGAAATAGAATTCATAAGTCACCCTTCAATTAACATTGCAATCTTAGCAACGATTTAAAACTCTTTTTGTCCCGGAGGGTTTTTAAAGCCTATGGAACGATATGCAACAATTGACGAATCTGATTTTCCAATTATCAGAGTTCGTTTTACGGGTAAAAACAGTACAGATCAAAACTTTCAAGCATATCTTGATGAAACCAAACACTGCTATCGCTACGAGAAGAAACTGGCTGTCATTTTTGATGCGTCACTCGCAGTTCTACCTTCTTTTGCACATCAAAAAATGCAGGCTAAATGGCTAAGAGAAAACAAAAAATTGATGCAAAGCTATTGTGCAGGAACAGCTTACATTATTCCAAGTCTTGCTATTCGTGCGGTGCTAAAAATTATTTTTTCATTACAAAAGCAACCAGTCCCTTACCAGATCTTTGAAAATGAGCATGAAGCAGAGGCTTGGGTGAAAACATTGGGTCTAG
Organism: Mongoliibacter sp.; assembly: GCF_007692705.1. GTDB lineage: Bacteria > Bacteroidota > Bacteroidia > Cytophagales > Cyclobacteriaceae > Mongoliibacter. The sequence goes on from NZ_REBN01000143.1 coordinate 17,054, forward strand.
CCAGCTAATATTATTATGATAAAGAGCGGGTTTTGACAAAAAAGTCTCCCCTTAAATCTAATCATCCAGACCATCACTTTTGATCTGTTGTCTAATCAGAAGTTTTACGTAATGACGGTTACGGCGTTCCTTTTTGGCATCCGCCCTTTTGTGATTGCGCTTATCTTTTACTATTCTTTCCAGATCATTTAAATCTTCAATATTCTCTATATCATTCACCGAAGTTCTTTTGGCCATGAAGCTGTAATTTTTACTTGTCCTTTAAACAAGTATTTAACATTTTTCAAAGCCAAATGTTGAAAGTGAAGCCTGTCTTATTTTGACACTGGAATTTAATTATCGTATATCTGCTGTTAAGTACGGAATATAGTTTTCCTGACTATTAATAACCTTCAGAGCTAGAATCGACCTTTCCCCAGAAAGTTCTGTAAACGAAGTAACTGTACATCAATACCAATGGTCCGCCAACAGCTACAAAACCCATCATAATTTTTAGCGTTTTCGTGGATGCTGCAGCATTGTAAATGGTGATGCTGTTTGCCTGAATATCATTAGACCACAATAACCTTGGATAAAGTTCGAAAGCAACGATCACTAAAAGTAATGCGATTGTAAGGCTGGTGAAAATGAAAGCCCAGCCGTATTTTTCCTTACTAGCTAGCCTTGGCACATTTGCAATGCTCAGGAAAACTAAAAATGGAACCACAAACAGGATTTGATTTTCTTTAAATACGATCAGCAAGTGATCTAAAGTAAGAAGATTTAATACGTCTAATTGGTACCATACTTCACTACTATTGCCAGCTGCCCAGCATGATAGGCAGTGTGGGTTGTGATCCTGCCAAATGCTTCGGCTAGCGTCTTTTTTCCGAACTCTTTGGTTTCAATTACCTTTTCCCAATCTGTTTGACCTGTGATCGCCTCCTCCAATTGCTCAGCAGCATACCTTTCAATACTCAGGAGCGCGTCTAAACCAGTCCACTCTCCTGTATCTTTTCCTGCCTTTAAGGTTTGTGCATCGACCTTGACATCCATTTTTCCAAAAACATTCTTAGCAAAAAGCAATTCCACTTCCGCGATATGTCGGATCAAAAAGCCAGCAGAATTTGGGGAGTCTCCGAGTTTTTTGCTCAAATCTTGAGGTTTAATATTGGCCAGTTGATTGGTAAATCTAGTACGGCCTTCTTTCCAGAGTTCGATAAATGTTTTCATATCCCTAGCAAGATATAAAATTCTTTTTCAGAACTATCTGATAAAAATCATGGAAAAAAATATTGAAAACGTAGCTAAGAAATATTAAATATCGTAATATTGCGATGTAATTATAAAAGAAATATAGCTTCGCCGAAATATGGTAAAAACTTATTTCTACAGTATTTCAAAAATTCATCCTTCATCCCTCTAAATTCTACCTTTAAAAATGGGTGTCACCAAAACAGATCTCTTCACAGACCGGCAAAACGAACTGGCTAAAATCGCCAAGGTTTTTGCCCATCCAGCTCGAATAGCCATCCTGGAATATTTGATCCATGCAAACTCTTGCATCAATGGAGACTTGGTTCAGGAATTGGGTTTGGCACAAGCGACAATTTCCCAGCACTTGCGCGAACTCAAAGAAATCGGATTGATCAAGGGAAGTATTGAAGGCGTATCTGTGAATTATTGCATAGATGCCCTGCGCTGGGCAGAAGTTCAGAATCTATTTCAAGAGCTCTTTGGCGGCTTTCCGAGGATATCGGGATGCTGTTAGAATTGTACGAAGTACCATGTACCAAGTAGAGTGCATTCTTGGTACTTCGTACTTGGTACATTGTACAAAAAAATATAAAAATGAAAACAACAGAATTTACCCAAATCCTACGAGAAAACCCTGATAAGGCGCTTTTCTTCGAATACCAAAGCGGACAGTATGTACGTACTGACTACCATATCACCGAAATCAAGAACGTCAATTTCGATACGGTGGACTGTGGAGGTATCCGCAATGAATGGTCAGAAGTGCATGTACAATTATGGGAAAATGAAGTCCCCGAGCCGGATCATTCAGTAGATAGTGGCAAAGCTCTAAAGATCTTTGATGTGGTCAATAAGGTAAGAGAAACTTACCCAGATGCTGAAATCAAGTTTGAATATGGCAATTCCGTGTTCCCAACAGCTGTGCTTCCTATTCATAACATCAAAGACAGTGGCAATGCCCTGATTGTACAACTCACACCTGATCAAACAACTTGTAAAGCCAAAGACCGCGCTACTACTCCAGAAGAAAAAGCTGCCGCTTGCTGCGGACCTGTATCCGAAAAACCAAAAATCAGAGTTTCACTTGCCTCCCTTCAGTCCGCAAATAGCTGCGAACCTGGATCGGGATGTTGTTAAAGGAGACGTAAGATATAAGACACAAGACATAAGACTTGATGTCGTGATATTTTAAGCACTGCTAGATAATGATATATGCTAGCGCGATATAAATTGATATATGCCTTCGGCGAAATATTGGAGGCATGTAAATCAGAGAACTACTCTTTATAAAATGTTAACCTATTTCGTGAGAAGGCATCTTGTTTCTTGACTCTTGATTCTTGTTTCTTTAAAAAAATGAATCTATACCCAACACTCCAAGCGCATATCGAAAAGGCGCAAGCACTATCGATCTCAGATGATCGGAAGGTAGTACTTCAAGTACTAATTGACTATGTTCAACAAAAAGTCAATCAGCAGCAGGAAATCAACCTGAACTTTATCTGTACTCATAATTCACGCAGAAGCCAGTTTTCGCAGATTTGGGGAAAGGTGGCAGCAGCTTATCATGGCATTGATTTGAACTCTTTTTCCGGAGGAGTTGAAGTCACCGCTTTCAATGAACGCGCAGTAGCATCTATCAAAAGATTTGGCTTCAAAGTCAGCAAGGAAGGAGAAGAGAATCCAAAATATTTTGTGTTTTATTCAGATGATGAAGACCCAATTGTCACCTTCAGCAAAGTTTATGATGATGCTGCCAATGCTCCAACAGGCTTTGCTGCAGTGATGACCTGTTCCCATGCTGATGAAAACTGCCCTTTTATACCCGGAACAGAAGCCAGAATTCCCGTCCGATACGAAGATCCAAAAGCATTTGATGATACAGATCAAGAAGCGGAAATGTATGATACACGATCTTTGCAGATTGGATCGGAGATGCTTTATGTTTTCTCAAAAATTCATATGAAATAAAGTAGAAATATGCTTCGCGAAATATAATTGAAATACGCTGGTGGCGAAATAAAAAGAAACCGAAGCTTTAGCGAAGGTCCCGAGAGCTTAGCCATTCGGGATAGGCTTCGCCGAAATATGGATAAATCTTATTTCTACAGTATTTCAATCATATTTCAACTTTATTTCCATTTTATATCGATCTTATTTCTAAAATTTATCACTTAGAATAAAATGTCTGAAACCAAAAAAATCGCCTTTTTCGAAAAGTATTTGACCCTCTGGGTCGCCTTGTGTATAGGTGTAGGAATTTTGATCGGTCATTTGGCAGGAGATGATATCTCGGTCTTGTCAGACTTGGAAATCTACAATGTCAACCTTCCGATTGCCATTCTGATCTGGTTGATGATTTATCCCATGATGTTGCAGATAGATTTTGGCAGTATCAAAGGGGTGGGCAAAGCGCCCAAAGGTTTGATTTGGACATTGGTGATCAATTGGCTGATCAAGCCTTTTACCATGGCATTCTTTGCATGGATATTCTTTGACCAATTGTACTCGGCCTACATTGAGCCAGAGATGGCTGGTGAATATATCGCAGGGGCAATCCTTCTGGGCGTAGCTCCATGTACGGCTATGGTTTTTGTGTGGTCTTATTTGACAGACGGAGATCCCAATTACACCTTGGTTCAGGTTTCTGTAAACGATCTGATTATCCTTGTAGCCTTTGTTCCTTTGGTTGGTTTCTTACTAGGAATCACCAATGTGACAGTTCCATATGGTACATTGGTGGCATCAGTAGTTATTTTTGTTGTGATTCCTTTAGTAGCAGGGGTAATTACCTCAAAAATCATGATTGCCAATAAAGGAGAAGACTGGTTCAAAAAAGAGTTTCTCCCTAAGTTCAAGCCTGTCAGCATCATCGCGTTATTGCTGACCTTGATTTTACTCTTTGCCTTCCAAGGACCTAATATCCTGAATAATCCATTGATCATTTTGTTGATCGCAGTTCCATTGATCATCCAAACGTACTTTATCTTTTTCTTGGCATGGTTTGGAGGAAGAAAATTGAAACTTAGACATGCGGTCTGTGCACCTGCCTCCATGATCGGGGCAAGTAATTTCTTTGAGTTGGCAGTAGCGGTCGCCATTGCCTTATTCGGTCTTGACAGCCCCGCCGCATTGGTAACAGTAGTCGGAGTATTGGTGGAAGTGCCGATAATGCTTCATTTGGTGAGTTTGGCGAATAAGTGGAAGTACTAAACGAACTAAACCGAATAAAATCAAAATATTCGTATTGAAATAAAGTAGAAATATGCCTTCGGCGAAATAGGGTAGAAATATGCTTTGCGAAATATTTCAGTAGCGAAATACATTTAAAATATAATTCTTCAAGATAAGCAAGGTTATAACTCTACCTCCAATCAGCAGAATCAAAATTTGTTTATTCTGCTAATTGCATCCATTTTTTCGTGAAGAATTCTTACTATTTCAATATCATTTTGATCAATAGATCGATAAAAAATAAGATGCTTCCCAGTTAAATATTTTCTGTACCCCAGGCGTATGTAGTCACAATTTAAACCTATGTTAGGGGTTTGGGAAAGTAATAAAAAAGTACTGTCAAGCTGGGTCAAATAAAGATCTCTTTGCTTAATACCCCATTCCTTTCGAGTGTATTTAGCAATATCTCTTAAGTCATCTTTTGCTTTGTTTGTTAGATAGAAACCCAATTTATTCTCCGTTTAACTCTTCCAGGAAAGAATCTAAAGAATATTCTGCTCGCCCACTTTCTTCACCTTCAATGATTGCTTTTCTGAGTGATTCAAGTTTTACTTCTTTCTCTTCCAAAAGGCGTAAAGCCGCTCGAACAGTCTCACTGGTGGATCCATATCTGCCTTTTTGGATTTGTTTATTGATAAAATCCTCAAAATGACTTCCTAAAGTTACACTTGTATTTTTAGACATAATATCAAAATTCGTTGATTAAATATACCAACAAATATTAATAAATGGTATAGATTTATCAATCGGAAGTATGTAAAAGAAACATTTTACCTAGGTCTGAAACTTGGCTTTTAGCTAAAAATATTTCATTTTATTTCTACCTTATTTCAACTTTATTTCCCTGCTTGAAATCTCACTTTATATGTAGCATTCAGATACCATGGAAAGTAATAATCAGCGCCATAAGCTGAGATACCTATTGCATTTCGAATATTGGGATTTTTTGTTTTCCACTCCCCTTCAAGTTCTAAAAAGAGACCTATTCTCTGAAATTTACTGGCAGAAATAAAGGGAGCGTTTTCTGGTCCAGAAAAATTATTCATTTCGATTGTATTTCCACCAAGTTGAAGGGAGGGACCAGCTGCAAAAGCCAAAATAAAGCCAGAATCCCTTTGAAGAATATCGTACTTAAGAGTTGGCGTAATAAAAATACCAGAAGACTGGTCTATACTTTTTTGACCTGGAGAAACCCCTCTATTTTCTAGATTTCCAAGAGATTGATAAAAAAGAATTGCAGCATTCAGGGAAGTTCTTCTACCTAATTTATAATTAATTTCATTATTCAAATTTAGCCCCCAAAGCAGGTTGTTCCCGTCAATAGAGGCACCCCCTCCGACTGTATATTGTAATTTTGGCTTTTCCTCCTGAGCGAAGGAAACAATAGGCGCAAAAGCCATGAAGAAAAGGAGAAGTAATAGTAGGTTTGTTTTCATAGCAAATGATTTTTAAAAGTCTCAATTTCAAATATCAATGAAATTATTTCTTTAAAAAATTACTTTAATATGATTTAATCTGAAAAAATGTTAATTTTTTTTATTACAAAATAATGCCAATAAATTAGCTTTTTTTCCTTTTTGAACCTATTCGTATTGTCCTTCTTGGGTATATATTTATTTTTTCCTGTGATGTTGAAGTATACACATATTCAAAACACTGACTTACCGGAATTAATGGAATACAAATTGACAACAATTCCCAATTCGCTACACTAACAAGAAAGCAAGATTCTAAAAACTTAATCAATAAAATATCACTGTCTTATTTCCATAAGCCAGCACTTTTCTTTCAAGGTGGTATTTGATGGCTTTCGAAAGAACTACCTTTTCCACATCCTGACCCATCTGTACCAGATCAGCAGGAGAATTATGATGTCTAACCCGGGCAACTTCCTGCTCTATAATTGGCCCCGCATCCAATTCTTCTGTTACATAATGCGCAGTGGCTCCAATGATTTTCACCCCTCTTTCATAGGCTGCATGATATGGCTTGGCGCCTACAAATGCCGGTAAAAATGAATGATGGATATTGATGATTTTGTTGGGAAAAACTTTGATAAAATCACCGCTCAAGATTTGCATATATCTAGCCAGCACCACAAAATCCACATGATGCTGTTTCAATAATTCGATTTGCTGTTTTTCCACTTCAGCCTTATTGGACTTATTCACAGGCAGATGATAAAATGGGATTCTAAATGCAGTAACCACCCTTTTCAGCTCCAAGTGATTAGAAATGACAAGTGGAATTTCTACATCAAATTGTCCGGAATAATAGCGGCTCAATATATCAAAAAGGCAATGTGAAAGCTTGGACACAAAAATCGCCATTCTAGGTTTGGAGGTATTAAAATGAAGCTCAAACTTCATCCCAAACTCATTCGCCACATCTTGTTGAAAGGTGTCTGCAATTTTCTCCTTTTCCAAATCAAAACTTTCCAGCTCCCATGCTGCTCGCATAAAAAACATGCCGATTTCTTCGTCCACATGCTGGTCAATTTCAAGGATATTACCTTTATAGGAATATAAAAAATCCGAGACCTTGGCCACTATACCCTTTTGATCCTTACATTGAATCATCATGATTGCCTTATCCATAGCTAATTAGGTTTGATCTTCAAAATAGCTCAAAAAGTCATGGAATTCCAATGTTACATTGAAACAAGCTTCTTATCAGTCAAGAAGTGCCTCTATGTCATCTTTGCTCAGACTCTTCATAAAACTTTCTTCAGTACTGATCAATTCACCTGCAAGTGCCATTTTGCGTTCTTGTAAGGCCATGATTTTTTCTTCAACCGTATTTCGCGTGATAAATTTATAGATGATCACTTTGTTTTCTTGACCAATTCTGTGTGCCCTGTCAATGGCTTGAGCCTCAACAGCCGGATTCCACCATGGATCCAATAAAAAGACATATTCTGCGGCTGTCAGGTTAAGGCCTACGCCTCCTGCCTTAAGAGAAATCAGGAAAATTTTCACTTTGTCATCTTCCTGAAAAGAACGAACTTGGCCCTGTCGGTCTTTGGTAGTACCATCTAAATAAGCATAGCTGATCCCCTGTTGATCCAAATACTCCCTCACAATTCCCAAGTGTCTTACAAATTGGCTAAAAATCAAAACCTTGTGACCCTCACTGGCAGTAGCTTCCAACATGTGGATCACATCTTCCAACTTCCCAGAGTCAGATGAATAACTCTTATCCGTCAGCCTCGGGTGATTGGCAATTTGCCTCAGCTGGGTAAGACCTCTCAACAAGGTGAACTGCTGATTTTTTAACCCAGGAATAGACATTTCGTTGACAATCTTTTCGCGGTAATATCCTTTAACTTCTTCATAGGCTTTTTCCTGATCTTCGGTCATGGTAGAATACTTCACATTGATTACTTTCTCTGGAAGATCAGTAGCTACCTGGGTTTTTAGCCTACGCAGGATAAAGGGTTTGATCAAAGCATGAAGCTTTGCCGCTTTATCCATATCGTTTTGTTTCTCAATGGGCTGAAGGAATTGTTTTTTAAACATGCTTTGACCTCCCAGCAAACCTTTGTTGATAAAGTTCATCTGTGACCAAAGGTCCATCGTACCATTTTCTACCGGGGTTCCGGTAAGTATCAGCTTCTGCTTACAATTCAATTCTCCAACTGCCTTGGAAATAATGCTTCCTGGGTTTTTAATAGCTTGGGATTCATCAAGAATAACATAATTGAAATAAAACCCCTTCAGAATATCGATATCCATCCTGGTTATTCCATAGGAAGTCAAAACCAAATCATATTTGGCAAACCTGCTGTTATCCTTTAGCCTATTCGTTCCTGTATAGGTCAGAATTTTTAAGCTTGGAGTAAACTTCTTTGCTTCCAATTCCCAATTGTAAATCAATGAAGTAGGCATCACAAGAAGAGAAGTCATTTCTGGATTGACTTCTTTTTGGTATGCTAACATCGCTAGGGTCTGTACTGTCTTTCCCAACCCCATATCATCAGCCAAACAACCACCAAATTTGTATTCAGCTAAAAATCTCAACCAATTATAACCTGCTTTTTGATAAGGCCTTAATTGTCCTTTAAACTTGGAAGGAAGTTCATAATCTTCAATCTTACTGAAATCACGAAGTTTTTCAAGTTTTCTACTCAGGCTAAGCTGGAGCAAGTTACTTTCCTGTAGCTCTTGCGCCAGAGCGATATGGTGTTTTTTAAGTACAAGAGACTGTGTAGCCTCTTCCTCTTTTTCCTCAAGAAATGCGAACATTTCAGAGTAGTTGACAAACCAGGAATTGGGGATTACTGCAATCTCACCATTGGGCAACTCAAACTCAGTTTTACCCTGAAGCAATAGTTTTCTTATTTTATGAAAAGGAATTTCGTAAGAACCAAATTTAATTATGGCATTTACATCAAACCAGTCTATGTTTTCCTTGACTTCAACAGAAATATGAGCATGGCCGATAAAATACCTTTTGCCTTTAAGCGTACTTGACTGTTTGATCTGAATTCCCTTTTCCTCTAGATTTTCCCGATAGTTGTTGATCCATCCAAAAGCCTTTGATTTTGAAAGGGAAAACCTTGCACTGTTGACCGGCAAACCCAAGCCCTTTAAATAGTCTCCATAAGTTTTTTCCCTATCTAAATCCCTAATTACTTTGTGAAAAATATAATTGTCATCAATCTGTTCTAATTCTACGTTATTCTCATTTTTTTCTTCAGACCGGAAAATATAATCTCCATACTGAAACTGTAAATCAAAAACTATACTGTCTTCCTCTTTTTCTTCAACTGGGTTTCCGAAAAGATCATTTTTCGGATTGTTTGGTAAATCACTCAGGCTTAGTACTGCATTTGGTTGATCTCGGAGGACCTTGATATCAAAACCTTTTGCATACACATCAAAAGAAGATACAAGCTGGGTGACAAATTTTTCGTAATACTGCTTTTCTACCTTCCGGGGAATTACAATAAATTTTTTATTAAGGAAAGGTTGAAGCTTTTTGCCATCAACATCTTTTTTAAAACTGTAAAGTTTCCCTTCTACCACCAGCCATGCAGGTTCATGACAAATGAGATAGGCGTTTTTATACTGCCATTCCAGTCTTTCTCCTCCATATTTAAGGGTAGGGAAATAATGGGTATTGTCTTCATTCCTTCTAAAATGAAAAAGTACTGATGCCTTTTCAGGCATGATTCGAATTTCCTTCCAAATAGGATTTCCATCATTGCCCATTTCAAAAAGTCTTTTCCCGTGGAGATTTTCCAAGACTTTTGCCCTGAGATTTTCAAGCTTTCGCTCGATCAACTCCTGAATAGTCTTATTTTCGGTTTTGGGATCGTAAATTTTTCTCAGGTATTCTTTTGGCTTAAGCTTTTTGGTATTGAATTTTTTGACAACTGCATCCTGCTGCATGTCATCCATCCATTTGATTAGCTTATAATCCATCTCATCAAGACCTGATGAAAATTCAGGCGCATTGATACTTGAAATGTTTTGATTGGCAAATGAAAGCCTTCCTTTTTCGTCCAATTGCACCACAAAGGATTCAAATAGTAGCCCCAAATACTCATGAATGAATATGGCGTAGATAATTTCAAAAGGTTTTTCAGGAGAAACTTTCATGCTGTTGGACGAAATCAACGGAGCAAATCCGTAGATAAATTTGAATTTTGTAAGTTAAGCTAGTTCGAAAAATACAGAATTAATTTAGATAAAAAAAGAGTATTTGGGACGGGCGAAACATGCTTGAATATTGGTGGGAAAATCTTTTCAATTAGAACTGTTAAGATTATCAGTCAGATGCCAAAGTTTTCGTCAGGTTGAATTTTAGGATTATTTTTTACCACTGATCATCTTTCAACTCTGCATTTACAGTTCGAGGCTTTGATTTGAATAGATATTATCGGATTTTCCCCAAAAAAATGAATGGGTAATTCTACTTTAAGCCGTCAGCTTGGTTTGACCGCTTTGGTTGCAACAGGAGTCTGTTCCATGTTGGGTGCGTCTATCAATGTGGTGCCTTTTATGATACAGAGACATGTGCCAGGTATTGGTCCTTACGTTTTGTACGCTTTTATTTTCGCCGCTATTCCTGCAATATTGGCTGCTTTTGCATACAGTATATTGGCCACAGCCATGCCGAAAGCTGGTGGTAGTTATATTTATGCCAGTCGCGGACTGAATCCATACCTTGGTTTTATTGCCAGTTTTTCTCAATGGTTTGGCTTATCTATAGTGATTGGAGTTGTTGCCTACGTGACTATACCTTTTCTCAGGGATATTGCTGAAACCCTTGCTTGGATTAAAATGGCAGCTGCCCTCGACTCCGGAATTGTAAGGGTGTTACTGTCTCTAACTTTGGTCTGGCTCTTTGTTTTTGTCAATATTAAAGGGGCAAAATTGTATGAAAAGACAATTATACCCTTGATGATCCTGATGTTTTTATTGGGAGGAATTGTCATCATAAGCGGTTTTTACTTTACACAAGAAGATTTCGCACAATCATTCTTACTTAAAAAAGGTGAGTTTCCAGAGGTAACTGAGGGGCATGGTTTTGATTTATTTGCTTTTTTATCAGCCGGCAGCCTTTTGTTTGCCAGCTTCATCGGTTTTGATAGCATTGCCCAGGCTGGAGGGGAGGCTAAAGACCCGACCAAAAAGCTTCCTCTTGCAATTGGGTTGACCATATTAATAGTAGGCGGATATTACATGCTTTTTACCGGAGCAGTTTACAATGCAGTCCCGTGGTCTTTTGTCTCAGCTCAGGCAATGGAGAGGGACATTACTGCACCTGGGATGATGAGCTATCTCCTACCCTCAGGACTTACGGTTTTGATCGTAGCAGGCGCAGCAATAGCCCTGATTAATGATTTACCTGCCATGCTACTTTCGGTATCCAGGTTGATGTTTGCATGGGCGGAGGATGGTATTTTCCCAAAATCCATCACCAAAATACATTCAACATTCAGAACCCCATATCTGGCAATCATAATCAGTGGTATGATGGCAAGTGTTGGCATTATAGGCAGTCATTTTGCAGGGGATTTCTTTTTGGGAATTGACATTATGGTGACTTCTATGATGGTTAATTTCCTATTGATGTGCATAACCTTATTGTCAATCGAAAAGGTAAACCCTGCTTTAACTAAGGAAATTCGATTTGTAAAAAACCGAAAAGTGAGACTTATTATTGGTTGGTGTGGTACAATTATTTTATCATTTTTTCTATTTATCCACACCTGGAAAGATATCCATACTGAGGCCGGGGCTTGGTATTTTCACTCAACGTCTATTTGGTTGATTGTAATGGGTATTGCTTCCATGATATTCTATTTTAAATTTACCCAAATGAAAAGAAAAGGAATTGACACCAAATCGCTTTTTTCTCATTTACCATAAAAATATACTAATAATGGATTTATATACTGACCTCGCCCCTGACCTTAAGATTTCAAAAGTATTGACCGGACTTTGGCAGATCGCAGATATGGAGAAAGACGGGAATATACTTGATCCCAATGCCACCTCTCTTGCTATGGCACCATATGTAGAAGCCGGATTGACTACGTTTGATATGGCAGACCATTATGGATCGGCTGAAATCATATCCGGTACTTTTTACAACCAACATCCCCAAGGTAAAAGAGCCCAACTTTTGACGAAATGGGTACCAAAGCCTGGGAAATCCAGCAAACAAGAAACGCGAGAAGCAATCCAATTGTCTTTAGACAGACTTCAGGTTGAGAAAATTGATTTGTTGCAGTTTCATGCATGGTCTTACCCTGACCCAACCTGGCTGGATCAGCTCTTTTGGCTTTCTGAATTGAAAAAAGAGGGCCTTATCAAACATATTGGTCTGACCAATTTTGATGCGGCACATCTTAGAATAGTTTGTGCTAGCGGTATTCCTGTCGTCTCCAATCAGGTCTGCCATTCCTTGATTGATCAAAGGGCCTCCGGAGAAATGGCCCAAGTCTGTAAAGAGTATGGCGTAAAAGTATTGGCATTTGGGACCTTGGCAGGAGGATTTTTGTCGAATAAATGGTTGGGGAAAACTGAACCCTCTATTCAAAATGGCGGCACTTGGTCACAGATGAAATACAAAAGGTTTATCGACGCTGCCGGAGGATGGGATAAGTTTCAGTACCTTCTCGAGACTGTGGATAAAGTGGCAAAAAAGCATCAAGTTTCTATAGCGAATGTAGCCACTAAATTCATCATGGACCAGGACTATATTGGAGGTGTAATTATTGGGGCAAGATTGGGGCAAAGTATTCATATTGAGGACACTAAACAGTTATTTACCTTTGAATTAGACGATGTGGATAAGTCAGTTATCCACAATGCCCAATCCCAGTTGAGCCCAATTCCTGGAGACTGCGGCGATGAGTACAGGAAGCCTCCATTTCTGACAGCATCGGGAGACCTAAGCCATCACCTGGAAGAGCTTCCAAAACCTTTTGAAATCAATGAGGGAGCAAATGGAAGTCTTCAGGTTTTCAGCGGAACAGTCTGGGAAGGGATGGCCGGTTACAGCCGGGGCACGCGCAGAGGCAATAGAATTTCAGTGTCAGGTACTACTGCCACCCATGGAAATCTGATGATCGGTGGAAAAGATGCCGCTGCCCAAACCCATTTTGTCTTGGACAAAATTGAAGCGGCAATTATTTCCTTGGGGGGAAAAATGGAGGATGTAATTCGAACCAGGATTTTTGTCAATAATATCAAGGACTGGGAAGCGGTAGCAAGGGCCCACGGGCAAAGATTTGCACATATCCAACCAGCAAATACTTTGGTAGAGGCCAAATTGGTAGGAGAGGGATATTTGGTGGAAATTGAGGCAGATGCAGAGATTTTAGGGGAAATGGAAGATTGAAATTAGGTAAATATCTTAGACCATCATTTTCTCAAGAAATCTGAAATTGTTGATAATAACCTTTAATACTAAATTTGAGATTTACTGGGATCGTTCCAAATAATCATATCTAACAATTAACCATATGAAATCGAGCCTGCCTACCGGACAGGCAGGCATGATCCCGTACCTACGGGATCACACACTGGGATGATTATCAAAGTGACCTGCCTGCCGGACAGGCAGGGATTCCATAGCCTGCCCCGATCCATCGTGGTTGAACTCTAAAAAACAAATTATAAAAACATGAAAACAATCTGTTTTAGTCTATTCTTGTTCCTTTGTTTTTCTCCGATTTTTGCCCAAGAAAGCGAAAAACCAATTCCAGAGCCCATTATTTTTGAAACCTCCCACCAAGGGACCTTTCATGGGAAAAGCATAGCTTATAAAGCGATTGCTGGAGAAACTTATCTAAAAAACAGCGAAGGGGAACCAACTGCATCCGTATGGTCAACAGCTTATATCAAGGATGAACCGGATCCTTCCAAGAGACCAGTGACTTTTGTTTTCAACGGAGGTCCAGGATCAGCCTCAGTTTGGTTGCATATGGGAGTTTTTGGCCCAAAGGTAGTCCAGGTTGATTCTGACGCCAAATCAGACGATGGTGCCGCTCCTTTCAAAGTTATCCACAATGACCTGGCTTTATTGGATATTACTGATTTGGTATTCGTAGACCCAATTGGAACGGGTTACAGCCAAGTAATCGGTAAAGGAAAAGTGGAGGATTATTGGGGCTTGAGGGAAGATGCGAACTCCATTGCTCAATTTATGAGATTGTGGATAACTCAAAACCAACGCTGGCAATCCCCCAAATATATCGCTGGTGAAAGCTTTGGTACAACTAGGGCAGGTGCTGTTACCGCTGCGTTGGAAGGCGGAGGGCAGACTATGGCCTTGAATGGATTGATATTGATTTCTCAGGCGTTAGATTATCAGGGGAGCACTTCAGTACATGACAATATAGCCTCTTATTTCACCTATTTCCCCACCATGGCGGCCACTGCTTGGTACCATGGAAAAGCTGGAGAAGGTAAGGCCTTAGAGGATTTTGTACAGGAGGCGAGGGAATTTGCCTACAATGTTTACCTTCCTGCTTTGTATCAGGGGAATCAGTTATCCACAGAAAACAAAAGAACTTTAGCATCAAGAATTGCCAATTTTTTGGGACTTGACCCCGAATATGTGCTTTTATCCGACAATAGGATTTTAACCTCAAGATTCAAAAAGGAATTATTGAGGAAAGAGGGCAAGACTATCGGTACGCTTGATAGCAGGTACCTAGGAGAAGAAGGAGACCAAACTGCTGACAGGCCTACTTTGGGGGATGCATCAAGCTATGCAATAGATGCAGCATATACTGCTTCCTTACAGGATTATTTTGCAAGGACTTTAAATATTAAAATTGACCGGCCTTATTTGACATCCAATAGTAAAATTTACGGCAAATGGAACTGGAAACCGGTGCCTGATGGTATAGGATGGGAACCTTCTTATGTCAATGTGGCCAGGGGGTTGGGAGAATCCATGAGGAGGAATAAAGACCTCAAAGTCATGGTGGCTAATGGCTATTATGATTTGATTACTCCTTTTTTAGATGCCGAATATACCTTCGCGAGACATGATATTCCTATGGAAAGGGTGCAGATGTTTTACTATGAAGGAGGCCATATGATGTACAACCATAGACCTGATTTTGAAAAACTGGTTATGGATATAAGGAGCTTTATGGAGAAATAGAGATGATGGGTTAATCTGATTTTAATACATCTTTATTGATTTCCCAGAATAACTTATTCTGCAATAAATACTTTGGCTTGATACCAATATCAATGAATTTCCAGAGAGATCTTTACCGAAGGTATTGGAAATTAAAAGTGTTTTCCAGCTAACCTGATGACTGAGACAAACATAACAATTGTTTTGAAATAGAAATTAGTCTAAAAGGAAACCATTTGCCTTTATTTCGCATTCTAAAACCTGACAGTAACTATCAATAAAATCTCTATGGAAAGACCTGATTTTAATATTGAAGAAGTAAATAAAATTATCCGAGGCCGTAGGTCCATGTTTGTAGCCCAATTCAAAGAAAATGATCCTGTATCCGATACCATCATTCAGGAAATGTTGGAAAATGCAAATTGGGCACCCACCCATAAGTTGACCGAACCATGGTCATTTACCGTTTTTTCGGGCGCAGGCTTGCAGAAGTTTGCAGATTTTCAATCTGAGCGATATCGGGAGAGGGCCACAAAAAATGGAAACTTTGTAGAAGCAACTTATAATAAACTCAAGGAAAACCCGCTCAAAGCATCGCATATTATTGCGATCAAAATGAAGAGAGATCTCAAAGCAAATCTTCCGGTAATGGAGGAAATTGCAGCGGTTTCCATGGCAGTTCAGAATATGTATTTGACAGCCTCTGCTCATGGATTGGCAGCTTATTGGGGAACAGGCGGTCCTACATTCTGGCCAGAAGCCAAAGAATGGTTTGGCTTGGAAGAAGAAGATATGTTGATGGGATTTTTCTATGTGGCAAAGCCTGCGACCGAAAGATGGCCATTGGGTAGGAGAAAGTCTATAGAGGAAAAAGTGGACTGGGTAAGGTAAAAAGCTAAAAACCTAATGTACTAAACAACCTTTGGGGTTTTTAAAAATCCCGAAGGTCTACAAATATAAAGTATTAGCTAATTCCAATACTGAGAAAACATAAGTGCACTTTCCCGTCCACCCAAAAGGTCATAAGAAAAAGATTTAAATACTTTCAATGTGTGGGTTCTCCTTTTTTGAATTTTACGCCCATGATGCAATGGCTTTGGTTAATGAAAATCCAAAAAATCACTGCTCAACCACTTTTCCTCGAAGCCAATCTTACACCAACCATTTTTTTCTGCCACGATAAAGACTTCCTCTCCTCTGTTTAGATTTCCTTCTACATTAAAATTTGTCCCCGGACCTGAGCGTACGCGGAGAACACTGGCATTGACAGTTGCTCTTTTTACCTCTTTTGTAAACCTTCCCGAAACCCAATGGTCTTGAGAGTTTGAGATTTTTAACCAACCATCTGTTTTGCCATACACCCTCAAAATAGCCCCCAATTCAATAGGGGAACGGTTATTGGCCAAACTTGACCTACCATTTGGCTGTGTCCTGACATTCAGACGGCTTGCGGTGACAAGGACATAGTTGATATATGGATTTTTGGTTTTGACCACATCAAAATCGCCCAACTGTTCTCTCACCAAAGGAAGAAAGGTCTCTTCGCAATTGTCAACTTTATTGCCTCCAAAAAAAGCAGTCCCAGGGCAGGATTTATTATTTCTGCTGCCATTATTGCGTAGGCCCGTTCCTAATTCAAACCAATGGTGGTAAATTATGCTATTGGTGTTGACAGGTAAGTTGAATTTTTTACAGATTGCTGCTGTCATTTTGATGATGGCATTTCTTTGCGGCTCTGTCATGGTGTCCCCGTCTTTATCAAAATTACCCACATGTTCCAGACAAATGGAATGGGCATTGTGTCCGGTGATGCACGCAGGTACGCGTTCTAAAGACCTACCTGAAACAATGGCACCGTCAGGAAACACAGAAAAATGCTGACCAATATCCGCCCAACCATTGACACCCACATGGTGGTTTTTCATTGCCTGCTGCCTTTCAAAATGGTTTTTACCATTGAAATGAGAATAATTGGGAATCCAGGTATGGTGTTGTTGTACATTGAGAATGGTGCGTGCCACTCTTTGCTTGCTAAGCCATTCGGTGAATTCCTCTATTGTCATTTTTGCAAATCCGAATTTGGTTTCCATGATAAACCTCTGGTTAAAGTTTAAAATTTGTTTTACAGATCTGGGAAATGAAAACCGTGCCTATAGTTTTTGGCGTGGATTTTACCAATGAAATCGATCAGGACGCATTCTTTACACAAATAAAGGATCACCCAAAAGAGAATTCATGTCGTGAACACTGATAAACAATTATCTTACTATAAAAACAATCAAATGCTTTTCAGCCCCAAACCATTCATTTAAAATACAGGATATCTCCCTCAATTTCAAACTACTGTCGCATTATTAGAATAATAATTCTTGTTTGGGACTAGCAGGTTATTCCTCTAAAAAATAGAATTTGCCGGATCTTCTATATTTTTCCTTGAGAAGGGGAATGCGCTGAAGAAGGCTTTGAAAAATACCATCTTCATCCACAACCAACTCAGGTTTTTCTTCCAAAAAGTTTCTATAAGCATCTGCCATGTCCTTGAAATCTTCGAAATCAGCAAGTACATCTCTTGAAATATAGTAATTCAGATAAGGTGTGACCTGTTTTGCATGTTTGTAATAACCCAGGTCATTTCCCAAAACAAGGATTTTTTTGCCTCTGCTGATTTCGTGTTCTTGTTTTGAACTCACTGTATATTCTTGTAGGACCTTCTGATCATGTTTCCAAAACCACCAGGCATACCCCATCAGTGGAATGCCAATTACAAAAACTATAGAGAGTATTTTGGTGATAAAGTCTCTTTTGGATGAAATAAAAAACATAGAAATAAAATATGCCAAGGGAGGTATCAAAATTAACAGCTGATAAGGTGTTCTCCTATTAACAAGAAAAATAGAACTTGCCGCAAAAACCAGATAAATCAGCATCAGCTGCAGTTGTTTTTGTTGATTGACTGTCAATGATTTGAATAGGGAACCTAGGAAAATCCCAATTACCCCAAAGAATAAAGGGGTTACATATAAAAATAAAAGGTCTTGATAACTGACATGTACATATACCTCTCCTAACCTGCCAGTAAGGATATATTCTACCACAAACTGTGGCAAAGCATCTATCCAGAAATAGTAAAGCCCACAAATACCTATCGGAATTGTGTATCCTATCAGAGAAAGGAGTAATTGTCGAAAACTGAAACTACTTACCACCACTCCGACCAATATCAAGTAGGGGAGGAAAATCACCAAAGGAAAATGAAAACATAAGGCGATTCCAGCCAAGAGGCCCACAAGAAGAACAGAATCCGAACCTTCTTTCTGCAAGACCGTCTGAGCAAACAATTGTCCTAAAGCAAAAACTATAAAAGTACTTCCCAGTAAGGCAGGTGAAAGCGTAACCAAATCAAAGGAGCAATAAAATAGGATGAGTACTACAAATGCAGGGATGTAGGTGTTTTCATCAAAAGACTTGTACCGCATAAAGAGGCTGTTCAAGTATGCTATCTGAATGAAAACAATCAATCCTGCTATTACTTTATACACAATGATTGATCTTCCGAAAACAATGTGAAGAATCCAGTAGGTTCCCGCTGCTAAAGGGCCGGTATCATCCAGGATGTCCTTATACATGTGTTTACCCTCAGCCATACGTTCCCCGATCAACATCCAGATCATTTCGGATTGCAGGGTGGGCAAGTCTAGGAACAGTAAATAAATTCCACTCATCAATACCATTAAAGCCAGGATGGCCAGAAGGCGAAAAGGATCATTAATTCTAAAAAAACTAATCAAAATCTATCGAAGGATGAGAGGTGGAACAATCAGAACTCCCGAAATTAAAGGTTAGTCATTTAATTCACTAAATTTGTACCAACTTTAATCTGATATGGAAAGTAAAAGACAACAAAAATACAGTAAACTGATTCAAAAAGAACTTGGTGAGATTTTTCAAAAAGAAGGCCGCCACTTAATAGGCAGTGCATTTATCACCGTGGCTAGAGTACTGGTCAGCCCAGACCTTGGCTTGGCAAAAGTTTACGTCAGCTTTTTGGTAGAAAAAGACAAGGCTGTCTTCGAAAAATTGAATGACAGAAAAAGTGAATTGAGAAAGCATCTCGGAAATCGAATTGGCAAGAGCGTCAGGATAGTACCTGAAATTGCCCTATTTATGGACGAGTCAGCTTCTTATGCGCAGCATATGGATGCCGTCATCTCCAAATTGGATATACCTGAATCTTCTGATGAGGAAGAAGAGGAAGAAGATTAACCTCATACGCCTTTGAACGTCTCCTTTTTTATAGCTTCCAGATATTTTCGCAGTAAAAAGAAGCGAAATTTTATTACCATTCTATCCAGGATTTCAATGATTGGGGTAGCGGTAGGTACTATGGCTTTGGTCGTGGTTTTATCGGTTTTCAATGGCTTGGAGGATCTGGTCAGAAGCCTTTATGCTTCATTTGATGCAGAACTCAAGGTAGAGGCAGCTATTGGAAAATCTTTTGAAGTAGATGAAACATGGCTCCGTAGTATTCAGGAATTAGAGGGCGTGGCCTTATTGACTGAAGTAATTGAAGACAATGCTCTTTTCAAATATCGTGACAACCAACATCTGGCTAAAATTAAAGGCGTATCAGCAGCCTATCTTGAAGATCCAGATAGGTTTGCAGAAGGGTATGTATGGGGAGATCTAGATCTGGGTACGGATATACAACCTCGCGCAATTATAGGAAGAGGCGTGGGCTTTTTTCTTTCTATAGACCTTGATAATGAATTTGAATTGCTACAGGTATATTATCCGAAAGCTCCTCGTAGTGCTGGATCTATAGACCCTAATCAACTTTATAATAGAGATATTATCAAGCCAGCTGCATTTTTTAGCATAGAGAAGGATTTTGATGATAATTATATCATTGCCCCCATTTCTTTTGTGAGTAAGCTACTCAACTATGGCCAAAAAAGAACGTCGCTGGAAATCAAGGTTGCAGAAGGATTTAAAATCAATACCGTCAAAAAAAGATTAAGAGAGCATTTAGGAGAGGGGTTTTCAGTGAAGGATACTGATGAGCAGCACGCCAGCATCCTCAGGACCATTCAAATAGAAAAGCTATTTGTATTCATTACCCTTAGCTTTATTCTTGCAATTGCATCTTTCAATATTTTCTTTTCTTTGAGCATGATGGCGATAGAAAAGAAAAAAGATACTGCAATACTTTTTGCCATGGGGGCAAGGGCCAAACTTGTAAAGCAAATTTATATCAAACAAGGGGCCATCATTGCATTTTCCGGAGCTCTGATAGGTTTGGTGATAGGTTTTGCGATAGTATGGGTGCAGGATAATTTTGGACTTGTAACACTGGGTATAAGCTCATCTATCATTGACAGTTACCCTGTAAAGATCATCTGGACAGATTTTTTATGGACAAGTATTGCCGTTATTGCCATTACTTTTCTGGCTTCCTACAGACCTGCACTTATTGCAGCTAAGGTAAAATCAACTGATTTATAATATATTATCAACCCCCATTAAAGTAAAAAAGCCGTGAATACATTTCACAGCTTTAGTCAATTAACAATAAACCCAAAATAACCAGCTGTAGGAGAAGGACTCGAACCTCCAAAGGGCAGTTAGGCAAAATACGAGCTCGCTATTTGCTTTATTCCTGGTTCCCCACCCCCGAGACAGGGGGGCATGTTTGCCAATTTCATCATCCTACATTGTAAGTGTTTTCAATATTTTGATAGCCTTATGCCATCATATTTGGGTTGGCTGTAGGAGAAGGACTCGAACCTCCAAAGGGCAGTTAGGCAAAATACGAGCTCGCTATTTGCTTTATTCCTGGTTCCCCACCCCCGAGACAGGGGGGCATGTTTGCCAATTTCATCATCCTACATTGTAAGTGTTTTCAATATTTTGATAGCCTTATGCCATCATATTTGGGTTGGCTGTAGGAGAAGGACTCGAACCTCCAAAGGGCAGTTAGGCAAAATACGAGCTCGCTATTTGCTTTATTCCTGATTCCCCACCCCCGAGACAGGGGGGCATGTTTGCCAATTTCATCATCCTACAATTTTGTTATCTGAAAGACCTTTTGTCTTTATTGATGATTCAAAGTTAATAAAACATTCTTCCCCTTAAAATATTTCTAACAAAAATGGTTAATATTTACATTATATTTAATTTTAGGTTATAAATATTAATGAATCGATAAAATCGATGATAAAAATGTATACAGGTTTGAAGAATTTTAAATCAATTTGGATTCCCAGTACAACTACAGTGCGTCTGAAAGGGGGGTGACCCTTTTATCTTCTGGAAAATAGCTTAGGAATGTATTAGGTTTTGCTTTTCTTTTTGAAAAAATTGAGATAAATGGATATACCTAGCGCTACCAACGAAAAACCTAAGGTGAGAGCATCCACCATGTCACTTGGAAGTGAAAAGCTGAAAATTCTTTGGAACAGGTAGTTGATATAGGAATTCGGTAAATCTGATTCTCCCAGTTTTCTCAAGATTTCAAAGTGCCAATCTGTCAATGGGCAATAGCCTAATCCATACCAAATACCCAAAATTCCCCAAGAAGCAAAGGTGATGACTATGGTGAAAAAATGCCACTTCAATAAAGGCTTGTGCAACCAAGCAAAAAGATTAAATAAAACCAATGCAGTATGGAAAATCAAAAAGAAGTAATCTCCGATTTTTAATAAAAATTCGCTTTCTACCATAATTGAGAAGTATCAATGCGATAATTTCAAAAAACCATATCACTTTGCCAAGTCCCAGACCTATAAATTTTGGCATTTTTTCCTTGTGTTAGCCGGAAAAGCTGTTAAAAACCCCCTTACTTGATCAAAAAATATATTTTTCCACGTTCTTATTTTGATAAACCGGTAATAAAAAGGCATATTTATTGCTAACCTTACAAAATCAGGATTTCCCTGAGAATATTGAATAATAGATAGTACAAAATCCACCAGTCTAGAATGAAAAAATCCATATTTATCAGTCTATTTACTTTTTTTATATATTGTATCAATGCAAATGCACAAGATGAAACTCCGGCTCCCTCTTTAAATTCCGGTACTATTTCAAGTCAGTTTGATTATTTAAACTCAGTTTCGAATAATTTTCAAGAATATAAAGTGGTCAAGCGTACCAATCTTGATAAAATCAGAAAAAATGTCACTGATTCTTTAAATGTGTTCAAAGACCAATTGGTCACTGTCAAGAGTGATCTAAAGGAAAGACAGGACCAAATCAATGTTTTGGAAGTTCAAATGAGCGAAGTCCAAGAGCAGCTCGCCAATGCCGAGGAAGCAAGAGACAGCTTTGAGTTTCTGGGTATGCCCATCCATAAATCAGCTTATAGCAGCATCATGTGGACTATTGTTTTGGTTCTTTTGGGGGCTTTCTTGTTTTTCCTTTTTCAATACAGTCAAAGCCACAAAGTAATTTCTAAAGCAAGAAAAGACCTGGAAGAAACCATTGAAGAATTTGAGCAGCATAGAAAAAATACACTTGATAGAGAGCGGAAACTCAAGCGTGAACTTGTTGATGCGCTAAATAAAAAACCTGTCTGAGACAGGTTTTTTTCGTTTTCCCTTTCTATTCTAACTCCTATATTTGGATATGAAAAAAATTACTGTGTATTGCGGTTCTAACAAAGGCCGCATAGGCGCCTACAGTGATGGTGCACTTTCCTTGGCTAAAGAAATGATAAAAAGGGAAATTGACCTGGTTTATGGGGCGGGAAATGTAGGGTTGATGGGAGTAATAGCTGATGCCATGCTAGAGTCAGACAGAAAAGTCTATGGTATCATTCCTCAAAAACTTGTGGACATAGAAGTTGCACATCAGGGATGCACAGAACTCATTGTGGTAGAAACCATGCGGGACAGAAAATGGTTGATGGCAGAAAAAGGGGATGGTTTTATTGCAATGCCCGGAGGCATTGGTACTTTCGAAGAGCTTTTTGAAATCATGACACTAAATCAACTGGCTTACATCAGAAAACCGCTTGCCCTATTCAATGTCAATGGTTATTATGATAAACTTATTGCATTCTTAGACCATTCGGTAAAAGAAGGTTTCTTACATCAAGCACAACTCAACTTGCTTATTGTTTCTTCCGACCCTGTAGATTTGTTGGAAAAAATGGAGGCCTTTGAGCCGCAGCATATCGAGAAGTGGGAAGTGAAATAAGGACTTAAGTTAACAGTATTTATCTACTAAAAGCATCAGTTTTTCCAAGTACTCCTGATCTACCGAATCAAAATCACCCAATTGGTCACTGTCCACGTCCAGCACTATCCATACTTTTCCTTTTTTGAAGCCAGGAACTACAATTTCTGATTTGGAAGCAGAGCTACAGGCAATATGACCAGGAAAAGCCTCCACGTCAGGCACCAACTGGGTTTCAGCTTTTGCCCAAGCAGTACCACAGACACCTTTACCCATTCTAATCCTGGTGCAAGCCAATGGCCCTTGAAATGGACCAAGCACCAATTCTTCCTCTTTTACCAAATAGAATCCTACCCAAAAAAAACCAAACGCCTCTCTCAAAACAGCCGCTACATTCGCAAGATTGGCATAGGTGTCTGTTTCAGAAGAAATCAATGCATCCACTTGAGGTAATATTGATTCGTATTTTACCGCCTTTGTGGCAGCAGTTGGAATATAAATGGATTCAGCCATGATGCTAGTGATTGATGTTTCTATAAATTTTAAGCTTGTCTCCCATTATGTTTGTCTCCTGATAGGGCAAACCAAGGATTGTTGGAGCTTCGATTCCTCTCCCAAAACTGACAGGCCCTGTAAAAACCCTTGCCTCGTCCCATAGGTTCTTTGAAATCAAATTATTTAGGATCCTTGCCCCTCCTTCTACGAAAACGCTTTGGATTTTTCGTTCATATAGGTCCTCCAAAACATCCTCCATGTCAAAACCTTTCTTGAGAAGAATATGATCAAGATTGGAGACTGATTGGTTTTCAATTTGATTGTAGCATAGGGTAGACTGGGTTTTGTCGAATAGATGCAAACTCTTATCAAGACTTAGGTTTCTGTCTATCACTATACGAATGGGGTTCTTTCCCACCCATTCCCTCACGTTCAACCTTGGATTGTCATATTTCGCAGTCAAAGTGCCGACTAAAATGCCGTCTTCTTCACTTCGCCACTTATGAACCATCTGCCTACTGTAAGAATTGCTGATCCACTTACTGTCATAATCCTCTTTTGCCACAAAACCGTCTTGCGTTTGAGCCCATTTCAGGATGATATAGGGCCTCTTTTCGTTTATAAAAGTAAAAAATCGCCTATTTTGCTCTAAAGCTTCTTTCTCCAAGACACCCTGTTGTACTTCAATTCCTGCCTCCTTTAGTTTTTTGATTCCATTACCTCCTACAAGAGGGTTGGAATCAACTGCTGCTATCACTACCCTTTTGATCTTTTTTTCAATTAAAAGGTCTGCACAAGGCGGTGTTTTACCCCAATGGGAACAGGGTTCCAGTGTCACATAAGCCGTGGCTTCTTTGAGTAAATTGGAATCTTTGACAGCATGAATAGCATTCGGTTCTGCATGTGGACCTCCATACGCCATATGATAACCTTCTCCTATAATTTTATCTTGATGGACAATGACACAACCTACCATTGGGTTTGGGCTGACACTTCCCATGCCCAATAATGCTAAGTCCAATGCCCTCCCCATATATCTTTCATCTTTTCCCATGCGCCTATTCTCCTCTCGGTCTCAACGTGATGTTCCCTACTTGAGTGGTCTGCCTTGGACCTACATTGACATTATTCAGTGTATCTGAAAGAAATGCTTGGCTCAATGGCTGTACAATTATCCTATGATTGCCACTCAAACCTCTAAATTGAAAATTTCCTGAATTCTGCACAGTTCCAGTTGCAGCTACTGTATCCCTACTTTGGACAGCAAACAAGATTACTTTTTCGGTTTGGGGTCTTATTCCTCCTGAAATCTTTCCTGTATTAAGGCTTGAAAAAGCACGTATTTTTGGACTAAGCTCCAAACTACTTCCTTCGCCAGTCCGGATGGATCTGAATACCTCAAAGTCAATAAATAAATCAATGGACAATCCTGGATCTACAGTTAAACTCATATCAACAGAGGGTGAATCTTCAATCAAAACCAAATTTGTTCTTTCCCCTTCCGTAATTGTAAAATTATCATCTCCTAATTTCAAAGTGATGTTATTAATGCTTCCCGAAGGTATCTCTCCTCTGCCTATTAAAAATTGGCTCTCTCCAACCAATGCACCTACGTTGATGCGTTTAATCACCTGGTCGTTCGGAAAAAATTTAGGATCTGCATTGTCCTGACCTCTCGTACCAACAGACTGCACTTCCACTCCCAGTACCTCTACCCAAACCTCATCAAAATTTGCCGGTGCCCCGACAATGAAAACATTGACCAAAGTATTGGTTCTTTCTGCGTCACTGGAACACCCGGAAAAGAGTAAAAGTATAATAAGTGGAAGCGTAATAAGTTTATTCACATGACAAATTTATAAAAGAAAGTGAATATCGAGGGCTCTTATGAAGATGAATAAAAAAAGCCATTCCGAAAGTTCGAAATGGCTTGACTTTTTATTCTTCCTCAGCTTCTAGCGTAACGGTGTCCAATGTGATAGATTGTCCCTCGTCGAGAGTGATTCCTTCAAGAGTCACCGGTAAATATGGTTCTTTAGGCTCGATCAAAATCGAATAGGAACCTGCCGGAATTCCCCTTATTCTGAAAAAACCATTTTCGTCCGTAAAAGTGGAGAATGATTCCCCGTTGTGAGAGGCTGTAACTTTTGGTTCTGCCTCAACAGGTAATATTGTCCCCTGTATGGAAGAAGCTGTCTCAGCAATTACCCTTAACACTGGCTTTAAAATGTAATTCCCAGAATTCCCAGCTTTCACAATCGATCTTCCCGCATCAAAATCAATAATGAGATCATATTCTTTTCCAGATTCAAACTCTTTATTTACCTGTAGCTTCAGGCCACTTTGTTGAGCGCTTGGTGTTTTGAGGTCAATTCTCTCTCCGTTTTTTATGATATAGTTGTTGTCTCCCAACAATAATCTTATTTGGGAAACTCTTCCTGCAGGAACTTCTACACTTCCTATAAATGCCTCATTATTGCCCACCAATGACAACAAATTAACCATTCTGTCATCAGACTCATGATCAATATGTACCCATTCTGAATCTGTGTTTTCATCATTTTCAGCTGGGAGGATTCTTACAGCAAGTACTTCTACCCAAACTTCCTCATAGTCAGCAGGCGCATCTACCAGGAATACGTTTACTTTAGCATTGCCTTCTGTGATGGTATTGTAATTTTCCTGTTGGTCACAGGAACTCATGGCGAAAAATGCCAGCATAGCCAGCATCATAGTAAATAGTTTGTTTTTCATTATGAATAAAATTTTGGTGTTGACAAACCCGTATGTCCAAAATTGATACCAATAAAAGGGTCCCACATATTTTTTACCAATTAATGGATGCCAATCGGGTAGCTTTAGTATTTTTGAGCATGATGAACTGGGAACAACTTTTAGCAGGAGGCAGGTTTGACCTCAATAAAAACAACGCACCTTCCGAACCACAAAGCCGAAGCGAATTTGAAAGAGACTATGACCGGATTATTTTTTCTGCTCCGTTCCGTAACCTTCAGGATAAAACGCAGGTTTTTCCTTTGCCGGAGCATGATTTTGTACATACCCGGCTTACGCATAGTTTGGAGGTATCCAGTGTTGGAAGATCATTGGGGAAAACAACAGGAGAATACTTAGTCAAAAAGTACCCGAATCTACCTGGCCACGGTATCTCTTCGTCAGATATTGGAGCGATTGTAGCTGCGGCAGCTCTTGCTCACGATATTGGAAATCCACCATTCGGCCATGCTGGAGAAGAGGCCATTTCTGATTTTTTCAAGCATCATCCTTATGGATTTGTGTGGCAACCCTACGTGAGCCAACTGGAGTGGGCCGATTTGTGCAGTTTCGAAGGCAATGCTCAAGGATTCAGAATGCTGGTTTCCAAAGAAAATGGCCTAAAGCTCACACATGCTACTTTGGCCGCATTCACCAAATATCCTAGACCAGCTCAGATTTTCGAAAAAGATCCAAAAAGAAGAAGCCATAAAAAGTTTGGCTTTTTTTCAGACCAAATCACCGATTATGAACTCTTGGCTAACAGACTGGGAATTGAAAATTCAAGCCCTGAAAGTTATGTGAGGCATCCTTTGGCATTTTTGGTCGAGGCTGCGGACGATATTTGCTACAGCATTATTGACTTGGAAGATGGATGTACATTGGGACTGGTTAGCTTTGAAGAAACCTTGGCCTTACTTATTGAAATTTTGGGAAATAAATTTCAGGAGGAAAAACTTTCAAAATATAAGACTACTTCCCAAAAGCTTGCTGTCTTGAGGGCCATGACTATCGGACAGCTGATAGATGAAGCAGTAAATTCATTTTGTGAGCACGAGGAAAAAATGTTGGAAGGGAGCTTTGATCAAGCAATTACAGACATCATTCCTTCTGCCAAAGTCTTGGAAAAAATTTCAAGTCTGTCTGTTCGAAAAATCTATCGCTCTAAACCTGTTTTGGAAAAAGAAGCTGCAGGATTTCAGGTATTGGAAGGCTTATTAGAGGTTTTCTCAAAAGCCTTGAACCACAAATTCTTCCAAACGGATCTCTACTCAGGAAAAGACAAGAGCATTTTAAGATTACTTCCAGAGGATTTTCCGATGGAAAATTGGGATTCCAAACCCAATGCGTATCCTCTATTGAGAGCCTTGATTGATTTCATTTCCGGCATGACTGACAAGTATGCCCTTTCACTTTATAGAAAAGTAAAAGGGATTGCTTTGCCGGGAGTTTAGTAGCAGATTTCTCACAGTTAATTATTTATTTTCGCTATTTTAAATAGCATTAATTTCTAAATTTGCTAAATAAAATAGCAAAATGGAAGATTTGAATCAAAAATCTAAGCTGATTGTCAGCTCCACCAGCTTGAAAATGATTAGGAGCAAGTATGATGAGATAGATTGGGACAGTAGGTTGGTGGGGATTTTGGGAGCAAGAGGCACCGGAAAGTCAACATTAGTCTTACAATATCTTAAGAAAGCTTACGGTTTGAGTGATCGTGCTGCTTATTGGTCTTTAGATGATATTTATTTTAGTAATCATTCTTTAATTGAAACTATCGAAAGTTTCTATCATTTTGGTGGAAGATTTCTTGTATTGGATGAAGTGCACAAATATCCCACTTGGGCCAGAGAGTTGAAAAATGCCTATGATTTTTATAAAGAATTAAAAGTGGTATTTACAGGATCTTCCGTGATAGATATGCTCAAGTTGGATGTTGATTTGAGCAGAAGAGCTGTCTTGTACGATCTAACAGGCTTATCTTTCAGGGAATATTTGAATTTCACAAAAAATATTCAACTGCCTATTTTTCAACTCAATGAAATTATATCAAACCATGTAGATATAGCGAATTCGATTTTAGAGAAAATCAACCCATTGGCTGAATTTGATGACTATATTAAGTTTGGCTATTATCCATTTTTTATGGAAGGGACAAAAACTTACCATTTGAGAATTGAGCAAATCATCCGAATGACCATAGAAACAGAGCTTCAGTTCATTGAAGGTATGGATATCCATAAGACCAAAAGAATCCATCAATTACTGGGTCTGATTGCTCAAAGTGTGCCGTTCAAACCAAATGTTGCGAAATTGAGTGAAAAAATAGGGATTCATAGAAATACCCTCACAACTTACCTGCATTATTTGGAAAAAGCGAAAATCATCAACAGTCTTTTTGCAGAAGGTAAAAGCACGAGTATTCTCCAAAAACCTGACAAGGTATATTTGGAAAACACAAATATCAGCTATGCTTTGGCGGGTGCGAATTTAGATATTGGAAACCTTCGGGGGACTTTTTTTTATTCTCAAGTAGCTGAAAGACATCAATTAAGTCTTCCAAAAAATGGGGACTTCCTGCTAGATGATAAGTTAACCATAGAAGTAGGGGGTAAAAATAAAACAGATTTTCAAATCAAAGGTGAATCGAATTCATTTTTGGCCATCGCCGATTTACCTATCGGATCTTTCAATCGGATTCCGCTTTGGCTGTTTGGGTTTATAAGGTGATTTACATTATAAAATATTATCATATCCTGCCAGCAGGAATAGGTGTAAAAGTAATTAGACTACGGATATTTCAAATTGATGGGGTTTATTTTAATAAACCCCAACCTACAATCCAAACTGTCTCAAATGATGGTCCACGTGTCTCCAGACAAAAATCCCCCATTCCTTGTGGGTGAGTTTACCGAATCGCGGATGAAAACCGGCAAGCTGATGCTCTACCTTGGCATATTTACCAATAATATGAACAAATTTGGATTTTTCTTCTTCAAACAAGCTTACATCCACCTTATCTTTCATATCAAATCGTCCGGGACCTCTTGCTCCCTTTGGGAATTCCTTCATCCAATGAATAAAATACAATTTTGTCACCCACTTTTTAAATCCCCCATTTTTATCAGCCTTAGGAGCCTTCAAAATTCCCTGATGGGCAAGGTTACAATGGGCCAACATTTCCGAAGCGGTCATTTTACCCCATATTGCTTTATCGGCAACATTCAATTTCCCTACTCTTGCGATGACTTCGTCAACTGCATTTTGATCAAATATGGATTTGCTCATAGATCTACGTTTACTTAAACTTAATCAATAAAATGAGTGCTGATACGCTTTGGTATCAATTTTCTATTTCTCTGCCTCTAATCCTCCAAAATATCTTAACTTTGCGCCTGCTTACTTTTTAGGCATTCCCTAAGAATCAGCGTAAAGCAGGATTCAGGCTCCATAAAGTAAGTAGAAAATCCAGAAAGATTATAAGAGGCATCCCTGAAAATATGTGGAGGCTCAGGTAAAAAAACACCAAGGAATACCGTGAAAAAATATCAGGAGTACAAGCAGGTTAGTTATCCGGAAATAGGAGAAGAAATCCTGCAGTTTTGGAAAGAAAAAGACATTTTCAATAAATCCGTCAGCAATAGGGAAGGTGAAGAAACCTTTACTTTTTTTGAAGGACCACCTTCGGCCAATGGCACTCCGGGGATTCACCATGTCATGGCCCGTACCCTTAAAGATATTTTCTGCCGTTACAAGACCCTGAAAGGATTTCAGGTAAAAAGAAAAGGCGGATGGGATACCCATGGCCTTCCAGTTGAGCTGCAGGTAGAAAAAGAATTGGGCATCACCAAGGAAGATATAGGTAAAACCATCTCGGTAGAAGAATACAATCAAAAGTGTAGGGAAACGGTCATGAGATTCAAGGATGAATGGGATGACCTGACTGAGAAAATCGGTTACTGGGTAGATCTCGATGATCCTTACATCACCTTTGAGCCAAAATACATTGAGTCTCTTTGGCATCTCTTGAAGAGACTTTATGAAAAAGACCTTTTGTATAAAGGTTATACGATTCAGCCTTATTCTCCTGCGGCTGGTACAGGTTTGAGTTCCCATGAGCTCAATCAACCCGGCTGTTACAGGGATGTAAAGGACACCTCTATCACGGCACAGTTCAAGTTGAAGGGTGAGGATAACACCTACATTCTAGCTTGGACGACCACTCCATGGACCTTGCCTTCCAACTCCGCTTTGGCTATCGGTGAAAACCTGGATTATGTAAAAGTGAAAACCTTTAATCCATACACTTTTGATCCAATGACAGCCATCTTGGCCAAGGCGAGGATAGGTTCATACTTCAATAGCAAGGCAAAAGAACTTTCACTTGATTCTTACAAACCAGGAGATAAATTGATTCCTTTTGAAATCATTGGCGAATTCAAAGGGAAAGATATGTTGGGATGGGAATATGAGCAATTGTTCCCTATAGCAGACATTGCTTTGCCGCATCCTGCTTTCACAGTAGTATCCGGAGATTATGTAACCACAGAAGATGGTACTGGAATCGTACACTTAGCAAAGGCTTTCGGTGCGGATGACTTCAGGACCTTGACACAAAATAATGTACCAGGAGTATTTGTACAAGATGAGCAGGGGAACGAAATCCCTGTAGTAGACAAACAGGGGAAATTTCTGCCAGTGGTAGGTGAATACCTTGCCGCAAAAATGAAAGAACATGGCATACAAGCCCATAAGGAGTTTGGAGCTGATGATTTCTATGTGAAAAATTACTCCAAGGACGATGAAAATGCCACTGATTATAAAAACACAGATATCGTCATCTCTATTATCCTCAAAAATGAAAATAAGGCCTTTAAAGTAGAGAAATACGAGCACAGTTATCCTCATTGTTGGAGAACTGATATGCCTATCCTCTATTATCCACTAGAAAGCTGGTTCATCAAAACCACAGCATATAAAGATAGGCTGGTGGCACTGAACAAAACCATCAACTGGAAACCTGAGGCAACAGGTACTGGCCGTTTTGGCAACTGGTTGGAAAATCTTGTGGACTGGAACCTGAGTAGGTCAAGATTCTGGGGCACTCCCCTTCCTATATGGAGAACAGAAGACGGTACCGAAGAAAAATGCATAGGTTCAATAGCCGAGCTAGAGGAAGAGGTAAAAAAATCTATTTCCAAAGGATTTATGACTGCTTCCCCATGGGAAGGAAAAGAAATGGATCTTCACCGTCCTTATGTGGATGATGTAGTTCTGGTTTCTCCAAAAGGTGAAAAAATGTTCAGGGAATCAGATCTAATCGATGTTTGGTTTGATTCTGGAGCCATGCCTTATGCGCAATGGCATTATCCTTTTGAAAATGAAGACGTATTCAAAGCCAATTACCCGGCTGACTATATCGCTGAAGGAGTAGATCAAACCCGAGGTTGGTTTTTTACCCTGCACGCTATTGCAGGAATGCTGTTTGATTCTGTGGCATTCAAAAATGTCATAGCAAATGGACTCGTGCTGGATAAAAACGGGAACAAAATGTCAAAGAGGTTGGGCAATGCCGTAGACCCTTTCAAAACCCTGAAAGAATACGGTCCTGATGCCCTAAGGTGGTATATGCTCAGCAATGCCAACCCTTGGGACAACCTGAAATTTAATCTTGAGGGAGTTGCTGATGTGCAGAGAAGGTTTTTCGGTACTTTGCAGAATACCTATAATTTCTTTGCCTTGTATGCCAACTTGGATGACTTTGCTTATGACAAGTCCAAGTCCATCCCTGTATCGGAAAGGGCAGAATTGGATCAGTGGATCATTTCCAAACTGCAGTCCCTGATTGCAGAAGTGGAAGGTGCCATGGACAATTATGACGCCACAAAGGCAACACGGGCCATCATGAACTTTACTGTAGACCAATTATCAAACTGGTATGTGAGGTTGGCGAGAAAAAGATTCTGGAGAGGAGAAATGAACACCGACAAGCAGGCCGCTTACGAAACCCTTTATGAATGTCTGTACAGCCTTACCCAATTGATGTCCTCTTTTGCACCTTTCTATGCTGATTGGTTATTCAGAAGCCTGACAGCTTCTGCTTCTTCAACAATGGCAGAGTCCATACATTTGACAGATTGGGTTTCTGCACAGGATTCATTGATCAATAAGGATTTGGAGGAGAGCATGGATTTGGCCCAAAGAACTTCATCCTTGGTGCACTCACTCCGGAAAAATCCAAAAATAGGGATCAAGGTGCGTCAGCCTTTACAAAGAATCATGATTCCGGTGTTGAGTGACAAAATCAGGAGACAGCTAGAACATGTAGAGGAGCTGATCAAATCAGAAGTCAACATCAAGGAAGTAGAATACATTGATGATGCTTCCGGAGTCTTGGTGAAAAGCGTCAAGCCAAACCTTCCCGTTTTGGGTAAAAAGCTTGGTCCTAAAATGAGATTTGTAGTCGCTGCTATTAAGAATTGGGGTCAGGAAGAAATCGCTGAGATAGAAAAGAACGGGAAAATTCTGATTCCTGTGGAAGAAGAAAGTTTAGAACTGCTCTTAGAAGAGGTGCTGATTTCTTCTGAAGATATTCCAGGATGGTCAGTAGCTACTGACCAAGGCCTTACAGTGGCTTTGGACATAACCTTAACGGATGCGCTGAAGCAAGAAGGTGTTGCGAGGGATTTTGTAAACAGGATCCAAAACCTTAGAAAAGATTTGGGTCTAGAAGTTCAAGACAAAATCACCATTCAAGTTGCTGAACATGATCAATTGATCAACAATGCATTGAAGAATTTCTCTGCCTATATCCAAACAGAAACGCAGGCACTCTCGTTGGATGTCAACGGAAGCTTGGCGGATGCCAGGATATTGGATATGGATGATTTTGAACTTAAAGTGAAAGTCAAAAAAGCCTAACAAAAAAATAATCATCCACAGATAAAGGTGTTTTCTGAAAAAATCCTTATATCTGTGGCTTTTAATTGATATCAATGAAGTATTTCAAATATTTTGGTATTGCCCTTTTGGTAATCCTGATCGATCAGGCTGTCAAACTGATGGTCCACTACCAAATGGATTTCGGCACACCGGGACAGATTAAAGTAATCGGTGATTGGTTTAAGCTTCACTATACTACAAATCCAGGAATGGCCTTTGGTATGCAACTGGGTTCTGATTATGGAAAGCTCATTTTGACTACTTTTAGACTCGTAGCCATGTTTGGTATTGGATATTACCTTTACTATATCATCAATAAAAAAATGAATACCGCATATATTGTCTGCATTT
This sequence comes from Mongoliibacter sp., assembly GCF_007692705.1. GTDB lineage: Bacteria > Bacteroidota > Bacteroidia > Cytophagales > Cyclobacteriaceae > Mongoliibacter. The sequence continues at coordinate 50,870 of NZ_REBN01000143.1, forward strand.
CAATGATACTAGGCGGAGCCATTGGGAATCTGATTGATAGTATTTTTTACGGTGTATGGCTGAATAATGCACCATATAACGCCCAAAGTCCTTGGTTTCATGGACAGGTGATCGATATGTTTTATATAGATATCTGGGAAGGATATTTACCAGACTGGATTCCAGTTTGGGGTGGGAGTTACACGGCGCTATGGCCGATATTTAATATTGCGGATGCAGCCATCTTTGTGGGGGTAGCTATTATTTTAATTTTCCAAAACTCTTTCTTCAAAGAGGAAAAAGAAGATAAAACTGAAGAGGAAGAAGACGAAATCCAAAGACAATTTATTGAAGGTGACGAAAAGCCCTCAGCCAGTAACCCATGATTTAGAAGGCTCTAGCAGCCTTTTTTTGTGCTTAATAGTCAAAATTGATAAACCGCTTTAATATTGTTAATTTAGTCAAAATACAGATTAGGCTATGAAATCTTTTGCTGTTTTTGGGATTTTGCTGGTTTTATGCGCTTGCGGGACGATCGATGAGCCTCCCAACAATGAGGAAATAACAGAAGAAGTCACTCCAAGAAAAAATAGGAATATCTGTGCTTTTGACCTTTCAGATGTGGATGGGGATTTCGATTTGTTTGGAAAATGGGAGTTTGTAGCTTTTCAAGAGGCTGAGAGTGGCAATTTGGATCAGCTAACTTGTATGGCAAGATGGGCTGAATTTGCTTTAGCTGGAGAAGATTATGACAATGTTTTCCAGATCACCCTTGATATTTTAGAGTCTCATGGAAATACTGAAAATAAAACTATGTTTGATTTTAATATCAGGACATTTTCTTATGAATACTTTGGCCAAATTGAGCTCACAATTGACACACTCTTGTTTTTAATTGATACAATAGCAACAAAATACCACCCAAACCCAGCTTCAAGTACATTACCAGCTCATGAATTTGAAGCCCGCTTTTTTGAAAATCTGCGAGAAACAAAAGTCTATCATTTGGACAATAACAAACTTTATCTTTATGGGAAGCATGGAGATCAGAGGATGACATTCCTGGCTTTGGAAGACTAAATCCTTTCTCCACAAAACTTACAAAATGCAGCGTCCAAGTCAAGTCCTTGGCTATTGCAATTTTTACAAGCTTTCCCTTGCTTTTTCTTAGTCTTGGAGTTAGCTAAGGTAAGTTCTGAAGTCACAATACCAGTAGGAACAGCGATGATGGCATAACCCAGTAACATAATTATTGAAGCCAAAAATTTGCCTAAGGGAGTTACCGGTGTTATATCCCCGAACCCAACTGTGGTCAATGTTACAATGGCCCAATACATAGACATTCCTATACTGGTATAACCGCTTTCAGGGCCCTCCACAATAAACATCAGTGTACCTGTTATCAAGACTATGGTCAGTACTGTGCCTACAAACAACTGGATTTTAAGCTTACTTGCCTTAAGTGCTGATTTCAATACTTCCGCCTCCTTCATGTATCGGCCAAGTTTCAAAATCCTCACTACCCTAAGCAGCCTCAATGCCCTGATTACCACCAAAAACTGAGTCCCTGTGAGTATCAGACTTAAAAAAGTAGGGATAATTGCCAACAGATCCACCAAGCCATAAAAACTAAAGATATAACCCCACTTCTTTTTACTAAGCCATATTCTCAAGACATATTCAATGGTAAAAAGTCCTGTAAAGACCCACTCGAGTATTAGAAGTTCATGATGGTAATCACTGTAAATACTAGGCTCCGAATCCAAAATGACTACCACAAGACTCCCCAAAATCAAGACCAAAATGACCAAGTCGAAGTTTTTAGAAGC
>NZ_REBN01000043.1 GCF_007692705.1 Mongoliibacter sp.
AAAAAAAAGACCCACATTTCTGTGAGTCTTAAGTACCCAGGGCCGGAGTCGAACCGGCACGCCCGAAGGCATTGGTGTTTGAGACCAACGCGTCTACCAATTCCGCCACCTGGGCAGGTGGATTATCCGTTCCTTGCTGAACGGGATGCAAATATGAGTATTGTTTTTTTTTCCTGCAAGAAGCTTTAGGGGAGTTCTTCAATTTTTTTTGCAGAAAATGCCAGAGGTTTTTCCTTAAACAAGGTCTTGGTGAAGCTCCACACAGATTTAAACAGTTCAGAATCACGGTATTGATTTAGAGATGCTTCGTCTTTCCAGTGGCTGTAGGTCATGAAAATATTTTTCACATTTTCATCCTGCCAAAGTTCAAGGTATTGGCAACCTGGAAAATTTCTGATTTGCTCCTTGTGTCGATTGAAGTTTTCCAGAAAGGCTTCTACCTTATCCTCTTCAAATTCCATTCTTACTACCCTGATCATTATAAAGTGTTTTCTTCGGTTTCAAAGTGAATAAATACCGGACTGTCATACCTTAGGCCAAGCAAATCTCCTCCATGACCATGGTTGATTCCAATTTCCAGGAGTCCCAAGCTATTAAAAAAAGCAAAGCAATCCCCAGGTTCTACCAAATCATAAGACTGTTGGATCTCTTGAGTAGTTTCTCTGCCAAATTGAATAGTGAACTTGCCAGGATTGAGTTTATCGAAAATCGCTTTTTCTATATTGGTTATCAAGTTGCCGTAATTGTCCACCCGCACGACATGGCCAAGTATTTGTTTTTTATTGGCCTTAACATGGCGTGGCAGCATTTTTCTGATTTGTTGTAAAGGACCACCAAAATCGTGGATGGCCGCCCCTGAGGCAACCTTTGCGGCAATAGGGGCCAAAATGTCTTTGGTGGGAAAAGTACTTTCCTTCAAATGAATATCCGCAAATTGTACAATGATTCCCGGCTCTGTATCAAACAATAGAGAAAGCATTCCGTTATTTGGGCCAAGAAAAATATGCTCTTCATGTTTGATTCCAATAAAACCATCTGTGATATTACTTGTTCCATTCATGGCAACCAGGTGTACGGTGCCTTTAGGGAATTCTTTATAAACGGATTTTAGGATAAAGGCAGCGTGGGCTACATCATAGTTATTTACATGATGGGTGATGTCGATGATAGATAGTTGGGGATTGATCGACAACATCTTGGCCTTTACAGCGGGTACATAATAGTCTCTGTCTCCAAAGTCCGAAGTGAATGTTATCAATGCCATACAAGCAAGTCTGTTAAAATTTTCTATTTTTGTAATAGGTGTGGCAAAAATAGAAATTTATTCCTTACACCACAGGTACAAATCGTAAATCAAATATATCAGATTGGTAGAGAAAGTAATTACTTTAGAAAATATTTCGCTGCTGGACTTTTTAGGTGCGGAAAATGAAAATATACGTCAGATTGCAGCAGCATTTCCACAAAGCAAAATTGTATCCAGGGGAAACGAAATCCGGATCCAGGGACGTGCGCCTGAAATTTTGCGGATCAATGACCTGCTTAATATGCTCCTTCAGCATTTTCACCGCTTTGGCCATGTGACACCTGACAATGTAAAAGAATACATTGCTTTAGAAGGTACTCCTTTTGAAGAAAACAGAAAAGATGATGTCATCATTTTCGGCAACAAGGGGCTTGTAGTCAAGCCTAAATCTCCCAATCAGAGAAAGTTGGTAGATTCTTCATTTAAAAATGACTTGGTTTTTGCCTTAGGTCCAGCTGGTACAGGTAAGACCTATATTGCTGTTGCCTTGGCTGTAAGGGCACTTAAAAACAGAGAAGTAAAAAGAATTATCATTACCAGACCAGCGGTAGAGGCGGGAGAGAACTTAGGTTTCCTGCCGGGCGATCTTCAAGAAAAGCTGGATCCCTATTTGAGGCCTATTTACGATGCCTTGGCAGATATGGTACCCTCAGAAAAACTGAAGTTTTACCAGGAAACAAGAGTAATAGAAATCGCCCCTTTAGCTTATATGAGAGGAAGAACGCTTCATGATGCTTTTGTACTTTTGGATGAAGCACAAAATACCACCTCCGAACAGATAAAAATGTTTTTGACAAGGATGGGACCCAATTCCAAGGTTATCATTACCGGTGACCAGACTCAAGTGGATTTGCCTAGCCGTCAAAAATCAGGTCTAAAGGAAGCCTTACATGTTTTAAAGGACGTAAAGGGAATAGGGATTGTAAATTTAAGTGGTAAAGATGTTATCCGACACAAGCTCGTCAAATCTATCATTGAAGCTTACGAAAAAGATGAAAACCAAAAAAATGAACGAAGAGAGTCAAATCGCAGTGACAAAAGTCATGACAGAGGAACAGCTTAATACTGTTTTCAATATTCGGGAAGAAGTTTTTGTGATAGAACAGGAAGTGGACCCATCAGAAGAATATGATGAATTCGAGGAAAGTTCTACCCATTTTTTGGCAAAAGTCAACGATATTCCTGCAGGAACAGCAAGGTGGAGATTCAATCCAAATGGCATAAAATTGGAGCGTTTTGCAGTTGTCAAAGCCCAGAGGGGGAAAGGGGTAGGTCAATCCTTGGTAAAGGCAGTTTTAGAGGATGTTTCCCTTAACCAAGATGCAAAAGGGAAAAAGCTATACCTACATGCACAACTGGCAGCTATTCCACTATATGCCAAGTTTGGCTTTCGAAAAGTAGGGGAGATGTTTGAGGAATGTAATATCCAGCATTACAAAATGGAACTGTATTTGTAAGCTCAATTATATAATTTAATACCATATTTATGAAAAAGATACTCTTTACAATTTTTGCTTTATCATTATTCCATTTTGCGTCTTTCGGGCAGACTTCTTTGGAAAATCCTAGAGGTGAAGTTAGACTCAATTTTCTGAACACCATATTTATTGGCTCTGTAGAGGTTGGCTACGAACAGTTTTTATCTAATGATCAGTCTATAGGTGCAGAAATCCACTTGAATGATAGGTTTGGCTATAGAAGGGGCGGTGATGGTCGAGATTTCAACGCAACTTCTTTTTTGTTGTCATACAACTTCTATTTTGGGGGTAATGAGACAAGTAAGATCCATGTTTCTCCATTTCTTAAATATAGGTTTGGTGAATACAGAGAAGCAATTGACAGTTCAATTTCAGTTACCAGCTTGAACAGTGGACACATTGGTTTGATGACAGGATACAAGTGGAATTTTAATAACTTCGCTTTCGGGCCATTTGTAGCCATTAGCAGGGCATTTTCACAGGAAGTTGTCAATCAATTTTCTGCGGTAGAATTGAAGGCAGGGTTCAATGTAGGATATAGGTTTTGATAAACTTATCCGATTAAGTTGATATAACAGGGAGCCTTTCAGCTCCCTTTTTTTATGCTTTTGGGTAAATTAGCAGAAACTTCATCATTATGATTTTTTCTGAATATCCTTTTTTGCGATACATTTTTTTTCTGATCCTTGGGATACTGATTTATCCTGCAGTAACTCATTTCAATGCCCTATTTTGGGTTTTTGGACTTGGTTTATCATTCACCATTTATTTTTTACTGTTCTTAATCAATGAAAAAAGGAAAGTTTATGGGTTTAAACTCGGTCTTCCTTTTTTTGCTTTGGTACAGCTCGTGCTATTCGGGTTGCTAATGGCACAAAGAAATGACATTGATCAGAACCCTCAGCATTTGGTTAATTTTGAAAATTCTATTTTAGCCTATACAGCACGGGTGAGTGGCCAAGATGAGCCTAAGCCGAAATCCATTGCCAATCGAATCCACCTTGATGAAGTTTTTACTGAAGATGGTTGGAAAAGTATCAAAGGTGAAGTGTTGATTTATCACCGATCTCAATTCCCATTGCAGGTAGGGGATTTTATCTTGGTTAAAGGCAGTCCTCAAGCAATTCAGGATCCCACTGCACCATTTGAATTTGATTATAAGAATTTCATGAGGAGGCAGAAAATTAGCCATCAACATTTTATCGGTGAAAATTTTCAGGTCTTGGGAAAAGTAAATGATCAGCCTATCAATTCATTTTTTATTCGGATAAGATCAGCAATGATGAATCGCCTCGATTCAAAAATCCAGCATCCACAGGCCATTCAGGTAGCCAAAGCCTTGTTGTTAGGACAAAAGAAAGATCTGGAAAAGGAAATCAGCGATGCCTATGCCACAGCAGGAGCCATGCATATCTTGGCGGTTTCAGGATTGCATGTGGGTATCATTTACGGCTTCTTTTTCCTGTTTATTAAACCTTACAGGCTCAAAAAAACAAACAGAATTCTTTACCTCTCAGTCATTATCTTATTGATAT
>NZ_REBN01000042.1 GCF_007692705.1 Mongoliibacter sp.
GCTAAGAAAACATTATCTCTCTTTGTAATTTCATTGCCCCTTCGAGTCTTTGTGCCTTCGTAGCATTTGAATTAACCGTAATATCTTAATAGCAAAATCAAAGAATTAACTAAAAGTTTTCAAGTAATCCTTTCGATATACCATCGGCGTCACTCCCATTCTTTCCTTGAACTGCTTATTGAAATTGGATAAGGTTTGAAATCCACTCTCGTAACAGATTTCACTGATATTGGCTTCCACCTCATGCAAAAGCTTGCAAGCATATCCAATTCTTACATCAGACAAAAACTCTGAAAAGGGCTTGTTCATCCTTGAGGTAAAATACCTGCTAAAGGCACTTTCAGTCATATTGGCAATTGCAGCAACTTCCGATAAAAAAATTTTCTGCTGGAAATTTTCCATCACATATTCATAGACCTGACTCATCCGGTCTTTCTCAGACTCTTTATTAGTGTTGATATATCCCGCTTGAGTAATGGGATGACAATCTTCAGAATGAGCTAACCTATCTAGTATTTCCAAAAGCCGGACCATACTCATGGCCCCTTTCTCACCAACAAGTCTCGGTAACAATTTCTTCAGGTTTTGATTGGTTTCCCCCAATATCTCCAAACCCCGCTGAGAGCGGTAAAGCAAGTTTCTGATATCCTCAAACTCTTCTTTTTTCCATAAAGTATCACCCAAAAAATCCTCGGGAAAATAAACCACTATTCCATGAGTTTCCAAATTGGTGTTTTTCTCAAAATATTCCTGATCATTTCTCCACAAGTGCGGCAAGTTCGGTCCGGTCAAGACCATATCACCTTCCTTAAATGGCTTCATCTGGTCCCCTATAAACCGGGTTCCCTTTCCTTTGATTACCCAAAACAATTGGTATTCCGGATGAAAGTGCCAGTGCTTATCAAAATAGGGGGCAATAAGTTCTTTTGCTACAAATGCGTTTGCCTCAGGTATCCGGGATTTTTGTAAGGGATGCTTCATTACTTAGCTAATTTTGTTCAAAATAGGTAATAAAATCGAATTTTATATCAAAATACAGTCATAATCAATCATAAAACAGTGAGAATAAAAGCTAAAAATCACTGAACTTGATTGTCAGAAAATTAATCAGATAACCCAAAATGATAAAGTTCGCCAAAGCAACAGTCTACGCACTGTTTGTTTCTCTTCTGCTTTTTGGCTGTGCCAAAGAAAAACAAAAAAGTTTCCTGAAAGATGAACCGAGAAGAGCGGAAATCCTCTTTTTAGGCCATGATAGCAAGCACCACGATTCAGAAAAACTACTACCCTATCTGGCTAGACCACTTTTTCAAAAAGGAATTAATTTCACTTACACCTCAGACCCTGATGACCTCAATGATGAGAACCTGATGCATTATGACGGATTGGTTATTTATGCCAACCATGATGAGATCAGCCCTCAGCAGGAAGCTGCACTAAAAAAGTTTGTGGAAAGCGGAAAAGGATTTATCCCCATTCATTCAGCATCTTTTTGTTTCCGCAACTCAGATTGGTATGTCAAGGCAGTTGGCGGACAATTCAAATCTCATGGAACAGGCGACTTTACAGTGGATATAATTGCGCCTGAGCATCCTATTATGGATGGCGTTGGAATATTTGAAACCTGGGATGAAACCTACATTCATTCTCAAATCAACCCGGATATGACTGTTTTGATGGAAAGAGAAGAAGATGGTCACCGGGAACCCTGGACTTGGATCAGGAATCAGGGAGATGGAAGGGTTTTCTATACTGCCTATGGACATGATGAACGTACTTGGTCCAAACCCGAATTCCATACATTGATGACCAATGGTATCTTATGGGCAATAGGAGACAAAGTAGCCGACTTGGTTGCCTCTTTTGATATGCCTCAACCTGAGTTTAGAGACGCCGAAATTCCAAATTACGAAAGACGGGATCCGGCACCGAGGTATCAACTACCGCTTTCACCGGAAGAATCCATGAAATTGGTTCAAGTTCCTGTAGGCTTTGAATTGCAGTTATTTGCATCCGAACCTGATATTGTCAACCCTATGGCCATGTGTTGGGATGAAAAAGGCAGGTTATATGTCATCGAAACGGAAGACTATCCCAATGAGGTCAGAACTGAAGGGGGGAATGACAGGATTAAAATCCTTGAAGATACCAATGGAGATGGAAAAGCTGATAAAATAACTGTTTTTGCCGAAGGCTTGAATATCCCAACCAGCTTGGTTGCAGTCAATGGAGGTATTCTCATTTCCATGGCTCCGGACTTTATTTTTCTCAAAGACACCAACGGAGATGGAAAAGCAGATCATAGAGAAACCATCATGACGGGTTGGGGCAAAAGTGACACGCATGCAGGTCCTTCCAATCTGAAATATGGCTTTGATAATAAAATCTGGGGAGTTTTGGGGTACGCAGGATTCAAAGGTCAGGTAGATGGTCAGGAATTCAGTTTTTCCCAGGGAATTTACAGGTTTGATCCAGACTGGAAAAACCTGGAGTTTCTGGGCTCTACCAGTAACAATACTTGGGGGCTGGGTTTTTCTGAAGACTTCAATGTCTTTATTTCTACAGCCAACGGGCAGCATAGTGCCTACCTGGCCATGAGCAATGAATATGTAAAAAGACCTATCAGTGGCGGTATGAACAATGCTGTATTTGGAATAGACAGCCATGTAGACATGCCCCATCTCACACCAGCGCTTAGACAGGTGGATTATCATGGAGGCTACACTGCTGCTGCCGGGCATAATTTCTATACAGCCCGTAATTTCCCAAAAAACTATTGGAATAGAATAGCCTTTGTGGCAGAACCAACCGGTAGGGTGCTACACAATGCTATCATCGAAAAAGATGGTTCGGGGTTCAAAGAGAGGAATGGTTTCAACATACTGGCGAGTTCAGATGAGTGGTTTTCTCCGGTACATGCAGAAGTAGGGCCTGATGGTGCACTATGGGTAGCAGATTGGTACAATTTCATTATTCAGCATAACCCTACACCACGGGGCTTTGAAAACGGGCCTGGAAATGCCTATATCAACCCTCTAAGGGATGCCAAACATGGCAGAATTTATCGTTTGGTTTACAAAGGGAATGAGGATTATAAGACCATGTCAATCGATCCGGATAAAAACAGGGAGCTGATTGCAGGATTGAAAAGCGACAACATGTTTTGGAGGATGACTGCCCAGAGGCTTATTGTAGAAAAAAACAACACCTCCATAGTCAAAGACCTCTACAAGTTGATCGAAGATAGAAAGACTGACCAGCTTGGATTAAATACGGCTGCCATCCATGCCTTATGGGCCTTGCATGGGCTGGAAGCCTTAGATGGATCCGATAGAAACAGCCTACAGATTGTAGGAAAAGCATTAAGCCACCCTTCTGCAGGGGTGCGAAAAAATGCCATAGAAGTTTTGCCCAACACAGAAGAATCTTTCAAATTAATAAGCGCATCCAAAGTCCAAGAAGATTCAGACTTGAATGTTAGGAAATCTGCTTTCCAAAAAATCGCGGACATAAGGGGCTCAAAAGAAATCCCCGAATTTCTTTATAAAGCAAGTATGGATGAAGAAAATGCCAAAGATTCCTATATCTCACAGGTTATTTTTGCTGCTGTCCTCAATAGTCCTGAATATTTTGACAGCAGACTATCTGAATTGATGCCTAGGGGCAAGATAGATTCCACGCTTACGCTTACAGATAGGATTGCAAAAAGCCTGGTGGAAGAAGAATATAACTTAGACAGGCGTGCACCAATAGCTTTCCCACCAAGTATCAAAGGCAAGGAGATTAAAATACGGGCAGAATTAGCCAAAGGTCCTGATGGAATCGAAGGCGTAATTGTCGCGCAAGGCAATAAGCAAAATGGCTATGTGCTCTACGCAAAAGATGACATCTTAAATTGGGTAGTGAAGCAGGATGGTAAATCCTATAAAATAGCTACCCCAAAAGGACTCCAAAGTGGCCTATTTGAGGTAAATGCCAGCCTTTTGGAGGATGGAAAAATGGAGCTTTTCCTTGCCGGAAATAAAATTGGGGAGGTAATGACACTTGGACTATTTACTGAGGATATCACGCCCGCCAATGTACGAGTGGGCAATGATCTTGGTGGAGAAAATCAGGTAGGAGATTATGAGGGTGGATCCTGGCTAAGGGGTCGAATGGGAAGGGACAGTTATATCAGTTTCAGAAATCCTGAATTGGAAATTGATCAAGTAATTTCAGCTGCAGATGCTGATGACATTCCCAAAATCACCAGAGAAAATGCCACTATCGTCAAAGTGGGCGTCATCCCGCACGAAATGAAATATGATGTCAGCAG
>NZ_REBN01000041.1 GCF_007692705.1 Mongoliibacter sp.
TTTCGACTTCCCAAAGGGTAGTTATACTACTGGGGATTCCTGCTGCTGCAAAGCCCCTCGCCAAAGAAAAAATTCCTTCACCACTGATATTTTTTCCTACACCTGTATTACATGCCGCCAAAACAATCAACTGGGTGGACAGATCTCCCAAGAGTTGTAGTTCTGACAAAGGCATGGATTCATCATAAAAATATAGCCTAGGCTCAATCCCTTCTGCATCCGCCACTGCATGAGAATAAAGTTGCGCGATGGAATAATGGGACAAATTGTCCAAGAAATTCTGTTTCGTAGCTTTTTCATAAGTCACAAAATGATTGCTGGGGAAAAATTTATTGATCCTCTTTAAGGAAAGGTCTGCCCCAAGTAGGCTCGCCTGTTGAAGCTCCGCCTTATATTCCACAGGAGCCAAGCCAAAAACCTTATGGTTTTTGTTATCCTTTTTATTTTTTGCCAAAAACCCAGCAGAATAGGTATAACTTAAAGCATGACTTTGAAGCAAATATGCATTTTTACTGGTACTGTCGGTCATCAAAAGTTCAAAGGGTATAAAAAACTCATCAGGGGAAACTATTAACCGATCATAGCCTTTTAACCCCACTGGAATCAAATCAGCGTAAAGTTGAAAGGACATTTTCTGAAAGTTTTTGAAATCACTATTGAGCTTGTTTCTATCCGAAACCAGCCCAAGCAATTGATCGGCTTTATCCTTGAGGTCAGTTGAAGCTAATTTTTCAAATCCAGACTGGTCTTTAGCCGCATAAAAAAGATAGGTTGACTCTTCACCTACAAAATAAGATAAGTAAGCTTGACTTTCACTTAATAAGGAACCCTGTAATCGGCTTAGGCTTAATACCGTAGTATCATATTTATATTGATAATAGTTCGGATATTTTTTTTCTAATTCTTTGATAAATGATTCATACCGAGATTGTGCTTCAAACCAATCAACAGATGCCTTTTGGTAGGCGGCATCTCCATTTTCTGCTTTGAGCATGAGATTTTTCATTGATAAGGCCTCAGTTTTCAATTGCCTTTCCTGATATAGGTCTTTTTCGGTTAAAAACTTTAATGCTCCCATTTCACTCAGCTGGTCATTCAGCATAACAGCCCTGCTTTTTTCCATAAAATAAAATGCAGCCTGCTGATCATTTAAATTAAAAGCAGCCTCCAAAGCCATTTCATAAAGCGATTTTGTGGATGCTCTCCAATAAGCTTTGGTATTTTCAGCCTGTTGGTCCCACCGCATCAAATCAATTACTTTATCTGATAACTTCAATGTGGAAAGGGCATGGTCGAGCTCATTGCCATTTCCTTGATTATGTTGGTATTTCCGCAGTAGAGTCTCTCCCTTATTTTTGAGTATCATAGCAATTTCCATAAAACTGGAAGTTTGCTGGATTTGAGGAAGAGAAGGATTATGGAAATAGTCTGTGGACTTGAAATCATCTACCGCAAAACGCAAGGCTTCCTGCTGCAGCTGTAACGCTTCATCGAAGCGGTCCAAACGCATCAAGGTTCTTCCCATATGATTTAACGTAACAAGATTTTCCTTTGAATCCGGATATGGTTCCAGATATTTTCTTGCCCGATTCAGGTAAGTTAATGCCTTCTCATCATCCTTTTTTGCCCAAGTGAAATAAAGCTCATCCAATACATTGAGCACATTGCCCAATGCACCGAGACCTAGATAAATCTGAATTGATTTGTCGAAATATTGCTCTGCTTCCTCAGGCCTCTCGCTTCTAGCCAGATATATTCCATAAGAGTTATAGGCAAATGCGGGATATTCACCTGAATATTGGCCACTTTCAAACAATCCAATACTTTCCAGATAGATCTTTTCTGCCTGTTCAAATTCCTCGAGTTCCAAAAGTGCCCTTGCTTTTTTGATCAGAAGCAGGTTTTTCTCTATGGTTCCGTCCAAACCTGAAATAGAACCAAAAGCATAATCCAACAGATCTACAGTTCGCTGATACTCCCCCTTATTGAACGTATAAACTGTTTTTCTATCAAAGGATATATAAGCAGGCGGGAAAGTCTCTGCGGGAAATTTCCGGTGAAGGAATAAAGCACTGTCATAATATAACTCAGCTTTTTCCTGCAAACCGAGTTCTTGATAGGCAATACCTATGTTACAATAGGTAAAGGAAAGGTAAAATTCCTCTGCATGTTCAGCATTTGATTTATTGATTGCTATGGCCTCCTGCATTAAGCTGATTGCTTCAGGAAATTCACCTAAAATCCTATGATAATCCCCCATCCGATGGATGATTTTAGCATATATGCCATTCTTATCATTACTCTCCAAAAACTTGTCGTGAATTGCTGTCACTTTCTCCAATTTCTCATTCCAATAATAATCAGGATTGGCATGTATGGCATTGACCTGATCAAGCCAAAAGGCCGGATCTTTTTGGTTTTGGGCCATAGAAAACCCAACCATCAGTTGAAATAAAAAAACAATCAATAACCTACTTGTTGGAAAGTTCATTTCACTGTCTGTTGTTCAACCTAGAATAAGAAACTCCCTCATTTACTTTATTTGCCAATTGTTCTGATCTATTATCAGCTTGAAGTATTGCCCTTACCCAGTTGGCCTTGGCATCATCCCTAAACAAATTCCTGAATTCTGGCTTCCAGCCATAAGCTATTTTCCCAGTAAGAATTGCATTGGAAAAAGAGGAGCCGACTAGCCTGTCTTGATTTGATAGATTTTCCTGAAATGGAAATTGAAATGAAAAATCACCATCAAAATCAGATCTGATAGCTGCGTCAACATGCCTTGGGGAATAATTCTGTCTGTCACTAACTTCATTACCCAAACCATCAGAGGTGGTAACTGTTAGTACATTGTTGATTTTACTTAAAAAATTATCGCTCAGAACTGCGGGATAAAATGGATTTTTCTCCAGATTTCTGCCATCATCAAATTTTCCTTTTCCATTACCAGCTGCAGTAACAAAAAGCACACTACCGTCATTTGCATAAGAGGTATGCAGGTAATGCATTACTGGATGTTTTTTTTGTGGGAAATTATCATATACCTCGTAATCATAAAAACCAAGACTGGTATTTATGATGCTAGCTCCTTTATTAACCGCGTAGTGTACTCCACAAACCAAAGAAAATAGAGAGCCTTGATTTTTTTCATTAAGTACTTTTACATTCAACAACCTCGGAACAGACTCAGCATGAACAACAAGCTGCTCTAAAATATATAAATTGACAATTGTCCCATGCATAGATGAGGTATTGTCTGAAACATCAAAAGATTCACCATTTTCGGTAAAATTCCAGCCAAATATTTCACTAGGAAAACAGCTTGAAGATGCCGCAGATTGCCAAAGATATGTGTCACCAATAAATTCGGTGTCAATTCCTGAGTCTAAAATTGCTACAACTAAGTTATCGTTCGATTTTGGAGTATTGGAATAATCGGGCTTCTTCAATTTCGCACCATCAGAATCAAAAACCTCAGTAATATAATTAAGTGAGATAGCCAAATCACCATCCCCAGTAGTTCCTGCCACCACTGTTGGGGTAGTCCTTACAATATCATTACTACCATCAATCACACTGTTTAATATGCTGCCAATATGATCCTCAATACCATCAGCACGCCAGAGTTCTGTCAATTCCAGACAGTCCGAACATTTTACCAATTCAACATTCTCAAAATTTTCATTAAGATGATTGGCGACAAGTTTACCATATTTATCCTTAGCATCTTTATTCTTATAAGCAACTATAACCTCTCCCTTAACATATGGGGTTTTGACATTTTTTAATGGCTGATCTTTAATTTCTGTTTGATTTTTTTCACATGCTGAAAGCATGATAAATAGCATCAAGATTAAAACTCCGGGGATTTTGGAAAATGTTTTCATTTCAGTTTGATTAAGGTTGGAAAAAAGATCAGGCGACTAATAATTGGCTTACTGAATGTTAATCAAAATTTTGTTTTAAAAGCAGTTCAATATAAGTTTCAAAAGACTTATTTCAAACAACATTTTATTGATTTTATTCGGTAATTAACATCAGTCACAGATTTTATTATTAAATCCCAAAAAAGTATTGTTGTTACCCCTTGATTTTTAAAATCAGTGTGATAATGAGGAGGATACAAAAGGAAAAAATCAAAAGAGAGCGGAATTTTTGATAATTGAGAGGTGCGTATTAATTTCGGGCAACAAATCGGGGTGTGGCGCAGTCCGGTAGCGTACACGTCTGGGGGGCGTGTGGTCGCAGGTTCAAATCCTGTCACCCCGACAAAGTGGGTTATCAACCCCCATCAAAAG
>NZ_REBN01000040.1 GCF_007692705.1 Mongoliibacter sp.
TCAGATCTACGGTATGGGAAACCTGCACATTCCTATCATCATCCCCATGAATAAACAGGACAGGTGATACCCAAGAATCCAGATATGCCAAAGGTGAGGAAAGCCAGGCTATCCTAAGTGCCTTCTCAAAATCAGGCGCTTTTTCATAACCCTCAGGCATTTCAAGTCTGCTGGATAGTTCATGGACGCCGTGAATATCCACCCCTACTGCAAACAAATCAGAATCCTTTCCCAAGGCCAAAGCGGTAAGGTAACCTCCGTAGGACCCACCGTAAATCCCGATCCGCTTGGAGTCCACCTGCGGTAAAGCTGCCAAATACTCGCCGGCTTTTTTGACATCAATATATTCCTCTGCTCCCTGCCAATAAGTCCGCTCTGGTTTATGGAACTCATAACCATACCCAATACCAAGCCTGAAGTTGACAGAAAGGACCACAAAACCCATTTCCGCAAGCTTTTGATTGATCGCATAGGTGTTGGAATAATAATCTCCATAATGCCAGCCCAAAAGCATCTGTCGCTGCGGTCCTCCGTGGACAAAAAGGACGGCAGGTTTCTTGTCAGGACCTCCTTCTTTTTCAAACAACTGGGCATGAACAGTTACCAAATCCGGAGTAACAAAGGTAATTTGCTTTGGCTTTATCAGATTCTCCTTTGGAAATTGGTCAGGGATAAGGTCTTCAGCCAATAATTTGGTCTCACCGGTAGATTTGTTTGTAACAGTAGGCAGTAAGGGGCGGGAATAAGTGGAAGAAACATAAGCCACATGCTCATTATCAGAAAGAACCACAGGAATTGCTTCTATTCCATCTCCTTGGGTAAGTAGCTCCATTTCCCCCTCATGTACATTCACCATTCCTACATGCCTTCTATCTATGTCTTCCTCTCTGGGGCCCACATTTGCTGAAAATACCAGATAACGCCCATCTTTGCTCAAACTGACATGTTCTACCATATATTCTCCACTTGTGAGTTGCCTGGAGGGCCCTGAATCCGCATCCATCGCATACATATGGGGCCAGCCGTCTTCATAAGAAAGGTAAAGCAGTGTTTCATCATCCGCCCAATTGAGATTGGCACTGCCGTGTGTAGTAGGTAGAGAGCCGCGGAGTGTTTCAGGAGCTTTCCAGCGCCTGCTTCCTTCTCCGGTTGTCGCGTCTGCTGTCCATATCTCCCAGGCAGAATGTCTTTGCTCAAGAATCGGAAGTGGTTCACCTTTTCCTCCCGGTCTTCTTACGAATGCTATTTTTTGACCATTGGGAGACCAGCGCAACATCCAGTCTCTATGGAATGAAGGAGCAATGTATCTTACCTTTTGAGTCTTCATATTAAAAATACCAACCAGTGCATGGGTGCTTCTGTTGACAGCAAACAAAAGCTCATTTCCTTGGGGAGACCAATGAATCTCCCCTACATTCCCCTTGATTTCAAAAAGCTGTGAGGCAGACTCTCCCGCCATCGGAACCGTCCAAACTTGTCCGTTTTTGATATAAGCAACCGTCTTACCATCAGGAGAAATGACTGGATCATCTCCTTCTGCCAACATTTGGGCTCCACTTCCATCGTATGCTGCTTTCCAGATTTCCACCTTTGGAATCCTGGCTCCGTGTGCTGGGTTCATCCCTTGGTTTCTTTGCCAATTACTTCCATGCTCTCCTCCCCTTACAAATACAAGCCAATTTGCGTCTGAAGTGAATTGAAGCGAGGTGATTTCCTGACCGTCATCTTCGACAAAACCAGTGATTTTTTTATGGGAGAATTCAGGAGCTTGGGCCACATAGATATTTCTCAAGCCCTGTTCATTCATGGCCCACGCTATTTTATTATCCACTTTGGCAGAAACCAGCTCGGATGGAAAAGAATACAGAGAAATCTCTTCAATGGAAAAAGACTGTGCTAAAGCCATCAGACTAAAGACAGAAGTAAGCAGGATACTCAGAAAATATTTTTTCATCTGTTTAAAATTGTTTTTTAGAGGTCTGATGGAATCTCGCACCCCCCCGATGGCTCGGGTTCATCCCACTGTGTGAAGTTTTCCTCGTGCTCGATTTCATATGATTATAAATTCAAGTAAAAAGATAA
Source organism: Mongoliibacter sp. (assembly GCF_007692705.1). Lineage (GTDB taxonomy): Bacteria > Bacteroidota > Bacteroidia > Cytophagales > Cyclobacteriaceae > Mongoliibacter. Next base: position 2,083 of record NZ_REBN01000040.1, read on the forward strand.
CCAATAATAATCCTGCTTACAACAATCTTTAAGTCATTCCTCCCAACTATAAATCAGATGTTGCCTTTTTTCAATTCCTCCACAGCATAATTTGCTGCCCTGGCAGTAAAAGCCATGTAGGTCAAAGAAGGATTTTGCGTAGCAGTGGAGGTCATACAGGCCCCGTCGGTTACAAATACGTTTTTACAATGATGCAATTGATTCCATTTATTCAATAAGGAAGTTTTTGGGTCATGCCCCATTCGAACACCTCCCATTTCATGGATGTCAGATCCCGGTGCAGAGCCTGAATCTCTGGCATTGATTTGGGTAAATCCCGCTTTTTCAAACATTTCAGACATCTGCTCCATATAATCCACTACCATTTTGTCATCGTTTTCTGTCCAGTCACAGGAAAGTACCAGCTGCGGAATTCCATATTTGTCTTTAAGGCTTTCATGAAGTCTCACATGGTTCTGCTCAATAGGAATTACTTCACCTTGCATCCAACCTGATACCCACCAAGGGCCTAATTTTCTGTTAAAAATATTCTCTTTTAATTGAGCTCCCACTCCTTCTCTGGAAAACTGTATTGCTCTGGAAGAAGATCCAAAGCCAACAGCATAGCCTCTAAGAAAATCAGTTTCCTGTTTATGAAGGTTTCTAAACCTTGGGATGTAGGAATGGGAAGGATTTTTTCCGGTACTCATTGTATCCTGAAAATTTTCACTCCGACCGGAAATCTGACCCCTGTAATTGTGCCAGGAAATATATTTTCCTAAAAGCCCATTGTCATTTCCCAAGCCATTTGGGAACCTGTCTGAGATGGAATTCAGAAGAATCAGATTGGAATTCAGTGCCGAAGCATTAACAAAAATAACATCAGCGTAATATTCATAAAACTGCATATCATTGGCATCAATAATCCTCACTCCGGTAGCCTTCCCCTTTACTTCATCATAAATGATAGAATGAACTACGGAATGTGGCCTAAGTGTCATGTTCCCCGTTCTTTCAGCCCAAGGAAGCGTAGATGCATTAGCAGAAAAATAACCTCCAAAGGGACAACCCCTATTGCAAAGGTTTCTGTGTTGGCATTTTGCCCTTCCCTGCTGCGTATGGATCTCCTGTGGCTCGGTTACATGCGCACACCTACCATGGATCAAATGTCTGTCTTCATAGTTTTGGGCAATTACTTTCTGGAAATGTCTTTCTACACAGCTTAAATCAAATGGCTTTAGAAATTCACCATCGGGCAATTGGGCAAGACCATCTTTGTTACCTGATATCCCTGAAAACTTTTCAACATGACTATACCAAGGTGCCATATCTTTGTACCGTACGGGCCAATCTACTGCATAGCCATCTCTGGCAGGACCTTCAAAATCAAAGTCCGACCAACGCTGAGTCTGTCTGGCCCAAAGCAGGGACTTCCCTCCTACCTGATATCCCCTTGTCCATTGAAATGGTTTTTCCTGAACGGTTTCTTGCTCTCCTTCTTTCATCCAGAAATGGGCAGTAGACTCATGAACCCTAGCTCCTCTTCTTCCAAACTCCTGTTGTTTTTCCAAAGGTAATTTCCCCCCGAATTCAAACTCCCAAGGATGCTTGTTGGCAGATGGATAGTCCTTTATATGCTTGACATCCCTTCCCCTTTCCAGGACTAGTGTTTTAAGACCTCCTTCACAGAGTTCCTTGGCCGCCCACCCTCCACTGATACCTGATCCTATCACTATGGCATCAAAGGTTGCTTCGTCTTTTGCTTTTACATTGAGATTAGGCATCATTTAAATTTTAAAAGGTTCGTTAGGGACCGGCACACAACCGTCATAACCCCCTGGGATCATTTCGTAATTGGTAAAATTGGTCAGGAAATATTCTGAACTGGTATAAGCCAATACCGCCAACTCCTTTGTCAAATCAAAAAAGGCTTTATCCTCAATTTTTTCCTCATCATTCATGCTGAGGAGCATTTGCTCACGGTTGTTTCTGTCTGAGTCAAAAAATGACTTGTCATGAGTTGATTTGGCATTCTCTTCCAGCTTATCCAATCCTACAACAAAAGATTCCTGAATTTCCAGTTCGTAGCAGTTTGCCAATAACTTATCCAAAAATCTGTCTACACCAAGTTCCAAACCGCCTTTAGTGTCAGTTTCGGGCAATAGGGTATCAATTAAGCTTTGTAGATTTTGCTTTTGGATCTTGTTCAGCGGGAGGCTTTTGTATAAAAA
>NZ_REBN01000081.1 GCF_007692705.1 Mongoliibacter sp.
GAGCTTTTTTACTTTATCGTAAGTATTTTCAATAAATTTCTGCCCACCAAAACCAGGGTTGACAGACATCACACACACCAAGTCTATATCCACAATGACATCGTCCAAGAGATCTATACTTGTATGAGGATTGATAGCTACTCCTGCCCTAGCCCCTAATTGTCTGATGGCTTGCAATGTCCTATGAAGGTGTGTGCAGGCTTCGTAGTGCACCGAAATAATTTCAGCTCCAGCATTCCTGAATGCTTCAAGATAGTTGTCAGGGTTGACAATCATCAAGTGTACATCCAAGGGTTTTGTAGCATGTTTATGAATGGCAGCTGTTACAGGTATTCCAAAAGAAATATTAGGCACAAAAACTCCGTCCATGATATCCACATGGATATAATCAGCTTCGGAGGCATTCAACATTTCTACTTCTTTTTGAATATTGGCGAAATCTGAGGCCAATACCGAAGGAGCAATTTGTATAGACATATCTGGGTTATTTGAAGATGAAGTTGCAAATCAAGTAAAAATCAGCTTTACCCACTATTTTTTCAACAATTTTGTCCTTCTAACTTGATTCCCTGCATGCATTTCTACGATATACATCCCTTTATTAAGCCCTGGTAAATCAATTTGAAAAGGTTCTTTAAGTGTATTTCTTTGAACGGTAACCTGAGTCAGTACCTTTCCCTGCATGTCAGTAAGTGAAAAGTCACCTTGATGCCAATCTCCAAAATTGACAAATAAGGAACTTCCGGTAATGGGATTTGGGTACACTTTCCAGTCATCTTCTTTTTCAACGGTGATGATATTCAAAATCTCTCCCATATATGCCTTCCTGAAGTTAGGAATTCCGTATCCAAAATCGTTGTTAGGTGATTCAAAATTGTCTGCGCTTTCTATAAGCGCTTTCATGATTTTATCTTTATTCCATTCTGGTCTAGCTTCCCAAAGTCCTGCTGCTAAAGCGGCAATTTGGGGAGCTGAAAATGAAGTCCCGCTTGCTCTTGCCAAATTTCCATTTGATCGAATCAGCCAAACCTGATTTCCATTAGTTGTCAATTCAGGCTTTAATCTTCCATCTACAGTAGGTCCCTGAGAGCTGAAAACAGACCGCTCAAAATCAGCATTAACTGACCCCACAGCGATTATTCCTTTTGCATCGGCTGGGGCAGTCAAAGATGAAGCTCCCCTCGAACCATAATTCCCAACTGAGGTAACTACCAAAATTCCTTTTTCTGAAGCAATTTTGGCACCTTTTGTAATGAGCGCAGTTTCACCGTCTAAGTCCTCAAAACTGTAATCCATTTCAGGGTCATCAAAATCCCAATAGCCTAAAGAACTATTGATAATATCCACACCTAAACTATCCGAGTATTCTGCTGCTTTTACCCAATTATATTCCTCTATCCTGTATTCTGTAGGCACTTCTTCGGTAATGCACAAGATGAAATTAGCATCTGGAGCACCAGCCAGTAAAGTTTCAGGGTCATTTGAGGCTATTAAAGATAGAACGTTAGCTCCATGTTGGTTGTACCTAAAAATATCCTCATCCCATGGATGTACAAAGTTTTTACCTCCAATCAATTGATTGTTCTCAATGATATGTGATAAGGCGGGGATAGTATTTACTCCCGGAAAACCTGCGTCAAAAACAGCTACAGTTACCCCTTTGCCCCGAAAGCCTTCCTCATGCATATCAGGAATTCCCAATAATTGGTTTTGAAATTCGAAGGGACTAGCGTCTGATTTAAATTTCTTACTTCTAAGGTTAATAGAAAAAGATTTCTCTCCACTTTTAGGGGAAACTCTGGCCTGAGGAACAAAGCCAGGAGCTGCCAGAACAACATCATCTACAATATCCAAATTTAGAATCTGCTCAATAGCTTCTGGAGTAGCTATGACAATGGAGGCATTCAACCAATTGGAATGGTATAAGATATCAACCACCAAGGGGCTGATTTTTTCAATATTCTTTTCAGAAACCGGAAAGTCAAGACTATCCAATGCAATACCATACCTGGATTTCCTGTCCACAGACTCGGGGCTGAGGAAATCAATTGGATTGTCTAAAGAAAAATTTTCTTGAGGTTTGAATTTATAGTGAACGGCATACCGATTTTGCCCCAAGGCAGTACCCATGGTAAGTATTACCAACAACAATAGCAATGCGTTATTTTTAACCTCCATAAACCAATATTCTAAAATGTGCCTTTCTACCGGAATTGAGAATCATTTCACCAAGACAATCATTTCTTGAGCAATATGTGAAAACTTCCTGGAACTGTTCAACCAATCCAACTCCACGGACATAAACCTCATACCTGTTATTTCTAAATGTAATTTCGTCATCTTCTTCTTCTTGGAGTACTCTTACGGACCTCTGAAAAGTCTGTTCTCCTATTGTGACATTACCGCTGAAATCAATCTCATACATATCCGTAGATGAAGCATTATATGTCATGGCATCCCATGTTCTACCTACGTCCGGAGGGAAAACCAAGGGAACGGTAATTTGGTTTTCAAATTGTTTGACAAGTGTATTTCTACGGACAAGCAAGGAGTAGTTACCCTCGCCAAGCCAAAATTCCTGATCATCTGAACGCTCCCGCTTCACGACAAAAACTTCCTCTCCTTCCGCATTGATATAACTGTATTCTATAAGGTCTCTTATAAAATACTCATTTTCTTCAGCATCACCCTCTCCAAATACGATGGTCTCACTTACTTCGTAAACCCAAAAAAGTCCGACTCTAAGTGGTTGGTAATCTTGACCAAAGTCAGTAATGGGGCTTTCTCTCTCTTCACATGACAGAAAAGCAAACAAACAACATATCCAAATCCTTTTATACATATACTACCTGAAGGAATGGCCAAAAATACATTTTTCGTACGAAAACTTTTACCTTAGCATTATAAAAACAAGATATTCTAAGAAATGGCTTTAAAAACTTTTGTAAAAATCTCAGCAGTAAACAACCTATCTGATGCCCGATATTGTGCAGGAATGCAGGTTAACCTAATGGGATTCAATTTAGAAGAGAATAATAAAAACTATACTTCACCCGAAAAATTTAAAGAAATTACAGATTGGCTTTCAGGGCTGGAGTATATAGCGGAATTTGAACACACCCATCCTGAAAGAATTTTGACTTTCTTAAAGGACTATGAAGGTTTTCATCACATTCAGATTGAAGAGGAAATTCATCTTAAAATGCTGGTCAATACAGAATATGGGATCATCCTTAAACAAACTGTAAATAACATTTCAGAAATTGAGGATTTGATCAAAAAAGCGGATTCTTATGATCAACACCATGTCACGCTGTTATTACTTTCAGAAAAACTTACACTCGATGATGCAGTGATTGAAAAAATCAAAACTCTTGCAAATGGGTGTCAAGTACTATTAGGCTTTGGTTTAGAGCCTGATTCCATCGAAAAAATTATAGAGAATACCAATATCAAAGGGATAGCGATGGAGGGAGGAGACGAAATCAAACCAGGCTTGAAAGACTTCGACCAGTTGGCTGATATTCTTGAATCTCTTGAGATTGAAGACTGATTAAAATCAATTGAATAACATTATAATAAGTACCATCTGCACAAATGGATAAAATTAGGATAACAGAAGATTTCAGATCAATCCAAGACCATATTTGTCTTGAATTAGAAAAAGAAGATGGTAGAGGTGCCTTTCGAGAAGACCTTTGGAAAAGACCTGAAGGCGGAGGAGGCAGAACAAGGATCTTTGAGAATGGCCGAGTAATTGAAAAGGGAGGAGTTGCTTTTTCGGCTGTGGAAGGTCCTACACCGGATAAAATCTTGCAGAAACTACAATTGGAAAAAGCAGATTTTTATGCGACGGGTGTTTCAATTGTACTTCACCCATACAATCCAATGGTGCCTATCATACATATGAATATTCGTTATTTTGAGATGAGTAATGGTATCAACTGGTTTGGAGGAGGCATAGACCTCACGCCGCATTATGTTGACAAGGAGGATGCCTCCTATTTTCATCAACAGGTCAAAAATACTTGCGACAAGTTCAATCCAGAATATTATCCGAAATTTAAAAAGTGGGCAGATGATTATTTTTTTATCAAACATAGGAATGAAACGAGAGGAATAGGAGGAATTTTCTTTGACAGGCTGAGCAGTAAAGATGGGAATGAAATGCAGCAGATATTCGAATTTGCAAAATCAATAGGCTACTTGTTCCCAAAGGTTTATAGGCACTTTATGAATAAAAACCACAATCTTCCATATGGAGAAATAGAAAAAGAATGGCAGTCTTTACGCAGGGGTAGGTATGTGGAATTTAACCTTGTATGGGATGCCGGAACAAAATTCGGACTAGACACCAATGGCCGTACGGAAAGTATTCTGATGAGCATGCCTCCTACTGCAAATTGGCAATATATGCAGGAACCCAAAATGGGATCAAGAGAAGCCCAATCACTCAGTTTGCTCAAAAAAGACATAGACTGGATTAATCAATAAGTCATGTTGGAAACACTTTTGCACTGGGACCATGCTTTATTTATTTTTCTAAATGGATTTCATTCGGAGTATTTGGATCCTGTGATGTATTTTCTAACACAGACCAAGCCTTGGATTCCACTTTATATATTTCTTTCCTATCTAATATGGAAAGTCTATGGTAAATCTTGCTGGTGGGCCTTTATAGCCATAGGACTGGCTATTTTATTTGCAGATCAATTTACTTCCGCTTTTATGAAGCCTTATTTTGAAAGAATGAGGCCATGCTACGATCCGGAATTTTCAGACATCATACATCATTACGGGAATTGTAGCAGCAAATATGGCTTTGCATCTTCCCATGCTGCAAACAGTTTTGCTATAGCCACTTTGATGTATTTGCTGTTGAAAGTTCATATTCCTCAAATCAACTGGTTGTTCCTTTGGGCTGCATTTTTTTCATACACAAGGATTTATTTGGGAGTACATTTTCCTGGAGACATACTGGTAGGAGCCTTAGTTGGCGCTCTCAGTGGATTAGCTGCCTATCATATAGCGCACTTTATATTTGAAAAATCCCAATCGAATTTTAAGTAAGTGGATGTTATCAGTTTTTTAATTTTCCACAACCTGTATACCATTTTCTTGACGGTTTTTTTAGATAACCTTTCTCAAAAACGCTGGAATATAAATTCAAACTCACTTCCATCTCCGATCTTTATTCTTTTAATAGACAAGGAAAAAAATCAAAATACTTATTTAAAACTTTAGGTCTTGATTAAAGGTTTCTCTTCAAAAAGATCAATATATTGTCTTTTCTAAGACAATTACAAAAACACAAAATCCATTGCTTGGACCTTTATCGTAATTTAAATCCAAAACCAACAAACAATGAAAACATACTATAATCCCGACGACCTAAAAAAATTTGGAAACATCGGCGAATTTCAAAAACCAATGGCTGATAAATTTTTCGAATACTATGGTGAAGTATTTAAAGAGGGTGCACTTACCGCCAGAGAAAAATCTTTGATTGCTCTCGCTGTAGCACATGCCGTTCAATGTCCCTACTGTATAGATGCTTATACAGTAGACACTATGGAAAAAGGGTGCGACGAAGAGCAGATGATGGAAGCTGTTCACGTAGCTGCAGCTATCAGAGGAGGAGCTTCCCTGGTACATAGCACTCAAATGATGAATAAAGCCAAAGAAATCTCGATGTAATGAAATCACTTAAAGCACAGAATCACCCCCTTTCCAAATCAGAAAAAGAAATTCAACTTCTCGAATCCTTGGAGTTTACCGAAAGTTTTGAAAGTAAACTTAAAGAATCAGGTTTATTTCCTTTAAAGCCCATACAAATTGAAATTTTACAGATTAATATGGGCAAGATGTGTAATCAGGTTTGTCAACACTGTCATGTGGATGCTGGACCTGACCGCAAAGAGATCATGGAGCAAGAGGTCATGCAACAATGTTTGGATGTAATAAAGAGACATGAAATAAAAGCAGTAGACCTGACTGGTGGAGCACCCGAAATGAATCCAAATTTCAGATGGTTTGTGACTGAAATCAGGAAAATCAACGAAGACATTAATATTATTGTGAGGTGTAACCTTACTATAATATTGGCCAACCCAAAATACCATGACCTCCCCGATTTTTTCAAGGCCAATAATATCGAGGTAGTTTCTTCTTTACCTTATTTTAATGCGGTAAAAACAGATGCACAGAGAGGTGACGGCGTTTTTGGAAAATCTATCAAAGCCTTGAAAATGCTAAATGAGGTGGGTTACGGAATAGATGGATCCCCGCTGAAGCTCAACCTCGTTTATAACCCTTCTGGAGCATTCCTGCCAGGTTCACAGGGAGAATTAGAAGCTCAATTCAAAAAGAAGTTGAGCTCACAATATGAAATTGAATTCAACTCTCTTTTTACCATTACAAATATTCCTATCAGCAGGTTTTTAGAGTACTTGGTTAGGAGTGGCAATTATGAGGCTTACATGGAGAGGTTAATAAATGCTTACAATATGACTGCCGCCGCCAATGTAATGTGCCGAAATACCATTTCAGTAGGCTGGGACGGTTATTTATACGATTGTGATTTCAATCAAATGCTTGAATTAAAGGTTGATACCCCAAAATCTCAACACATCAAAGATTGGAATACAGATGCATTGACTGAAAGAAATATTGTTGTAAATCAACATTGTTTTGGTTGTACAGCAGGTGCAGGTTCCAGCTGTGGAGGGGCAACTGCCTAATATGGAAAGAACATCTAAAAATGCAGTCATAGTTTTTCAAAAAAACCTTCAAAAGGGTAAGGTGAAAACCCGTTTGGCCAAAACTATGGGTGATGAGGAAGCACTTGAGATTTATAAATCTCTGATCAAAATTACCTACCATCAGTTGAGTAAACTAAAAGATGCGGATATCCTGATTTACCTTTCTGAATATGTTGAAGAATTGCCATTTGATATCATTGGCAAAAACTATCAAATATTTGCCCAGAATGGTTCGGATCTTGGGCAGCGGATGAGGAATGCTTTTGATGAAACATTTGCAAAAGGATATCAAAAATGCCTCATCATTGGCACTGATTGCCCGGAGATAGGCATGCAAGAATTACAAAAAGCTTATGATCATTTGGCAACTTGTGATGTTGTTTTTGGTCCAGCTAAAGATGGTGGATATTATCTTTTGGGCAAAAAAACACCAATCCCTCTATTACTTGATGGTATCAAATGGTCGACAGATGAGGTCCTATCAAAAAGTATAGAGAAAGTTGAAAATGAAAAATTGACCTATGCGCTCCTAAGTACCCTTGGAGACATAGATACTGAAAATGATTGGAAAAATTTTAAAGCCAAAAAATCAAATGAGCAATTACCTTGAAACCACCGCAAATGTTTACAAAGAAGCAGCTTTAAAGCCTGACGTAGGACTCTGCTGTACTACTACGCCAATCTGGCAGTTGCCGGGTCTAACCATACCCAAGATCATGCAAGAGATGAACTATGGATGTGGCAGTACTGTCCACCCTAGAGATTTGATCAATAATCCAAAAATCCTTTACGTTGGTGTTGGCGGGGGAATGGAGGTCTTACAATTTGCTTACTTTTCTCGACAAGCAGAAGGTGTTATCGGGATAGACATTGTAGATGAAATGCTGACTGCCTGCGAAAAGAACTTGGTAGAAGCAGAAAATCAAAACCCTTGGTTTGAAAGCAGTTTCGTGTCTCTGCGTAAAGGTACAGCACTTCAGCTTCCAGTTGACGATTGCACTGTAGACATAGCTGCACAAAATTGTCTGTTCAATATTTTCACAAAGGAAGATCTGAAAATGGCTCTTGCAGAAATGTATAGAGTATTGAAGCCACATGGCCGTCTGGTTTTGAGTGACCCTGTCACAGAGCAACATATGCCTGATTCCTTGAAAAATGATGAAAAATTAAGAGCTCTTTGTTTGAGTGGATCGCTTCCACTTCAGGAATATCTGGATATGATAACTGAAGCAGGTTTTGGTACAGTTGAAGTCCGAGCCAAAAGACCTTACCGTATTTTGTCACCTGGACAATATGATACCCAAGAATTGATTGTGTTGGAAAGTGTGGAAGTCTGCGCAATCAAAGACCCCATGCCTGAAGATGGACCTTGTATTTTCACAGGAAAAACAGCAATATACTACGGGAATGAGGAATATTTTGATGACCATAAAGGTCATGTTCTTATGCCTAATCAACCTTTATCCATTTGTGACAAAACAGCAAAAGCCATATCTTCCTTGCAAAGGAAAGATATATACATTTCTGACGCCACTTATTTCTATGATGGCGGAGGATGTTGCTGATTTGACAAAGCATGAAGTTTAAACTACTATTCTCTATTTTGTTTTTCTGGCATTGTTCGATTCAAAGCGGACAATGCCAGGATTTCATTGAGTTTGATATTTCAGTGGCCGGAATAAATATTGGAGAGATGAAAGCTACAAAAATGAAAAGTGAACATAAGTTGAAAATTGAAATTCAAAGTCAGGTCCGGTTTTGGTTTTTCACTTGGATAGATGTAAAGTTCGATTCCGAGAGCAACTATCACAATGGGTATTTGGTACATGCAACTTCAAATACCGCTTCCAATAAAGGCAATTTTTCAAGTAGTATTTATTGGAATAAGGATAAATACATAGTCAATTCCAATGCCTATAAGTTTGAAAATCAAACACCAATTCATGATTTAGTAGCGTATAGCACATCAAAACTCTATTTTGAAGAACCAAATGAAAACGATGTGTTTTTGGCAGAAAATTTTGGTACACTTTCCTCGATTTCCAAGCATAAAGGTTATTACGAAATAGAAGTTAACGGAAACAGAAATAAGTTTTACTATGAAAATGGTCTTTTTGTAAAAGCTGTAATGCAAAGTCCTATAAAAAATTATGTTGTCAGTCGAAAATCAAAATAAAACCATCAGCATCATTATTCCGGTACTCAATGAAGCTGATAATTTAAGGGAGCTACTGCCTTTTTTTCAAAGGATACAGAATGATCATGCATTTGAGTTAATAATAGTAGATGGTGGAAGTGAGGACAATACCCAAAGCTTGGTTTCCTCATTTGGATTCCAGTTTTTACTTTCTCCAATTCGGGGTAGAGCATGCCAAATGAATTTAGGGGTTTCAATTGCCAAAGGGGAAATTTTATACTTTGTACATGCAGATACCCGAATACCAGAAGATTTTTTTAATGATATCATAGGCTCACTTAATGAAAATTTTGATGCAGGCTGTTATGCATATAAGTTGGACTCATCTTCTATTCTCCTGAAAATCAACTCATGGTTTACAAAATTTGATGGCTTACTCTCAGGAGGGGGTGATCAGACATTATTTATCACAAAATCAGTATATGAGGAATTAGGTGGGTTCAATGAATATTTTTGTATCATGGAAGATTTTGATCTAGCAAGAAGAATCCGGAAAAAACACAGGTTTAAGGTTATTCCAAAACAGATTTTGGTATCTGCAAGAAAGTATGAAACAAACTCATGGTTGAGGGTTCAATTGGTTAATCTCTTGGTTTTTGCCCTGTTTTTTCTAAAGACTCCTCCCTCTAAGCTTAAAAACATGTATGGCAGGTTATTAAACTACAGATAGGGAAATGGTTAGAAGATCAAATAATAGCAAATCTCTTCCTATCATAAGCGGAATACAACAGGTAGGTATAGGAGTGTCTAATGCAAAAGAAGCGTGGAAATGGTACAGAAAGTATTTCGGAATGGATATTCCTGTATTTGAAGATGCAGCCACTGCCAGCTTGATGACTAGATATACCAATAACATTGCTGAGCAGAGATATGCCATTCTAGCTATGAATATGCAGGGAGGTGGCGGTTTTGAAGTATGGCAATATACAAGTAAGGATCCACTAGCACCAAAACAAAAAGTTGAGTTAGGTGATCTCGGAATCAATGCGATCAAAATTCGAGCAAGGGATATTGTCAAAACCTTCCAATACTTTAAGGAGGAAGGTCTGAATGTGCTTGGTAAAATCGTAAAATCTCCCGATGGGAAAAGTCATTTTTTCATAAAAGATCCTTACAATAATTTATTCCAAGTGGAAGAAAGCGATTCTTGGTTCAATTTAGGGAAAAGCTTAACAGGCGGAGTATCAGGCTGTATTATTGGAGTGAGTGATATTGAAAAATCACTTCCTCTTTATCAAAACTTACTTGGATACACTGAATTGATTTATAAAAATTCAGGAATTCAAAATGACCTTGCCGGATTGGGAAATGAAGAAATTGAATATAAGCGGATAAAAATACAATCCTCTCCAGATAGGTGTGGCGCTTTTAGCGAATTACTGTGTCAAACAGAAATCGAATTGATAAGTTGTCAAGATAGAAAACCTAATAAGATTTTCCAGGATAGGTTTTGGGGTGATTTAGGTTTCATCCATCTATGTTTCGATATTAGAGGTATGGCTGAACTGGAAATGAAAGCAAGCTCTTTGGGATTTTCTTTCACGGTCAACAGTGCCAATAGCTTTGATATGGGAAAAGCCGCAGGTCAGTTTGCCTATTGTGAGGACCCAGATGGTACATTGATAGAATTTGTAGAAACCCACAAAGTACCTATTGCAGCAAAATTTGGTTTTTTTCTAAACCTGAGAAACAGAAAACCTGAAAAACATCTCCCAAAGTGGATGCTAAAGTTACTATCGTTCAATAGGGTAAAAGATTGAAAATCTTAAAAAAAGATGCCCGTCGAAACCACTCGACAGGCAAACCAAAAAATTAACCTGATCAATTAAGTTGGTTAGTTTTCCCTTTAATTAACCCTATTTAAAATCTATCTTCGCCTGAAATCATTCTACCTGAAAGTACTCCCGCCAATTCTGAGAATATACAGGAAGAAACTATATTCAGTACATATTTATCTTCTAAATCAAATACTTTAGTGGCATCCATCTGGAGTAAAATCACAAAAAGTAAGTGATCGGATTTTCTTCCTGTAATACCAATTATACTTTTACCGAATCCAGAAACAGAGTTTTCCAGCAGTCCAATATTTGCCAGAGCATTGGACCTTAAATTAAAGGGTTCATTTCTGGTAGGTTTTTGATTTTCATCGAACAGGAAAGACAAATTCAGTTTATGTGTTTTCCAAGATTGGTCAAACAAGAATTCATTTTGATGACCTAGCTTATCGTCAATAGCCAAATCCTTAACCCAAATCAATCCCTTGTGGGCATCAGAATGATTGAGCATAAAAGACAAACTTGATTTTAGTACTTCACTGATCTCCATGTTTTCAAAATCCTGCTTTTGAAATTTTAGACAATCTTCCATTAGCATTGATTTCTTAACCAAATCTTTTCTCATTTTCTTAATCTCAGTAACGTTATGGAGGGTTGCCACTACATGAAGGTCATCTTTCATAGATACCAGGTTGGCTACAAAATAACTGTTGTCGTCACCTTTCCTCAACTTTAGATCAAGCTTATTTTTTTTGCCTTTTTGTGTATTGTTGAGAATATCAGAAATATTTAACTCAGTAAAAATATCAAATACCTCATTTATCATTTTATTCTTCTTGTGAAGGGGGAAAACTTCATCCAAAAATGTTTTGTTAACCGATTTGATCTTTCCCTCCATCCCTAGTATTACCATTGGAAAGGGGTTATTTTCAAAAAGATGTGACAAACTACCATTTCCTTCAAATAATGAAGAATTTTGAATGTCATTTTCAGTATCTGATATTTCAGATGGATCTATAAAATTGATTTGATGTAAAATATGCCCCACATGTCCTTCGTCATCAATTAGCGGAATATTTGAAATCAAAAGGACTTTATTATCTAGATCAAGATATGAGGTACCAATATTTACTGTAATTTTCTCATCTACAACCTTAGATAAATCAGTTTTTAATTCGTTCCCTTTGAAGTAAGGAAGTTTTTTTAATTTAATTATTTGATTGAGTGACAATCCTAATATCTCATTCTCCTGTATTTCAAAATTCTTTTCACCCCAGTCCAAAAACTCTTTCGAAGCGAATAATAACTTAAAGCCATTCTGCTTGACTTTAAACAATAGTGAAACTCCTGTAAGTTCACTACAAATTTGATATAAAAGATTTTTTGTAAGCATTACAATTAATGGCTTTTCCGGGGAAATAATATTTATAACACATAGCTTATCAGTACTATGAGTGGTACAAATTATAAAATAAAAAATGAAAATTTAATCTTCTTAATACAATATTTTTAAACAAAATAATACAATACAAAATAAGGTGAAAGAATTACCTTTTTGAGTATTTAAAATCATACAGAAAATCTCACCCATCTTAAAAATGCTATGTATTGGGTCAAATAACAGAATAAACGACAAAGAACTTAAATCCTGATGCAAAGTGGAAAAAAGGAAAGGTGAAAAATCCACAATTCAACACATTGAATTATCAATATTTATTATCTAAAAATAATTAAAATATAAAGAGCGTTTTTTTGCTCCCAAATCACTTAATCTAATGTTTTAAAATGTAAACCTTAACATTAAGATGGTTTTTTGTGCTGATAACAAATAAGAAATTCTCAATAAAAAAAATCGAAACTCTAGATTATGTAATCTGAATATATATAAAAAAAAAACTGCCAGTTCAACTGGCAGTTTTAGGCTTAATCCATAAGAAAATCACGATCCATTCCTTACCTCTACAATGACTTTATCATATTTTTCTCCGCTGCCAGAACTTACTGAAATTTCAAAACCTGGATATGGGTTTTCTTCATTTGGCAAGGTGAAAAAAACATTGTAAGAAGTTGCCTCATCCCAAGCTCTTCCGGGAACTCTGTACATCACATCAACCCCATTTACAACGCGTACCAAATTAATTTCAAGCTTGTCTCCTGAGGATTGAGTATAGTTTTCTAAACTATATCCTTTCTTCTTTTCGTCAGAAAAGTCATGCCCCTCAAATTCCATCGTCAATCTCACAGGCAACTCAGCTTCTAGCTCCTCTTCTTCCTCTGTTACTTCGGATTCCTCGGCTACCTGAGTCTGCTCTTCAGGTAGCTCCTGCTGTATTGGTTTGAAGTCTTCTTCAGGACCACTACATGCTACATTCAAAACAATCATCATGACAAAAGTCAAAATGAGCTTAACTGCTTTAATTGTTAGTGTTTTCATGATTGTAAAAATTTAAATTGATAAAAGGATAAATTGAAAGTAGATTCTTGATACTATCGAAGACCTACAAACAGATATCCGAATCATCAATTATTTGTTACCCTGTAATGAAAACCAGCGTGTTACTTTATCCTATAAAACTTTTGCGAAATACCTTTAACAATACATGAAAGAGTGTTTGGTTAAGAAAAGATGATGAAATCTCTCTGATCAGGTGATGGAAATCCCTATTGCACTTTACTATAGTGGACAGTTTAAAGCCCTGAATCAAATGATTAAAAAATACTGCGTAATTAATTCAAAATAAAATACTTAATGTATCATAACTACAAGAAATTATAACTTCCCCAGCCATTCCTGGGCTTGCCGACTTCCTTCTTCATTTTGATCAACAACTCTTTCCAATATTAATTTAGCTCTTTCTAAGTCACCAGATTCATTACGCATCATTAAGGTAAAAGCCTGATAGAATAACCCTGGATTGCTAAATAAGTCAGGCAGGGAAGCCAACTCTTGGAAAGCTGCTATGGCATTATCGTATTCTTTTTCAGATAGATAAGCTAGACCAGAATATTTTATGGCATCACTATTTTTATTATCCTGAACCAAAGCCTCTTGAAAATAAACTTGGGCTCTTTGATAATCTTTTTGATTATAGGCAGCTATTCCTAGCTGTATCAGATCTTCCGTGCTGCCCATGGTCTGGCTCAATTCAACAAGATTTTCGGCGTAATATTTCTCAGCCAAGCCTTGTGGATCCGCTGCCCGGAATAACAAAAAGTAAGCAGCCAAAATCATTATGAATATGGCTGCCAAAGCAGAAAAAAGCCTGAAGTAATTTGGTTTATCACGCGGAATAGCTTTTGGTTCAGTATCTTCCTTTTGAACTTCTAGGTGAACTTCTTTGATATACTTCTTATTTAAATTACTAAGGGTTTCATTCAAATCTTTTTCCTGAATGGAGTTTATTTGCCTCATCGAAAATTCTATTTCTTTGTAAAGCATTAATTGCTCTCTTAACTCCGAATCGAAAGAAATTTGATCTTCAAAAGTCTTTACCTCTTCTGATGTCATATCCCCTTGGAGATAGGCTTCTATCCTTTCTATAAGCTTTATATCCATCTTATTACCATTTTAAAGTTTTAAAAATCGGAGATGTCTGAATCAGTTTGGTGAGTTTTGCCATGCACTCAGATTTCTTCTTGCGTGCATAGCCGTAAGTAAATCCAAGGATAACGGCTACTTCCTCCATGGATTTATCTCCCCAGCTAAGATTTAAAAGTTCCTGACAGGATTCCCCAAGTTCGGCAAACTTTGATTTCAGTAATGCTAAGCGCTCATCTTGTAGGTGACAATCTTCGGCCAACTTGAAGCTATCCTCTCCAAGACTATATTCCTGATCTTCTATGTTTGTTACCCCGTGGTTCTTCCTTTTTGCCAATACATTCAACCATCTTTTCTTACATACCATATAAATGAATGCGTCGAATGGGCAGGTAAGCTCAAACCCGCTAAATTTGGCTTTGTGATAGATACTCATCAGGGCTTCCTGAAAAATATCCGCCGCATCATCTTCTGTTCCGTTGTTCTTGAGCACCATCCATTTGATTTTTCCGGAATACCTCTTGTAAAGTTCATCTAAGACGACTTTATCATTTTCCAACAATGCATCAATGTATTTTTGATCCGGGTGCTGCATACCGTACCAAAATAATTTTTAAAAATTCAAAAAAAAAGTTTATTGCTGTTTTATTGAATTTAATGATAAAAAATTTTTCAATTTATTGCCCGGAGCAAATAAAGGTGAAAAATCTACTGTAATAACTGTCACAGTGATTGGGATAATTTTTTCCTAGATTGATTCAATAATCTTTATCATTCATTGAATCTAAGCAAAAATTCTTAACAGATTTTCAACATTTATAAATAAACAAACTATGAGTTATCATATCAATAAAGTAATCCGGTCAGAAAGTTTTGAAACAGCAAAAACACTAGTCACAGATGCTTTAAGGTCAGAAGGCTTTGGAGTCCTTACTGAAATCGATATTCAGGCCACTATGAAAAAAAAACTGGATAAGGACTATCCTCCTTTTTTCATTCTTGGCGCTTGCAATCCCCAGTTCGCCGATAAAATCCTCAGCATAGATCCCAATATGAGTGCATTACTCCCCTGTAATGTTACAGTGAGAGCCTTAGAAAACGATCAAATCGAAGTCTCTGCCATTGACCCTGTTGCCGCCATAGCTACCGTGGGAGGTAATAATATTACTGCACTGGCAATTGAAGTCAGGGAGAAACTGAAAAGAGTGCTTGAAGCCCTGTAAGGCACAACTCCAAACCATGATCGGGGATGTAAAATTCTCCGATTCATGATTTTTCAAAAATATTTTGGACTGCTCCTACTCAAAAATACCCGTATACTGACTTTCATCCCCTCAGAAATTTAGTTTACTTTGAATCCAATGCGTGATTTTTCTTCGTTAACTATACATAGAGGCAAAAACCTTCCTGAGGATTTATAAGATGAAGCAGATTCTAAGTTTATTTTTTGTAATTATAGTATTCCCTTCACTTGCCCAACAAAATTACTTCGGCATCCAGGGAAGTCAACGTAAAGGCATACAAGCTGCTATCATGAATCCTGCAGACCTCAATAATTTATACAGGCCTGTGGAACTCCATCTTCTTTCAAGTCAATTTTCACTCAGCAACAATACACTGAGCTTTAGAGATTTTACCAATGCAGAAGATGCGTACTTCCTGGAGGGCTTCAGGAATTCCGAAAGTCCTTTCAACGGAAGGACGGTTGGTTCGATCTTGGGCCCTTCTCTAGGGCTTGATTTCGGGAAATTTGCCCTTGGCTTTAGTACTGAGTTCAAAGCTGCAGCCCATTTCATCAATGTTGACCCCAGGCTGGGCAGATATCTGTTGGAAAACAGCTTTGAATCGTCATTTTCCTCTTTAAGCCTCAACAGTTCCAACAACCAAAGGGTAAATCAGTTGAATTGGATGGAAATAGGGTTTATGGTCGCCTACACCTTATTTGAAAATAAAAAACAAAAATTATCGGCAGGTACCAATATCAAACTCCTGCTTCCGGGAAACTACACCAATATTTCTATAGATCAGTTTGTGGGAAACATCGTACAGGAAGGAAATGAGATTTCACTTACCGGAGCCCGATCGGACATTGAGTTGTCTTACAATGAAAGTATCTTAAGCGAGGGGCTCTTCAATTTCAACCTGAACAACAGCGTATTTGCCAACCCAGCCAGTTTGGGCTTTGATCTCGGGCTGAGTTACCAAATCAGAAACAACAGACAGCGCACATTATTCAATACCGGCCTGACCGCCCGGAATCTGGGAAACCTGAACTTTGGTAACGGACAGGTCACCAGAACCTACGGCATGAATATCCCCGAGAATACCAGCTTTAGACTGGATGAACTACCCGCTGATTTACAACAAATTGAAAGGCTATTCATAGAAAGTGCTTTATTCACAAACACCTCAGACAGGAGCACAAACACCCTGAGCCTTCCCACTGTTCTTGCCTTCAATGCAGATATGGTACTCATCAAAACCCTGCAGGTTTCCTTTTATGGTCAAAAGGCTTTCGGGAACTCAGAAAGCAATGACCAAGTACCTGTTCAGGAATTTTATTCGATTATTCCCAGATTGGTTTTGGGAAACTTCGAAATCTACTCTCCATGGACCTTTTTTGATTTTTCAGGCTTTAACGGAGGAATAGGGATAAGTTACGGAGGCTTTTTCGTAGGAAGTTATTCTGCTTTGACAAGCTTCACTCTAGACACCAAACAGGCAGACTTCCACTTGGGATTCAGTTGGGGGTTTGGTAAAAAAGAAAGGGACTGAACCTATGTTTGAATGCCTGTATTCTGTATCCCTTTTTATTTCAAGGGTCTGATTGTCTAAAATTTGCTTTTTAGGTTTGATTTTAAATTCAGGGCAGACTTATTTTCCATTGAATAGCCCAACTTGGTAGCTGAGTGAGAATTGAAGTGTAGACGCAAACCCTCCTTCCAACACATAAATGACAAAACAGAGTACCTTCTTCATCAGTGTATTATTGGTAATTTTCAATATTTTTCATGAATTGTGGTCATTATCCTGACCATTTCTTTCCGCACTTCCGGGGTTGGTCTTACAAAATTATTATTCATAAAAACAAACCTGTATGTTTTACCCTTTTTTGTGTCTATCCAACCGCTTTGAAGATGCATGTTTCTCAATGAGCCTGTTTTTGCCCAAACGAAAGCTTTACCATCATCCAGTTCATACGCCGATTTTAGGGTCCCGGACAGCCCTCCCGCAGGAAAAAACCCCCTGAGTTTGTTTTTATCACCGACAAGGACTTCCACACGGTTCAGGATTTCCAAAACCGTCCTCGGCGTGAAAAGATTGTATCTTGACAAACCTGACCCATCCTCCCATACAGGCTTATGTTTCAACCCTTCAAAAAGATTTTTCTGGGCAAATTTAATGGTGATCTTGGGATCCAAGGTATCCCCAAGAGCAGCTGAACAAAGGATCAAAAGTTGCTCTGCAAGGAAATTGTCGGATGGAAGCATCATATGCTTGTACAGGCTATCTGTTGGGATGGAATAGTAGGTTTGAAGGGTACTTTTCTTCACTCTTTTGACCAGTCCAACTTCCTTCTTCAGCGTATCTGACAATAAAAACCTACTTCTTTCCAGGTCCATAGGGAAAGGCACTTTGTCATCAAAATCTTCCGGAACTGTCAGAAGCGAAGGATATAGCAAAGTATTATCAGTCTTCGATCTCAGGATATCAAATTTATCGGTCACCATACTGCTGTCAGCCTTTAGAAAAAACCCCATGGGTTTTGGGGAAATTTCCAAAACTCCCTGCAAGCTGTATTTTGCCCGCATGGTATTGGCATAAATCGGGAAATGACCCAGATCAGAACGCCAATAACTGGGCTCGAACTCCAGTGCAGGCTGATCAGCCAAAAACAGCTTATAAGGGGTATGCTTCAAAAAGTCATATACTTTGCCATTATCCAGTTCGGGATGCAGGAAAGAAGGATCCCCGGTCCCCCAGATAATCAGGGAATCACCTGAAATTTCGTACCTGAATGCAGGAATGGAATCACCCAAAATATGTAATGCTGTGTATAAGGTGAAGATCTTGGTATTGGAGGCAGGGACAAAATGAACATCCTCATTTTGTGAATAGATAACTTTGCCCATTTCATCCTCAAGCATAAAGCCTACAAAATGCTCTTGCATCAATGCTGAACCAGAAAACAGGCGTTCCACTTTTTTCCCGGTCAACTTCTGGGCAATGCCTTCAGGGATGAGCGAGAAAAAAGAAATCAAGAATAAAAAAAGGGGAAGGCGGTTCATCAGGGATTCAGGTGCTTTTTCAAAAATTCAACTGTGGCTTTATTGACTTTGACCAGATTTTCATACTTCATCCAATGATGGGAATCATCGGGAATAATCAGGGATTCATAAGGCATTCCTTTTTCCTCAAATCTCCGGATCAGATCTACGGTATGGGAAACCTGCACATTCCTATCATCATCCCCATGAATAAA
>NZ_REBN01000222.1 GCF_007692705.1 Mongoliibacter sp.
AACACTGACTATATTGTGGAAGATAAAAGTGTCAACCATTTTCAGGACGAGACACTCAAAGGGGCTTTTTTTTATATATGCGCTTCTTATAAGTCAACTTTTTTTTATCCTTACCGTGAATCAACTTGAAAAGTTATCGATTTGAAGATTTAATATTTCTGAAATGAAGAAATTATTGTTCTTGGTTTTATTTTTTCTTTTTTTCTCTTGCAGTCCAAGGGGTCACATAAAAGCCATCGAGAAAATTGAGGTTGAGCCATTTGTAGATTTGATTTTATCAGAAATTATATTTATAAATTTCCCTTCAAAAGAATTAAGTCAAAAAGACTATAATTCTGTTTTAGAATCTATGAAAATGGCTGTTCAACAAAGAGGATTTCAGGAGATTTGGGATATTGATGAAAATGAGATTGAGGTCATTGCCAATGGTGTCAATGATTTTTCACTAAAAAGAAATATCCAGCGTTTGAATGATAATTTAGGGATTAGTTATTTTTTGGAAATGGAAATACTTGAAAGAAAACCTTTTAAAATCAATGCCTTGGTAACTCAATTACAATACAGGGAAATGACAGACCCATATGCAGGGGCTGGACTCGGTTTATGTTCAGAGCATAATTTATTGACTAGATATTCTCTTTATCAGACTGATGGTGCGATTTTATTGGCGCAATTGGAAGTTTCTTCCCGACATTTGGATAATAATAGTTTAGACCCCAAGGTCGTCCAAAAAGAAGTTGAAGCTCTTTTTCAGCAAATACTTATGAATGAATATTAAAGAGATTACTCTTGAGCCAGTAACTTTTTGATTTTTTTATAGTGAATACTGATTTAATTTCTACATTATTGAATATAATTATCCGGAGTCATGCAACTGGGATTTGCTTTACATGATTAATATATGTTTACGTACCAATATCCTTGAATATCTAATCTCAATTAATATCGGTATACTATAGAACCCTAGTTTAATCGGTTAGTGGTGAATTCGTAGATATTTATGTTATTGAATAAACAGTCAGATAGTCTATTACTTTTTCCTGATTTTAAAATAGATTCAAACTAATCCCTGCCTTCACCCATCTCCCAGGCATTTGCACGAAGCCTGCTTCAATATAATCTGAATTGGTGATGTTGGAAACTTCTAGAAAGAGACCGAAAGTTTTCATTCTATTGTAATCGATCCTTGCGTCCAATAAGAAATAGGGATCTAATGCAATTCTTTCAATGTAGCGGCTTTTTAAAGTGAGTTCGGCTTTTTGAAAAAATTCAGCCTGAATACCAGCAATGAATTGATTTCTAAGGGAATTCAAGGCAAACCTGGACTGAACTCCTTCATTCTGAGTCAAATCTGCATTGATATAATTATAACTAAATGAAACCTCTTGTAATTTTGCATTAGTACCTCCAAGGTTGACTGCATATTTAATGGCAGTTTCAATACCCCTAAAAGTAACTTCACTCACATTTCCCGGAGTCCAAAAATTCGGATTGGGATCCTCGTCGCTCAGAATCCTTGTATAGTCAATCAGATTTTGGGTATACCTATGGAAATAAACCACTTCAGCCCTCAATCTGGATTTATTAAGTTTCCACCCTATTTCAAAATTGCTTGCTTCTTCAGGCAATAAATCAGGATTTCCTGTGGTACTTCTGTCTTGGTAAAAAAGCTCGGTATAAGAGGGGATTCTGTAACTGATCCCGAAGTTACTGTACAACCTGTTATTGGCATTCAGTTGGTAGCCAATTTCAGCGCCGGGAAAATGCCTCCAACCGTATTCACTGTAATAATTAGAATATAGCCCAGCTCTTATGTCCGCTTTTTCTCCTAGTTCCAACCTGTGTTCGGCAAAAAAACCTAAAAACTCTCTTGCTCTTTGTCCAAGATTATTGCTGTCTATACTTTCTTGTCTCCCTTCTATTCCAAATCCTGTAATACCCAAGTCAGAAGTGTAGGAACTGTTGACTTCCAAGGCCAGAACATCTGAAACATGGTTGTTGGTGAAAAATTCTGGCTCATTTCTCCTCAAACGAAACTCATCAATATTTCTTCTCCAATAAGCTCTAGTCTGTATGTAAAGGCTATTGTGGTTGTAAGTATGACTAAGTGAAGAAAGTAAGGTCTGAACACTTTCCCACTGATCAGGGAAAGCGTCTGTATAGAATCCATTAGCTCCAAATTCCCGATCTGTAAAGCCCAGCATGGCACTAAACTCATTTCTCTCATCAAGTTCAAAACCCGATTCATAGAATACGTTGGTCACTTTAAAGTCACTGTTGTACTGATGACCATCTGAAGCATCATGTGATATGGATAAGGTTTGCCTGTATTGACCTATTGGTAATGAGGTAATGATATGGCCACCTCTCATACCAAAGTCACCGCCAAATCCCTGAATTTGTAGGCTTTTTGTTTCCGGTAGCGTGGTAATGATATTGATGGCGCCTGCATAGGCATTCTGTCCAAAAATTCTTGAGCCTGGACCTTTCAATACCTCTATCCGCTGAATAGACTGCAAAGGGACAGGGATATTCATCATGTGATTTCCTGATTGAGGGTCTGTCAGTTTGATGCCATTGAGCAACATCAGTGTTTGCTCAAAACTACCACCTCGGATACCGATATTGGCCTGTACTCCACTCACTCCACGCTGTCTGACATCTACTCCAGGTGTAAATGATAACACTTCCTGTATACTTCTGGCGGGAGTTGTTTCGATTTCCTTTCTGGAAATCACTGAAATATTTCTGGATACTTTGCTGAATGGGATACCTATTCTGTTTTCCATAATGGTGATTTCACCCAATCTCATCATGGTGCTGTCTTTTTCTTGAGCAAATGCTGTCTCGAGTGAAAAGTAAAAGAGTAGAAATAAGATTTTTTTCATAAATAATTGAAAATCGATGGGCAAATTACTGATGATTATCATTGAATAGCAAATCGACACTTTCTATGAGAAAAAAAAGCCCGATAGAAATTGTGTTCTATCGGGCTAGATTTATCTAGGAAAGATAATTATTTCTCTACCAAATAAGGATTGAGTTTTAATTTTTCTACGATGTAATTGATGGCAAGCTGACCCTTTACAGAATTACCTGCTTCATCTAACGGAGGGGAGACTACGGCTATTCCAAATTTTCCAGGAACCACAGCGATCAAGGCTCCACCCACCCCACTTTTGCCAGGTAAACCAGTTTGGTAAAGCCATTTTCCAGAGTTTTCATAGAGTCCAGCAGTGGCCATTACCGGCAATGTGTAAGATACAGCCTCAGTAGAGACCACACGCTTTTTAGTGATGGGGTTGATTCCGCCACTTGCTAAGGTTGCTGCCATTGTTGCAAGATCCCTTGCATGCACACTAAGGGCGCATTGTCGAGTATAAATATCTACCGATTGGTCTGCATCAAAATAGATTTTGTCGTAGGCTTTCAAAAGTTGGGCCTGAGCTACGTTTCGTTGGTTGTCGCCTGCTTCGCTGATGTAGACAGGTTCGTCTACCTCAAGAGGCCTTCCTGCAAATTCAGAAAGTTTTTTTACAATAGCATTCCATTTTTCATCAGCATTCGCCCCATTCACCAAACTTGTAGTGGCGATGGCACCTGCATTTACCATTGAATTGATTCCCGATTCTCTATTGATTTCCATGGCAATGATGGAGTTAAAGGGGAATCCGGTAGCGTTGGCACCTACCTTTTCTTTGATGACAACATGGCCTGATTCATTCAATACATGTGAAAGGACAAAGGCCTTGGATACACTTTGAATCGATACCTGAGAAAAATTATCCCCTGCCGAATAAATATTTCCTTGAGTGTCTACCATAACAATCCCGAAAATTGAAGAATCGACTTTTGCCAATTCTTTGATGTAGTCTGCATTTTTACCTTCTTGTACATCTTTAAATTCTTGGTAGGCCTGTTCTACCACTTGCTGGATTTCTTGTGGACTTTGGGCAATCGAAGAAAAACTGATGACCCAAAAAAGTGCTACAGTGAAAGTCTTTTGAATGTTCATAGGTTAATTGGATTTAGAGAAACGATAAATGAAATTTGCTTGTATTTTATTGATTGCAAAGAAATTCCCTTGAGCCGCAGGAAGGGTAAATTCAGGTGCTCCTGCAAAGTTTGCATTTTGTCGGTCTGCGTATTGATATTCAAGACCAAAGGATATTCCTGGTATAGGTCTATGCATCAGACCAACAGTTAGGTAGCTTCCACTTTGAAAAGAAGTACTCAACTGGGATTCAAACGTGTCATTTACTACCCTAGAAAAAGCAATCGTTGAACTCAAGGTCTCTGTTAAAGTGATCTCACTAGCAGCCATCAAGGAATAGAAAGGGATGGCTGCCCCATTAACAGGAGTGATTGTGTTTGTTGGGTTTGCTTGTACCCCTACATCTGCAGTTCCATCATTCAAAAAGTTTTGGATACCCTTGCCTATGACAAAGGAACCCAAGAGCCTTATGTTGCTACTTGGATTGATACTTCCCGAAATATTGGTGCCATAACCCCATGCCTCTCCTGAAAAATCTGCCTGAGGGGTTCTTCCTTTGTCAAACCATGAAATGTATTTTGTGACCCATCCGGCCTGAAGATGACCGTATTTGAAATTTCTCCTATAATGAAAGGTCAAAGCAGGTAATTTATTAGTAAAAACAATATCAGAAAGTTTTTCCCGAAAAGTAAAGTCTTGGCGGAAAGGTCCTAAATCCGAACTAGCCGAAGGGTTTTCCAGTCCTACTTGTATCTGAGATTTTTGAGAGTCTACCAATTTATAGCTCACCTGAATATTCCGTAGAAGAACCATACCACTTGGTCCGAAAAATTCAACAGTATTAGGTACGACGCTGCCATCCATAAAAACGGAATTTCTTTTCCCAAAAGTCCATCTATTCCATTCTGCATAGGCATTGAAAACCCGGAAAAACGTTTCACCCACATTGCTTCCTCCGCCGACCAAATCCAATTCGAATCGAGTAACTAAATCACCTTTTGCTGTAGACTGTCTTGTGTTGAATCCTACACGAGATGGTCTTACACTGATGCCGAAGGAACCATTGTCAGCAAAAGGCCTCCCTTGATCATCCAGTAATCGTGTGGGTCTCAACATTTCTGCCCAATTTGGGTCTGATGATTGAAAGTTGTATGTCGTGGTAAACCAAAACATCCCCGTAAATTCAATGTCTATTGGAGATTTTGATTGACCATATAGAGGAGAAAATGAAATAAAACAAACCAATAAAAATATAATTCTATAAAATAGGTGTTTCATATTGATATATTTTAATTTTAGATAAAGAGTTAATTGTTATGGTATGTTTATAATTATTTTTTATACAAAATGTTTGTTGTGTAATAAAATTTTTTTCAAAAAATTTAAATATTATAGTTTTTTGTAAAAACTTTTTTTCAAATTGACTTTGAGTCCTTTTTCATTCTTTTATTTTTGCCCATTGAATTAATTTTGGTTGAACGAATAAAAAAAAATGAAAAACCTATATATAAAATATTCCTGGATAAGGGTTTTACTTTTCTTTTTCTTAGTCATTGAGTCGAGTCCGTTGGTTGCCCAACAAGTGATGGACCACAGAGATGCGGCATTTACTGAATTTGGGTACAGACAAGGTTCTGCCTACAGGACAGCTTCAGGTAAACCAGGCCCCTTGTATTGGCAGAACCAGGCTGATTACAAGATTGATGTCACTTTGGACGAAGAGCGTCATACCCTGAAGGGAAACATTGTAATTAATTATAAGAACAACAGCCCTGAAGACCTTGAGTTTGTGTGGCTGTATCTGGAGCAAAATAGGTTTACCCCAGATTCCAGAGGAACTCTTACCACTCCTGTTCAAGGGAATAGATATGCTGGTGATATCGATGGAGGTTATAAAATCGAAAATCTCAAAGCACAGGTGTCAGGTCGAAATCAGCCTGTGTCTAATGATTATTTTGTAAGCGATACCAGAATGAGGGTGACCTTTGCTGAGCCTCTTCCAGCCAATGGTGGTGAGGCTTCCATTGCGATGGATTTCGAATTTAAAATTCCTGAAAAAGGTATGGATAGAATGGGAAGGGTTAAAGTTAAGGATGGTTTTATCTACGCCATGGCCCAATGGTATCCAAAAGTTGCTGTTTTTGATGATGTGACGGGTTGGAATACAGATCCTTATCTTGGAGCAGGAGAGTTTTATTTGGGGTATGGTGATTTTGAATACAAAGTCACAGTGCCTTTTGATCATATCGTAGTGGCCTCAGGCGAACTGATGAATCCGAATCAAGTATTGACTAGAGAGCAAGAAAGAAGGATGAAAGAAGCGGCTGAAAGTGATGAAAGAGTGTATATAATCTCGCCTGAAGAAATCACCGATTATTCCAATACGAGACCAAAGCAGGAAGGTACGCAGACCTGGCATTTCAAAATGAACAATACAAGAGATGTAGCCTTTGCATCTTCAAAGGCTTTCATTTGGGATGCAGCTAGGATTAATTTACCCAGTGGTAAAAAAGCAATGGCTCAATCAGTTTACCCTAGAGAAAGTGATGGGGATGAGGCATGGGGAAGGTCTACTGAATATGGAAAGGCTTCCGTAGAACATTATTCTGAAATGTGGTATGAATACCCGTACCCTGTAGCTGTAAATGTAGCAGCAGAGATCAATGGTATGGAATACCCGGGTCTGAATTTTTGTAGTTTCAGGTCCAAAGGGTCTTCTCTTTGGGGAGTAACAGATCATGAATTCGGACACAATTGGTTTCCAATGATCGTAGGCACAAATGAAAGAAGGCATGCTTGGATGGATGAAGGTTTTAATACTTTTATAAATTATTACAGCTACCTGGCATTCAACGACGGCGAATACACCAACAATTTGATCCAAACAAGAAGGTATATCAATCAGCTGACCAATAAGGATCGTGAGCCTGTAGCTACTCATCCTGACAGAACCCAGTCTAACAATTTAGGAATGTCAGCTTATTTTAAGCCTGCTTTGGGTTTGATCATGCTAAGAGAATATGTGATAGGGCATGAAAGGTTTGACAAAGCATTCAAGTCTTACATCAATACATGGGCGTATAAGCATCCGCAACCGAACGACTTCTTCAATCATTTCGAAAATGCGGTTGGGGAAAACTTGGATTGGTATTGGAAAGGGTGGTATTACAGTAATGCTACTATTGATATAGGAATCGATGGTGTATATCCGTATGGAGCCAATTATGTGGTTTCACTTTCTAATAATGGAGAAATGCCAATGCCGGTTTTACTTGAAATTACCTATGAAGATGGAGAGAAAGAGAGAAGGACACTTCCTGTGGAAATCTGGTTTAAAGGAAACCAATGGAATCACCTTTTAAGAGTTGATAAAAAAGTGGTTTCTGTGGAAATAGATCCGGATAAAGTAATGGCAGATGTCAATGCTGCAAATGATAAATGGCCTTCAGCAATATATGCTGATTGATCAACAGAAGAAGGCAGCCCGTCAAAGGCTGCCTTTTTTTAATATTCATCATTGATTTCAATCCAATAACCGTCTGGATCCTGAATATATATTTGCTGGATGCCATCTGGACGAATGTTGATCTCCCCTTCATTTCCGGGCCAATCACCAAATGTCACATTTAGTTTGTTGAGTTTTAATATGAACGCCTCCATATCAGGCACACTGAAACAGATATGGTTATTTTTATTGATGGTAACAGGCTCCCAAGGTGCTTGGATGACATGCATGGAAAGATTGTTGCCTATATTATACCAGACATGTAAACCATCTTTGAATGGCTCATCTAATTCTTCGAATTCAAAAACACTGGAATAAAAATCAGTACTCCTCTTTATGTCTTCTACATAGACAGCGATATGGGTTATTTTTGCTTGCGCCATGGAATTGAAATGGATTAAAGAAAATGTCAAAATGAGAGCGATTATTGAGAATGATTTTTTCATAGGTTTAAGGGTTATTGCTGTAAAGCGAATATAAGAAATCAAAGCTTAGGGATGGCGGCTTACTTGATTACCGCAATTACTTTTGTCTAAAAGGCATAAAAAAAGAGATTGGCCGGACGGCCAACCTCTTTAAATCTTATTAATTATTTTGAGATTTTATTCCTTTTTACCTAACAAAGCGATTTCCCTGGCTTCATCAAATAAATTTAAAGCCTGAATAAAGGATTCATTGACAGTTTCATTTATGATCTTATAAAATGCATTGTCATCATATATGTTTCTGCCCATATTGGCCTTAATCAGTATCTTCAAATAATCCTTAGATTTATTAAAGTCTTTCTCATTGAACTTCACTTTATTCTTTTCACCGACTTTGATCAGGTCTTGAAGCATGTTTTCCGAAATTTGGAAATTTTTGTCGTACTCTTCGAAAGACATGTTTTCAAACTTTTTCTTATTGTTATCAAGGTAGTCTAGGATAAACTCTCTTGATGAATCAGAATTCATTAATCTATTGACATAAGCACTGGCCATAGTAGTGTCCAGTGGGACGAAATAATCAGGCATAATTCCTCCGCCACCATAAACTGTACGTCCGCTTATTGTCTCGTATTTCAAGCTATCATTGAACTTAATGCTGTCTGCTGAGAAAAATTCCCCATGTTCAAGTCGGTAAGACCAATCCGCACTGTAGTCCTCATCTTCACCATATGGCTTTTGAATGGATCTTCCGGAGGGCGTGTAATATCTTGCAATGGTCAATCTAAGCTCTGCGCCATCTGAAAGGTCAATAGGCATTTGCACCAAGCCTTTTCCAAATGAACGTCTACCTACAATCAATCCTCTATCATTATCCTGAACCGCACCTGCAAGAATCTCTGAAGCTGAAGCACTCCCTTCATTGATAAGAACAATGATATTTCCATCCTCAAATGATCCTGGTTTTACAGCATAAGCTTTTTGGTTGTACCGGCTCATTTTCCCTTCTTGGGAAACAATCAGTGCATTGTTGTCCAAAATTTCGTCTGCCATATTAATGGCTGCTCCCATATAACCTCCAGGGTTCCCTTGAAGGTCAAGAATAAGCTTTTTCATGCCTTGTTCTTTGAGCTCTTTGAGTGCCTTTTTAAATTCTTCATGAGTGGTAGCCGCAAATCTTGTTACCTTAATGTAACCTATATCGCTGGTTGCCATGTATGAAGCATTGATACTGTATTGGGGGATTTTATCTCTTGTTACCTCGAAAGCGATTAAGTCACTTTCATTTTTTCTTTTGATATCAATATTGACTTTACTGTTTTTTGGACCTCTCAATAGGTCAAAGACATCCCTATTGGTGATTCCTGTCCCAGCTACATTTTTTCCATCAACTTTAATGATCTGATCTCCTGATTGGATGCCCAGTTTTTCTGAAGGACCACCTGTCAGTGGAGCGACAACATAAATAGTATCTCTTATAATACCGAACTCTACACCTATACCATCAAACTCCCCGTCAAGCTGGGATTTAGCCAAAGAGGCGTCTTTAGCAGGAATATAGGATGAATGTGGATCCAGTTTTTCTAACATTTTCTGAATTCCATGTTCTACCAGTTCATTAGTATTGACAGAATCCACATAATCTCTGTTGATATAGGTGATAATTTCCTGCAGTTTGTAAAGTGCAGCTTTGAGATCGTTGCGGTCTGATTTGGGTTCTGCAAACGTGGCTCCTATCCATATGCCTGCTGAAATTGCAAGTGCCAATATTAATGGCAGCCTGATTTGCTGTTTTGTGTTTTTAACTTCGCTCACTGTATCCTCCGATTAATTTTTACAAATTTTTTCATGATGGTATTAGCCAAATATATGTTTTAACATGATTCGAGGCTATTTCGTTTTTATAAACGCCATAAATTCAATTTTGATGAGGTCTTTAACCTTTTTTAGATAAAATAAATTAATTTTGTTGATATGTTGAATCATAAAGATATTGAAAAAAGCCCCATCAAAGAACTTGTCTCTGGTAATTATGTGTTTGCAGCTGTTCTTCATTATTTTGGAATAAGTTTTTTTCAATACGAACACAGCTCTTTACAGGATGTCTGTAAAAAGCATAGGATCAAACCACAACAATTAATCCATGAATTGGAATCTTGGGCTTCTCGCAAAGAACCAAGCCCCGAAGAATTATTCTTGAGGCCAATTGAAGTTCTGGTAGCCTATTTAAAAAAGAAGCATTATTTCTTTGTTCGTCAAGAGCTTCCATTTTTATCCAATATGATTTCAGGAATCCAAGTAATAGATAAGGAATACAATGCCATTCTTGCTGATTTGAGAATTTTATTCCCGCTTTTTGTGGAAGATTTTATCCATCATATCCACGAAGAGGAAAGTAGGGTCTTTAATAGGATAGAATTGTTACATAATATCGAAGAAGGAGAATTTGGACTTAAGGATGCTGTAACAATTTTAGAGAAAAGTCCTATTTCCACCCTCGCTGATTCACATGAAATCCATGATGATGAAATGGAAGGAATCAGGAAATTAACTAACAATTATTTCCTGCCTGAAGAAGCTCCAATGAGTATGAAAGTACTTTACAACGAGTTACAGGTTTTTGAAAAAGAACTTATTATCCATGCCCAGATTGAGGACGGCTTACTTTTTCCTAAGGCCATTGAACTAGAGAAAGATGTCCTAAGGAATGTGCGAAAGAAAATTTCCGAGAACTGATGGGTAGAATAATTGCCATTGACTTGGGAACCAAAAGAACAGGAATAGCAGTTACTGATACGCTTAAAATCCTTGCAAATCCCCTTCTGACAATTGAGACTTCCAAATTGGTTGAATTTCTCAAGGGTTATTTCGATAAAGAAGAAGTGGAAACAATTGTATTGGGATATCCCATTCACCTTGATGGCAAGCCAAATGAAATGACTCCACGGGTTGTTAGCTTGAAAGATCGTCTTCAAAAGTTATTTCCTGACAAAAGGATCGAATATGTGGATGAAAGATATACTTCCAAAATGGCTATGCAAAGTATGATAGCTATGGGAAGTAAGAAAAAAGACAGAAAAGAAAAAGCTGGTAATCTTGACAAAGTCAGTGCGGCCATCATCTTACAATCTTATTTAGAAAGAAAATGATTTATCCGATAGTAGCCTTCGGCAACCCTATACTAAAAAAAGAAGCAGAAGAAATAAATGAGGGGGATGATATTCAAAAACTCATTGAAGACATGTATGCCACCATGGACCATGCCAACGGAGTTGGTTTGGCAGCGCCTCAGATCAACAAAGGTGTGAGGTTGTTTGTCATCGATAGTACGCTGATGCTTGATGAGGAGGACGAAGAAAAAGGTATAAGAAAGGTTTTTATAAATCCTATCATTTTGGATGAATATGGTGACAATTTCGGTTTTGAGGAAGGTTGTCTCAGTATTCCTGACGTGAGGGCTGAAATCATCAGACCTGAAAAGCTAACCATGGAATATTTTGATGAAAACTGGAATCTGAAAGAAGAGGAATTTACAGGCATGACCGCAAGGGTGATTCAGCATGAATATGACCATCTTGAAGGGATTCTTTTCGTTGATTATCTGAAAGGGCTGAAAAAAAGAATGGTGAAAAGTAAACTTATTGAAATCAGTAAAGGAAAAGTCTCGACTGATTATAGGATGATTTACCCATTGAAGTGATTGATAAATCTCCATTTAATTGGATCAATCATCTTACTGAATCTAACCCCTTTTATAATGGAAAGCAGCACTGCAAAAACACTCAAAGTTGCCTTAGTTCAAACAGATCTTTATTGGAAAGATAAAATCGCCAATATGGCAATGCTTGAGGAAAAAATTTCTGATTTGGATGAAAGAGTAGACGTAATAGTATTGCCTGAAATGTTTACTACGGGGTTTACTATGGAGGCAGAAGAGGTTGCAGAGACAATGAATCTACAAACTACACGGTGGCTCAAGCAAATGGCTAGACAAAGTCAAGCATTGGTCACTGGCAGCTTCGTTGTTCAAGATGGGCTGGAATTTTATAATCGTCTGGTTTGGGCCAAACCCAATGGCGACATTGATCATTATGACAAAAGACACCTTTTTAGGATGGCTGATGAGGATAGCCATTACTCAATGGGAAAAAAGCAGGTCGTTTTTGAATGGAAAGGTTGGAAGATTATGCCACAAGTATGTTATGACTTAAGATTTCCCGTTTGGAGTCGTAACTGGCTGCAGGATAATAAAGAATTGGCTTATGACCTTATTTTCTTTGTCGCAAGTTGGCCAGCTCCTAGGATAAATGCATGGGACATTTTACTTCAGGCACGTGCTATAGAAAACCTGAGTTATTCCATCGGCGTCAACAGGGTAGGGGTAGATGGAAACGATGTACCATACACCGGACATTCGGGAGCGTATAATTACAAGGGTGAAACCCTGTGTTACTCTCAGGATAAAGAGGAAATACTGATTGCAGAACTAAGTTATGAATCATTGGTGGAGTTTCGGACTAAATTTCCTGCTTGGATGGACAGTGATAGTTTTAAACTTAACTTCGGAAGTTAATTGACCCAATACGTTTTCCACTTTTCCAAGAAATAGGCAACTCAATCAGTTATTAGTTCTGCTGGTATAATGAGCCTTTGAAACTAGCATAAATTCTTTAATTTAGCCTTGGAATTTTATCAAGAATCAGCTTTGTCTTAACGGTATTTTGACCTTAATTAAGACATAATAAATAAATTGTTAACATATCTGAATCAACAGAAAATGACTACTAAGACAGCAAAAATTCTTTATACGCTGACCGACGAGGCACCTGCCTTGGCTACTTACTCTTTACTTCCCATCATCAAATCATTTACGGGTTCGGCAGGCGTTGAAGTCGAAACAAGAGATATTTCGTTGTCTGGAAGAATCATAGCCCAGTTCCCGGAGAGATTGAATGAGGAGCAACAGGTTAAAGATTATCTCACCGAACTTGGTGAAATTGCAAAAACTCCTGAAGCCAATATTGTGAAGCTGCCTAATATATCTGCCTCAATTCCACAGTTGATTGCAGCCATTAAAGAGCTTCAGGCCAAAGGCTACAATTTGCCGGACTATCCTGACAACCCAAAAAATGAAGAAGAAATACAGATCAAGGCTAAATACGATAAAGTAAAAGGCAGTGCTGTAAATCCGGTATTAAGGGAGGGGAATTCGGACCGCAGGGCTCCTCAAGCTGTAAAACAATTCGCAAAAAAGAATCCTCACAGCATGGGGGCTTGGAGTCCTGATTCCAAATCCCATGTAGCCAGTATGAGTGAAGGTGATTTTTACGGAAGTGAAAAATCCCTGACATTAACAAAGGCTGATAAGGTTTCCATTGAGTTGCATGGTGCAAATAATGAGATCAAGGTATTGAAAGACAACCTGTCACTTTTAGAGGGAGAAGTAATCGATGCTGCCGTCATGCGTATTGGGGCACTTAAAAGCTTCCTGCTAGAACAAAAACAAGACGCCAAAAGAAAAGGCGTGTTGTTTTCCCTACACATGAAAGCAACCATGATGAAAGTGTCTGACCCTATTATTTTCGGGCATGCAGTAAAAGTATTTTTCGCACCGGTTTTTCAAAAGCATGATGCTACAATGAAAACATTGGGTGTGGATGTAAATAACGGGTTTGGGGATCTTTTAAATAAAATCAAGACCTTGCCAGCTGATCAAAAAGCTGCAATTGAAGCTGACATTAATGCTTGCTTTGCCGAAAGTCCAGATTTGGCTATGGTGAATTCAGATAAAGGAATTACCAACCTACATGTACCCAGTGATGTGATTATTGATGCTTCTATGCCTGCAATGATCCGTACCTCAGGTCAAATGTGGAACAAAGCAGGTAAGCCGCAGGACACTAAAGCGATCATTCCGGATAGGTCCTATGCTGGTGTTTATCAAGAGACCATTGATTTCTGTAAGAAAAACGGAGCTTTTGACCCTTCAACAATGGGGTCAGTTCCCAATGTTGGTCTAATGGCTCAAAAGGCTGAAGAGTACGGGTCTCATGATAAGACTTTTGAGATTCCATTTGAAGGTGTCGTCAAAGTCATTTCAGCATCGGGGGAGGTGTTGATTTCACACGATGTCTCAAAGGGTGATATTTGGAGAATGTGTCAGACTAAAGATGCACCAATCCAAGATTGGGTAAAACTTGCTGTCAGCAGGGCCAGGGCTACAGGAGTTCCGGCTGTATTTTGGTTGGATAAAAATAGGGCGCATGATGCAGAATTGATTAAAAAAGTAAACCAGTACTTGGCTCAGCATGACACGGAAGGGCTAGAAATCCATATTATGAATCCGGTGGATGCCACCAAATTTTCTCTTGAAAGGATTAAAGCAGGGAAAGACACGATTTCCGTTACTGGAAATGTATTGAGAGATTATTTGACAGATTTGTTCCCCATCTTAGAATTGGGTACAAGTGCTAAAATGCTTTCTGTGGTACCCTTGATGAATGGTGGTGGGCTTTTTGAGACAGGAGCAGGAGGGTCTGCACCAAAGCATGTGGAACAGTTGGTAGACGAAAACCACTTGCGCTGGGACTCCTTAGGAGAGTTTTTGGCTCTTGCAGTTTCATTAGAGCATCTTTCGGAAACGTTTAATAATGACAGGGCTAAAGTTCTTGGTGAAACTTTAGATTTAGCCACCGGGAAGTTTTTGGAGGAAAACAAATCACCATCCAGAAAGGTGAAAGAGCTGGATAATAGAGGGAGTCATTTCTACTTGGCTTTGTATTGGGCTGAAGCTTTGGCTGCTCAGGATAAAGACGAAGACCTGAAGGCAATATTTACTCCTGTGGCAATAGAGTTAATGGACAATGAACAGACGATAGTTCAGGAGCTGAATGATGTACAAGGGGTAAAAGTAGATATAGGAGGTTATTATAAACCTGATGCTGACAAAACTGAAAAAGTGATGAGGCCAAGTGCAACATTGAACCGGATTTTGAATAAAATATCAGGCTAATATCGAAAAAGCTGACCATCAGGTCAGCTTTTTTATTTTAATATCAAAAATCCCCCTTTTTTTATATTGCTGATAATCAATCTCTTGATTTTTGCTGGCTTTTCCCGCAATCGATTGTTTTTTAAAAGGTTCATACTCAATCCTTTAATTATTTTGGTAGCCGGGATATATTTGGTATTTTTAGGGTACATAAACTCTTGAAATCTATTTGTAATGGGATTCGACACAATCCTGTTTTCTTTTTAGAGTATAACCAACACAACAATAAATAAAATAACTATGAGCAAAATTAAAGTAGGGATCAACGGATTCGGAAGAATCGGGAGACTGGTTTTTAGGGCAGCACAAAAAAGAAGTGATGTAGAAGTAGTCGCTATCAATGATCTTATTGATGTAGACTATATTGCTTACATGCTGAAGTATGATTCCACACATGGTCAATTTGATGGCACTGTAGAGGTTTCCAATGGTAAACTAATCGTTAATGGCAAAGAAATAAGAGTTAGCTCAGAAAAAAGCCCAGCCAGCCTCAAGTGGGGTGAAGTAGGAGCTGATTACGTAGTTGAGTCCACGGGTATTTTTCTTACAAAAGAAACAGCGCAGGGGCATTTAGATGCTGGAGCTAAAAAAGTGATCATGTCTGCTCCATCCAAGGATGACACACCAATGTTTGTCATGGGTGTAAATGAAGAGAACTATACTTCTGATATGAACTTCGTGTCCAATGCATCCTGTACTACCAATTGCCTTGCACCGATCGCAAAGGTATTGAATGATAATTGGGGTATTGAAGAAGGGTTGATGACTACTGTTCATGCAACAACTGCAACACAGAAAACCGTGGATGGACCTTCTGCGAAAGACTGGAGAGGTGGACGTGGAGCGGCGCAAAACATCATACCTTCATCTACAGGTGCTGCAAAAGCAGTAGGTAAAGTGATACCTGAATTGAACGGTAAATTGACAGGTATGGCCTTTAGAGTGCCTACACCAAACGTTTCCGTTGTCGATTTGACCGTTAGGTTGAAGAAAGGCGCTTCTTATGAAGAAATCTGCGCTAAAATGAAGGAGGTGTCAGAAACCAGCATGAAAGGGATTTTAGGTTATACCGAAGATCAAGTTGTGTCTACTGATTTCAATGGAGATAGCAGAACTTCAATTTTTGATGCAGGAGCAGGTATCCAGTTGAGTGATACTTTTGTAAAAGTAGTATCTTGGTATGACAACGAGTGGGGATATTCCAATAAAGTGGTTGATCTACTTGCGTATATTGCAGCAAAAGGTTGATCAATATTAAAACTATTAAAAAGGGAGGCTCGCCTCCCTTTTTTATTTATAGAACGTTTTTTGGAATTTCAGGGTTTTTAGTATATAATATAGAGGTAAAGTATACAAGAATTTATGAAGCACTTATTTTATTCTTTCTTCCTTATCGGGAGCATTTTAATTTTGATATCACCCCATAAAAGCTATTCTCAGGATGATAAATCCAATGGGAAAAGCGAATTTATAGAATACCAAAATAAAACTATACCTCTTGAAATAGCGGAAGCTACAAAAGAAGCGCTTTCTTACTTCCCGGAATTAGAAGATGTTTCAATCGATTTTGTATATAGGGAAAAAATCAAGGGTGCAGTAATGCAGGCTCAACCTTACCTTTTTTCATTGTTTGTGAATGGTAAAAACAATAGAAAATATAAAATTAAAGTTACCCGTCAACTTGAATTTGCTGAGGGCTTTTATCCCATAGAAGATGTCCCTTATGATGCTTTGGTGGGTTGGATCGGTCATGAGTTGGGTCATGTTATGGATTACCTAAATAGGTCCTCTGCCAATATGATGCACTTTGGGGCAAAGTATTTTCTCTCAGACAAAAAAGTAGTAGAGGCTGAATTGACAGCTGATGGTTATGCAATAGGTTGTGGAATGGGACATCAGATTCTCGCTAATAAAAACTACATTTTGAACAACGAGAACTTCGAGGATGATTATAAAGACAAAATCAAAAATTTATATATGTCTCCAGATCAGATTCTCACACTACAAAAAGTTTTGGATGAGGAACTCACAAGACAAAACTAAATAGCAAGCAGGCAGTTTCTATGATATGCCAGATTACCTACCCCTATTTCCGCTCAAATTGGTTCCCTTCCCTGGTGAACAGGTAAATCTTCATATTTTTGAGCCCCGTTACAGGCAAATGTTACATGATATAAATGAAGGTAATGGTCTGATGGGAATAGCTGTGTATATAGATAAGCTCATGCCTCTTGGCACTGAAGT
This sequence comes from Mongoliibacter sp., assembly GCF_007692705.1. Classification (GTDB taxonomy): domain Bacteria; phylum Bacteroidota; class Bacteroidia; order Cytophagales; family Cyclobacteriaceae; genus Mongoliibacter. The sequence goes on from NZ_REBN01000222.1 coordinate 17,220, forward strand.
CAAGCTTCAAGAGATTACTAAAATTTATGAAGACGGAAGAATGGATATCAAAACCGTGGGGACACGCATTTTTGAGATTTTTACTTTTGATAATCCTATAGAAGGTAAGCTATATGCCGGGGGGAAAGTCGTTTACAGACAAAATGACCCTAAAGTTGAAAAAGTGCTATACGACGAATTTATTTTTTTTATGAAGGAGTTTTTCCGTTTGATTGGACATGAAGAGACTCTCCTGAAACCGGGCTTGGTTAATTCTTATACTTTATCTCATAAAATCGGGCTTAAAATGGAAGAGGAGTACGATTTGATTCGATTGGAAAAAGAATCGGATAGGATTTCTTATTTGATCAAACACCTAAAGAGAATTCTTCCTGTGATGAGGGATCTCGAGCAGGTAAAGTCAAAAATCAAAATGAACGGTCATTTCAAAAATCTTGATCCACTTGACTTTTAGTTATAAGCGAGTAATATTTTCCTTTTTGACGTAACCTCTTTTTTCTCCCCATTTTACTTCGTACCAAATATCCTTTGAGGATTTGATTACAACTCTATGTCCAGGATCGACTACATTGATTAATTTTCCTCCTGCAGTTGGTTTGTCCATAATCAGGGTTGGGCTACCTGTAATAATCCCGGTTTTTTGGGCGTCCAAGAAATTATTGGCAATAAAAGCCATAATTATCAGAATAATGGAGGGTAGGTAATATTTGGGTTTGATGTTGCCTTTGAAGTAAAAGAGTAATAGGATGAGAGAAAATATCAAAATCACACTTATTGTTGCAGTAATTTCAGATTGAAGATCGGTTAGAAACCTTAAAAAGCGGTCTCTGTCGCTTAGTTCATATCCAATAAGGGTACTTTGTTCGGTTAAAGCTTTGATTTTGGTGATCACCCTTTGATTTGGATTTTCGTCGTAATATTTAGCTAAATAAAATGAGGCTTGTGAATAATCGCCAATGCCTTCAGATATAAAAGCCATTTTGAGTAGCATCGCGGGAGAATAAGATTCGTCGTTTTGAAGCAAATCTTCATAGATCAGGAAAGCTTCTTGGTAATTTTGGTTATTAAACAAAGAATCTGCTTTATTGAGCTTATTTATATCGGCCTGACAATTAAAGCTTTGTAAAAAGGTGATAAAAAATATTATAAATTTTGTCAGAAAGATTCTCGTTATGCTTTGCATTTTAAATTCAGGGGCTTAAATTTGCAGTCCAATTACGGTAATGATTTGAAAAAAAACAAGTCAAAACGTAACAGATTCCGTAGCTCAGCTGGTAGAGCATAACACTTTTAATGTTAGGGTCCTGGGTTCGAGCCCCAGCGGGATCACATAGTTTGGGTATCGCGCCAAAGGGCGAGATGTTTATTCCGATTGGACGGGCGAAGCAAGTCTTTATCGGGAAGCCCCAGCGAAATCACAAGAAAAGCTAAAGTGCTTTTTGAATAATATTAGTAAAAGTTCGGGGTGTAGCGTAGCCCGGTATCGCGCCTCGTTTGGGACGAGGAGGTCG
>NZ_REBN01000196.1 GCF_007692705.1 Mongoliibacter sp.
ATTATTATAAACGTGATTAAATTAAGTAAATACAAAAAAAACATAAAAAATTTAATCAGTATTATTTTTCATTGTTGGTAAAACTGAACCAACAAATTTTAATTATGAAAAAGTTACATTATTATTTAATTCTTGCCTCATTTGCTTGCACAGCATTATAGCTGTCATCCTGCTATAATGAGGATGAACAACCAGCCTATCAATAGGAGATCGCATCCCGTCTAGATGAAATAGTGAAGTTAAAAAGTGCATTGAATAAACTGATGTTGCATGTGTATTTTTATCTGGCTCTACCTAAAGAAATACGATAGTCATCAGGTCTTCCTTGCACATTAATGTTAAGAAAGCGTACCCTTCGATCAGTATTTCTAAAGACAATCGCGTCTTCCTGCTCGGGGTTGATTTCGTTTCTTGACCTACCACCAAATAAAGACCTGAAGCCAACTTGTGTTACTAAGTTAAGCGGAATACGAATTTGATAATCCATGTTCAAATCCAAAGATTGTTTCCCCGATATTTCTACAAAACCTAAACTGGAGTTGATATTCATTCTTGGAATTTGTAATACTCCATCTTTTAAGTCAAAGGTATTTGTAAGGGTATCAAACCTGACCATATTCAGGTTTCTATCTGAAAAGAAATCTGAAAGGGCTAGAAAAGGAGCGAAACCAATCAGCGTACCATCATAGACTGTCAAATCTAATTTTGCATCAGATTTATTGATGATTGGGGTGAGGTCAGGATAAACCAAAAAATTTCCAGTGATTGAACCTGAAACACTGCCTTTCAGATTTTCATTGATCATAATATCTTTGCCTGAGCTTTCCAGTTTAAAAAGTAAGTGATCAAGATCTAACCTGTTGGCTTTTATTTCGGCATTCATATAGATTTCTTCGGGATTAGAACCGTTCAGGTATCCTTTTATTCCAAGGCTACCTTGAGCTACATTGAAGTTTAAGGTGTCTAAATGGAACATGTGATTGGACTCAGAACGTGCTTTTACCTTGACATTGTCCAACCAATTTTTATGATAATTTAATTTCTGGATGTCTGCAAAATACTCCATATTCCTAAATGGTAATTTGAAAATATTGAAAGCTTCTGCATGATTGGTCTCATTTTCAAAGCCTTTGAAGTCCATCAGAGCATCCAAATCCAAAGCATCAGCGCGAAAATTGAAAAAATCTTTTTTGGTGCTCAGGTTGTCCTTGAGGTTTAAGCCCAAATCAAAACTGAACTCTGAAAGGCCCATTTTGCCTCCAAATTCATTTATGGACAAGTAATTTTCCTCCCATTTCGCCATTCCTCTGAACTCTTCGAGCTTCAATGAATGGAACTGGGTTCTTCCTGTTAATTTGGCTAATAATAATTCTGCTGAATGTAAACCATTCCGGAAATAAATGTTGATTTTTCCTTCCAAATCCAACGCTGAAAAGACCTCTTCACTCCATGATTCAGGAAGGTAGTTGATCCCATTGAAGGTCAATAAATCATTCATTTTTAATTTCGATGATTTTAATGACCAATCTATGCTCGACATTCCTGCCAATTCCTTCTCAAACCATTTCGGATAATTATGCAAGGTGGCGTTCAGCAAAAAGTCCGATTGATCGATCTTTCCTGATAAATTTTGAATGACCACTGTATGTTCATCAATGGTAAACTTTGCGTTAAAATTCTCAAAGCTGTGAGGGTAATGCTCTAAGGTTGCATTTAAGCCTACAACTTCTAGCATCCCTTGAGGTATATGTTGGTAATCAGATAATGAGGCGGGATTGAAATCCAAGTGAATGACAGTTGAAAAATCATGGATTTTTTCCTTTTTTTCTTTCGACAGCTGTGCCAAGTCAATTGTTTTGGAATTAGTCTCGATAGTTAATCGTACAGGTTTATCAAAACGATGAAATAATGCAGGTAAATCGCTTATTTCTCCTTTGAATTGATAGTCAGAATCTTCGATTTGGAAATTTAAGGCCGATAAGGAAAGGACTCCTTCGCGCATCACTGCGTATGCATTCACATTTCTTATTGGCTGCTCGAAATCGGTAAGGGAAAACTCAAGGTCTTTCAAGATCAGTTCTGATTGTACACTTTCTTTTAATTTCGCGAAATCTGGCTCAGAAGCATCTAAATCCACCAATTCATCGAAGTCCATACTTAGCAAAACTTTTCCTTTAACCCCTTCAAATTGGTCTAACTGAAAAAAATCACCAACAAAGCCGAGGTCTACATCTGCCTTTAGTTTTACTTTAATAAAAGGATCTTCAAAATTCCTGATGGTCAACTCACCTTGGAAAATACCTTGGTCCGGGCGGGCATTGAAATTTTGTACTCTCAGTTCAGATGTTTTGATATTTCTTTCCTCCCCATTGGTGAAAAATCCAGAAAATCTTAGATTATCTACTTTTAAATTATTGTCCATTCTTTGGAAAAAAGCATTTTCACAGCCAAATTCTGCTGTAATTAGTGGCGTACTACCATCCCCAAGAAGTCCTTTCACAGAACCTTTAAAAAATACGTCCCCTTCATTTTGGTATTCGTTTAAAACTGAGGCTACACCTAGGGGCAAAAAAGCACTGAACATGTTGAAATCAGGCTTTTGCCCCTCCAATTTGAGATCTAAATCCAACCCATTTTCAAGAATGCTTATATTGCCGTTACCAGCAAATAATGCATTTTCCAATTCAATATGAGAGGGCTTGAGTGTTAGCACTTGAATATTTGAATCAAAACTCAAATCAAGGTCTAAATTGATATGCTTTTCGGAAAAAAATGTTTGTTTTCCATTCTTGAATAAGTCAAAAGTTACATCTGTTTTGAGGTTAAAATCAATAATTTTTTCTTGTTTTTTGATACTATTTTGCCAGTGATCTATCCGTAAAGTATAAGAAATGGAATCAGAAAGATCAAAGTACGATAGTGCAACGTTGCTTATTTTTACTTTATTTAATTCAAAGCCGATAGGTTCACTTTGAGTTTCTTGTTCCTTCACTTTTAGACCTTTAGCCAATAAAATATTGATATCCCTATTGGGATACCTGACAATATCTATATGTCCATCTGTGATGCGGATACTTTTTACTTTATATTTTCCTTCCCAGATATCCCAAATATTAAAGCCTAAATACAAGTGATCTGCTTCATAAAATGGTTTTGTATTCAAGCTTTTGTTTTCATAAAATTTTATATTTCTTAAGTCAATGGAGATATAGGGGAATTCTTTGAAGAGGGAAATTCGGCTCTTTTCTACGGTCAATTTCCCTTCAAATTGTTTGTTCGCTGCGTTTAATGCTTTTTGAGTAATGGAGTCCTGATGAAATGCCAGCAAAGCAACTGTTACTCCTAATAAAATTAGCGTAAAAGCAATTGAGGTAAGAATTGTTGTTTTAACCCAAGATTTCATCAATGAAATAAATTTTCACAATGAAACGTGAAATCGATTAAGGATGGTTACATCACTTTGGTTGAGACAAGGATAAATTTTTTGGACACATCAAATCAAAGATCTAATTTCTGAGATTTTTGTTATGACTTGGTATTGTACTAGCTGATTAAAAACAGAATAGTTTGTGGATGGTATTTTAGCAACCCTTAAACAAGCCTAAAAGGATGTTTATATTTGGCACCGCTCTTGAAAAATATCAGCTGATAAAATTTTGTCAAAATGGCTACATTAAATAGCACTTATATTACAAAAGCCTGATTTAAAGTTGTCTAATAATTTTCTAGCTTGATTTCATCATTTCCCGATTGCTATTCCAAATTGTTTTCAATAGGTTTGAGAAAACTTTAGGGGTGTCCACTACGGACTGAGATCATACCCTACGAACCTGATGCAGTTAGTACTGCCGAAGGGAAAAGTGAAATAATGCATGCCTTTTTGCAAGGCTGTATTTTCGTTTTTTGATCCGTTGTTGCGGGCCACTCCTGAAGTTATATGTTCAATCAAACAATTTCAAGGATGGATATTACCGTAAACAATGAACTGCTTCAAATTTCAGATCCCTGTTCTGTCTCACAATTATTGGAAGATCATATTCAGCTCAAAGCAGAAGGCATTGCTGTGGCTGTAAACCAATCTGTGATCCCTAAAGAAAATTGGGGGAAGACCTTCATTGGTTCCGGTGATAACATCATTTTGATCAAAGCAACCCAAGGAGGATAAAACCACAGAAAAATGAAATCGAGCCTGCCTACCGGACAGGCAGGCATGATCCCGTACCTACGGGATCACACACTGGGATGATT
>NZ_REBN01000094.1 GCF_007692705.1 Mongoliibacter sp.
GCCAGTCCAAATGCCAGTATACTTACCAACACTTTATTGAAGTGGAACCTATGGTCAGGACTGCTTTCAAAAAATATTGTCGTTGAAATGTGCAAGAATCCACCTGCGACCATTCCGTAAAAGACATTTAAAGTTTCTCCACCAAGAATTTTGCTCTCGTACAAGTAATGACTGAGCAACATGCCTAACGGCGAAGCCAAAGCAAAAACAATCAACAATACGAAAACCCATCTCTTTTTTAATGCAGTCGTCAATACTGCAACTAGAGCGAATGCCTCAGGACCTTTGTGAAGGAGTATTCCAAAAAGCAAATTGCTATTGCCATGATGGTGATGATGTGCATGTCCTTCATGTCCATGGTCATGTATATGGTGCGCAAGGGCTCCATCATGTGATAGCAGGGTTCCTTCCAAAAATGCATGCATAAATAAACCAATCATAATAGTCCATACACCAAGGTTAGCCCCTTGATGGTTTTGACTAGGATGGTGGATATGTCCATGTTCTACACCTGTAGACAGAAGGGCTAGTATCTGCTGAAGTAAAAAACCTAATAAGATATATAGGCCCATTCTTGTCGGCGCTCCTGATTCCACAAAAAGCTCGGGAAGGATGTGAAGTACAGTAATTGCAAATAGGTATGAACCTGCAAATACCAGAACAAGTTTAAAAAGCCTTTCTTCCCAACTTGGAATAAAGTATGCAAGGCTACCAGCGATCAATGCTGTGAAAAACAGGAGTGTAAAATTTAATGCCATTTTTTGTTATACCAGATTAGTCCTCTATAAAAGAAAGATAGGGCTTGATACCTTCGCTGGCATAATAGTCCATCTCTCCATTTTCATTGTTGAAAATCAAAAATATTTCTACGCCTTCTAGATTTTGCTGTAAAGCGATGGCCTTTTCTGTGCCCATTACCATCATCGCAGTAGCATAGGCATCTGCTGTCATGCAGTCATCGGCTATTACTGTAGCGCTCAAAAGCCCGTGAGTAACAGGACGTCCAGTTGAAGGATCTATAGTGTGGGAAATTTTCATGTCTCCTGCCTCATAATAATTTCTATAATTACCCGAGGTTGCCAAACTTTTATTTTCCAAGGCAATAATACTGACCAATTGATCTGCTCTGCCCAACTCTTCAGGTTTGTTGATACCTACCTTCCATAGTTCTCCTTTATCATTCAACCCTCTAGCCACCAATTCTCCACCAATTTCAATCAGCATATTTTCAATACCCTTATTTTCCAAAAATTCCGCCACGACATCTACTCCAAAACCTTTAGCAATAGCGCTAAAATCCAAGTACATACCCTCCTTTTTGTAAACTATTTCATCATCAAATTCAACTGCTTTAAAATTAACCAAAGGCAACATTTGGTTGATATTCACGCTATCTTTAAGTTGAGGTCCACCTGGACCAAATCCCCAAAGATTAACCATAGGCCCTACTGTAGGATCAAATGCACCATTGGTTTTTTGATATATTTCTTTACTGCTTTTCAACACCTTTTGAAAAAAGGGAAGCTCAAATGCCAAAGTATCTTCTCTATTGAATCGGCTGATTTCTGAATCTTCAATATAAGTAGAGAGGGACTGGTTGAATACCACCAAGAGAGAGTCCACTTGCTTCTTGAAATCCCTTTCTTTTCCATCAAGGTAGACCACCCTGTAGGAAGTCCCCATAGTATTTCCGGAAAAAGTCACTTTACCCGTATTTTCTTCTATATATGTCTCGTCAGGTTGTTGCTGATTTTGCCTGTACAAGTAAACAATCGCTACCAAGAGCAAAAGAATAATAGAATATATAATGTTTTTGTTGGCGTTACTTCGCATGAATTGGCAATTTTCCCGAAAGTTAAAGCTTATTTTCAAAATAAAGTTCCAAATCTCCATTTTTGCAATAAAATTGCAAAAAGAATGGAAAGTATAAGTCTCTTTTTGGCTTGTCCTATTTTTCTATATTTGTACAGGCGCAAAAAAATGACATGAGAGAAGATTATTTGAGTGGTGATAAAGAGGGTTTGAACTCCTCCGATAATGAAATTGAGAAAGCCTTAAGGCCTCTGAGTTTTGATGATTTTACAGGACAGTTTAAAATTGTAGAAAACCTGAAAATATTTGTGCTGGCAGCCAAAAGGAGGAATGAACCTCTTGACCATGTCTTATTACATGGTCCGCCGGGACTGGGTAAGACTACGCTCAGCCATATCATTGCTAACGAACTGGAGGCTGGTCTCAAGATTACCTCAGGACCTGTATTGGATAAACCTTCTGATTTGGCGGGTTTGCTTACCAACTTGGAAGATGGTGATGTACTCTTTATTGACGAAATACATCGACTCAATCCTGTGGTTGAAGAATACCTGTATTCTGCAATGGAAGATTTCAGGATTGATATTATGTTGGATTCAGGGCCTAATGCACGTTCAGTACAAATCTCCCTCAATCCTTTTACCCTGATTGGAGCTACTACAAGATCTGGATTGCTCACCTCACCACTACGTGCTAGGTTTGGAATCAATTCCCGATTGGAATATTATGATGCCAAATTGCTTACAGATATTGTTGGGCGTTCGGCAGGTATACTTGGGACACCAATAGACGATATTGCATCCTTTGAAATTGCCCGCAGAAGTAGAGGGACGCCAAGAATTGCTAACATGTTGCTGAGAAGAACAAGAGATTTTGCAGAAATCAAAGGAAATGGAAAGATCACTTTGGATATAGCCAAAATTGCTTTGGAAGCTTTGGACGTGGATGAAAACGGTCTGGATGAAATGGATAACAGGATACTGCTGACCATAATAGAAAAGTTTAAGGGAGGACCTGTAGGCCTCAGCACTATTGCTACTGCATGTGGTGAAGAAGCGGAGACAATTGAAGAAGTTTACGAGCCATTCCTGATTCAAGAGGGCTATATGAAACGCACTTCAAGGGGGCGAATGGCTACGGAATTAGCATATAAACACCTGAAACTAAAACCTAATTTTGGTGGGGAGACGGGAAGCCTTTTTTAGATTCAAGGCATGAGACATTAGATGTAAGATATGAGACATAAGACATAAGACACAAGAGGGTTTTGTAAGAAATTATGAATGAAAAATTAATAATTTAAAATGAACCACAGAGAAAATCACGAAGTGATTGAATTCACGAAGTGGTATTTGCCCCGGGTAGAACCCGGGTAATTAATGATGGTATTTGTGATTGTTTTTTGGCCGAAAAAAGGTCAATTGTGAAGAATGCTTTTCGCCAAAAACAGGGAAGGTTGAAATAAAAGAAAAACCATATAAAAAGTGTCAAGAAAAATCAGGACGTGACATTTGAATAGATAATAATTGATGGATTTTCGAAAGGCCTCGTAAATCGTACTTCGTAAATTAATAAGACCCTAGACATGAGATTTAAGACAAGAGCAGGTTGGGATAGGTAGAAAGGGTATGATAATCGAAAGGCGTCGTACCCGCCCGGATGACTCCAGTCGGACGGGAATCGTATTTCTTAAATCCCAGAAAAAAACCATTAATGGAAAAAGATAAATATGCCAATATCATAAAAACCCACGCCAAGGACCTGGGCTTTGATTTTTGCGGAATTGCTAAAGCAGGTTTTCTTGAAGAGGAAGCACCAAAGCTAGACCAATGGCTGAACAAAAACTACCATGGGAAAATGGCTTACTTGGCCAATCATTTTGATAAAAGATTAGATCCTACAAAACTTGTCGACGGCGCAAAGACTGTGGTCAGCCTGATCTATAATTATTATCCCGAAAAGAAACTTCCTGAAAAGAAAGAAGATTTCAAATTGGCTAAATATGCTTACGGAAAAGATTACCATTTTGTAATCAAAGACAAGCTCAAAACACTATTGGCTAGCCTAAAGCATGAGATCGGGGATTTTGGCGGACGGGTATTTGTAGATTCTGCACCTGTAATGGAAAGACAGTGGGCCCAAAAATCGGGCTTGGGTTGGTTAGGTAAAAACAGTCTTCTTCTCAATCGAGAGATGGGAAGTTTTTTCTTTTTGGCCGAACTCATTATCGACCTTGAGGTTAGTGCAGACTCTCCTATGATCAAGGATTATTGCGGAACCTGTACCAAATGCATAGATGCATGTCCCACCGATGCCATTGTTCAGTCTGGAGTTGTAGATGGGTCAAGGTGTATTTCATATTTGACCATAGAATTAAAGGAGAATATTCCCGCTGAATTTAAGGGCAAGATGGAAAACTGGGTTTTCGGCTGTGATATCTGTCAGGATGTCTGTCCTTGGAATAGCTTTTCAAAAACCCACAGAGAAGAAGAATTTCTTCCCCACCCTGATTTATTGGGATTTACAAAAGGTGATTGGAAAGAAATGACTGAGGAGACTTTTCAGAAAGTATTTAAAAAATCGGCCCTTAAGCGAACAAAATTTGAAGGATTGAAAAGAAATGTAAAATTCTTGGAATGAAAAGTAAAAAAGATGAACCTAAAAAAAGTAAAAGCCCCTGTCGGGGCTTTTTCCTATCCTGCAAGTCCAATGAAGTATTTATTGAGAACAGGTTCATACTTGCCGGAAAATTTACTGTAACACCATTCTTTAAATACCTGAATCTCGTCAGGAATGAGAAGATTCAGTGCCTTTCGCAGCTCTTTTTCGAAGAGCCTTCTGTCGAAGCTGACTTTCATTAAAATGGTTTTTACGTACTCTAGCATATCTCAAAGAATTATTAAGGTTAGTTAAAACAACAACAACATTGATTACGATACCATGAATGGTTTGTTGCGTTTAAAATATAAAGTTAATTTGCAGCACTAAGTTTAAAACCTAGTTATGATTAGAACGGCTGTCACCCTATTTCTTGTATGCCTGATGGGAATATTTTCACTTACTGTCCAGGCGCAGGAAGTGACCATCGATTTGGGTCCTGATGAAATAGGCCTCAATGAAACATTCAGTATAAAAGTAACCATTTCGAATGACAAAATAAAGTCTTACGATGAGTTTCCCGATATCCTCGGCTTTCAAAAACAGGGGATCTCACAATCATCGTCCATGAATGTGATCAATGGTCAGGTTACGAGTACCAACAGTATTATACAGTATTACAAACCCACCAGAAGGGGTACGTTTACTATTGAACCTTTTAGTGTCAAAATCAATGGCAGTGATGTCACCCATCCAGGCAAAACAGTGGCTGTTGTAGACCCGAGAAGCAGTCAGAGAAGATCTGGTGCTTTTGATGCCTTTGACGATCTTTTTGGTAGAGAAACCCAGGAAGAACCTGAATTTATTGAAATTGAGGATGACGCATTCTTTGCTTCTTCTATAGATAAATCGGAGGTTTTTGTTGGAGAGGGTTTCAACGTGAGTTTAGCCTTTTATATGTCAGAAACCAATCAGGCTCCTTTTCAATTCTATGAGCCTGGAAGACAATTGGATGATATTCTTAAAAAAATGAAGCCAGCCAATGCCTGGGAAGAAAATTTCAATATCACCAATATACAACCTGAAAGGGTTACTCTCAGTGGTAAAAATTATGTGAAATATAAAGTATATGAGGCCACCTTTTTCCCTTTCTCAGACGGAGAGATTACCATACCGTCCATTTCTTGGGAAATGATCAAATATAGGGTAGCCAGAAATCCTACTTTTTTCGGAAGTAACAGGATGGAAGATTTCAAGACGTTCTACTCTTCAGCAAAGAGTATTAAAGTTAAGCCACTTCCACCGCACCCATTGAGGAATGAAGTAAGTGTGGGTGTATTTCAATTGCGAGAGAATATCAAAGAATTTGAAGCCCAGACAGGAGATGGATTTACTTATAATTTTGGAATCAGTGGGGAAGGGAATATCAACTCGATTTCGACTCCAAGGACCAAACAAATTCATAAACTCAATACTTTTGATCCGAATGTTAGGCAGCAAATCAATAGAGGTGGTGGAAAAGTCACTGGGATTAAAGAGTACAATTATTACCTGACCATCAATGAGCCTGGAGAAGTGAAACTCGCCGATCATTTTGAATGGATATTCTTCAACCCAATTGAGGCCAAATACGACACCCTTAGACCTGCAGCAGTAATCAATGTAGTGGGAGAGTCGAAGGTGAACCAGGCAATTTCCAGACAAAGATTAGGCGGGCTATATGATTTGATAGAGGTTGAAAGCAATAAACTTTCATCCCAGCGATATAAATACTATTTTTCCATCTTTATCAATTTGTTGTTGTTGGCTTCAGTGATTCTGTTGGCCGTTTTGATTATCAGAAAAAGTAATAATGGGTAATTCATTTGGAAAAATTTTCAGGATCAGCACTTTTGGGGAATCCCATGGATTAGGGTTAGGTGTGGTAATAGACGGCTGCCCAGCGGGCTTGGATATAGATGAGGATTTTATCCGCAGTGAGATGCAGCGTAGGAAACCTGGGCAATCCAAAATCACCACTCAGAGGAAAGAGGAGGACGAGTTTCGTATTCTGTCAGGGGTATTTGAAGGGAAAAGTACCGGAACACCTATAGGTATGGTCATCATGAATACAGACCAAAAAAGTAAAGATTACAGTCATATTTCCGATAAGTTCAGACCTTCACATGCAGATTATACATATTTCGAAAAATATGGCGTGCGAGATTATAGAGGTGGCGGAAGAAGTAGTGCGAGGGAGACTGCCGCAAGAGTTGCTGCTGGCGCCATTGCAAAAATGCTTTTGAAGCACTATGGTATTTCCATTCAAGCTTATGTAAGTCAAGTAGGGGATTTGAAGCTGGAAAAATCTTATTTGGAATTGGAGCTGGACCGGACTGAAGACAATATAGTGCGCTGTCCGGATGCTATAATGGCTGAAAAGATGATCCAGTTTATAGATGAAATCAGAAAAAGCCGTGATACTGTAGGTGGAGTGGTTTCCTGTGTAGCCAAGGGAGTACCTCCAGGAATTGGAGAGCCGGTATTTGACAGACTGCATGCTGAATTGGGTAAAGCCATGCTCAGCATCAATGCCGTTAAAGGGTTCGAATATGGATCCGGATTTGAAGGAGTCAAAATGAGAGGGTCATCTCACAATGATGCTTTTTATAAGGAAGGAGAAAAGGTAAGGACAAAAACCAATCACTCTGGAGGAATACAGGGAGGCATCAGCAATGGTGAGGATATTTATTTCAATGTAGCATTCAAACCAGTGGCGACGATTATGCAGGACCAGGAATCGGTAAATGAATCAGGGGAATCGGTTTTGGTTTCTGGAAAAGGAAGACATGACCCCTGTGTAGTTCCAAGGGCTGTACCGATAGTAGAAGCCATGGGGGCCTTAGTGCTTGTAGATTACTTACTGATTAGTAGGTCCAATAAACTGTAAAATATAATCCAAATTATATGTTTAAAAAGATACCACTACATACCCAGATCATAGCAGGTCTGATATTAGGTCTCGTCTTCGGATTGGTGATTATCCAGTTTGGTTTTTCACCCGAATTTACGGTGTTCTATATCAAACCCATAGGTACGATTTTCATCAATGCTTTGAAAATGATCGCCGTTCCTTTGGTTCTGGCTTCACTGATTGTCGGTGTAGCCAATTTAGGAGATATCTCAAAGCTATCCAGAATTGGGGGTAAGACAATTCTTGCTTATTTGGTAACTACCATCATTGCCATTACTCTAGGTCTGCTATTGGTCAATTTCTTTAAGCCTGGACAGCAATTGCCACAAGATACAAGAGATAAATTAATGGCTCAATTTGATTCTCAGGCAGGATCAAAAGCCGATACTGCAGCGGCAATCAAGGATCAAGGTCCTTTGCAGCCTCTGGTTGATATTGTACCTGAAAATCTCTTCGCAGCCGCAGCTGACAATGGGAGTATGCTTCAAGTGGTGTTTTTTGCCATTATTGCAGGCATTGCTCTTCTTCAGATTCCTAAAGACAAAGCAAAGACATTTACTGATTTTTTTGATGCGCTCAATGATGTGATCATCAAAATCGTAGAGTATATTATGATGATTGCACCTTATGGTGTTTTTGCCCTGATGGCTTCCTTGATAGTAGAAATTGCGGGGGATAATCCTGACTCGGCAGTAGAACTGTTATTGGCTCTACTGAAATATACTTTAGTAGTCATGGGTGGTTTGGTATTGATTGTTGTGGGTGTCTATTCAATCATGCTAAAATCCTTTACAAAGATTCCTTTCGGGGATTTTTTGAAGGCCTTGAGGCCTGCCATGCTTTTAGGTTTTTCCACATCCTCCAGTTCAGCAACCTTACCGGTAACCATGAAATTGGTAGAAGAAGAGTTAGGTGTTTCTGAAGAAGTGAGCAGTTTTGTCCTGCCTTTGGGAGCAACTATTAATATGAATGGTACCAGCCTTTATCAGGCAGTAGCAGCGGTATTTATTGCCCAAGCATTAGGTATGGATCTCACACTTTCACAACAGTTGACCATTGTACTTACCGCCACCTTGGCTGCAATTGGGTCAGCAGGTGTACCTGGGGCAGGACTGATCATGTTGATCATCGTATTGGAAGCTATTGGAGTGCCAGGAGCGGGTGTAGCCCTGATTATCGCTCCAGATAGGATATTGGATATGTTCAGGACAGTGGTTAATGTTACTGGTGATGCTACAGTTTGTTGTGTTGTAGCCAGTACAGAAGGAGAATTGCCAGACGGATTGATTCGACAGAGCAATCCCTTTACCAATCTTGAAAGTGAAGTAGGAGCTGATTGATTTTTAGGAAAAATGAAAACTCCTTAACCTTCTACTAAGAATCAATCATCTAAATAATTAAAAACGAATCAATTGTCATTAGTGAAAAAAGCCCAGTGAATCATGTTCACTGGGCTTTTATTGTTTTACCGGGTAATTGGGAGATTGGAAGTCTAAACTACAATCAAGGTTAAATTATTGTCCTACAAAAAATACAGCGTTGGCTACCAGTAATTTACCACTTTCCCAAAAAGACCTGAACATGGGATTATCTACCATATATATTATTTGTCCTCTTCCTTGATTTTCTAGTCCATAGACCATAGTTTCTGCCATTTTAGGCTTGATTTTATGTCCTATATAACCAAATCTGTAAGCATCATTGGAGGGAATAGTTCCCACGTTGACACCATCGTTGAGGTAGGAGTACCGAGAACCATTATTCTTTAGAGTATAGAATTTACCCCCCATTCCAAAGCCAAGAGGATGGGTACCATCAATTTTCACTTCATATATAGCCCCCGCAGCAGTATTCGAGATATACAATCTCTCTCTTTCTTGATAAGGCGCTAGTCTTTCGGAACTTTGTATTTCCTGACTTACTTTCTCTGCTGCTTTTTTCTCTTCTTCCGTATCATATCTTCGCAAATCAAACCCTTCCTCATCAGCAAAAGTATTGATGGCGTTTTCAAAAGCAATAAGCTTACCTCCAGATTTTACCCAATCCAACACTTTAGATTTTGCACCACCTCCTAGGGAAGATCCCCAGCTGGAAGGCAACAAAATCACATCATACTTTCCTAAATCGAATCTCCCTAAATTTTCAGCTTCCAAAATGGACACTGGATAATCTAACTCCTGTTCAAAGAAATACCAGATTTCTCCGAAATTAAGAGAGGATACGCCAGAACCACCTATTAGAGCTACTTTAGGAGCTTTGATAGGTCTGACATCAGGAGACCCGAAGTCCTTGCCTTTATCCACATAAGCAGAATTGGAGGCAGTGATTTTGATTTCAAACTTATTAGCAATGTCTGTCACTTTTTGATCAAAGTCCGTGACATACTGATTACCATTTCTATGAATAATCAAGCTTCCCGCTTCAAACGCATTTCCATTAACCTCAAAAGGGAATTCTGCAAATCTTGGTCTAATTCCCTCATTGAGCAGCGCAGACAAAAACTTTGCATGAACCATCGCATTCCAAGGAGCTAAGTAAGCCAGTGCCTTTTCCGGAGTTTCATTTTTCTCAAATTCCTTTGCCTCAAATGATTTGGCGGGATCCAGCCTGGTTTCCAGTGCGTAAGCCTTCACTCCGTAAGCATAAGGCAATGCCCAACTGGTAATATCATAGGTAATGCTATCTTGTAATTTGGCTTCTGGTTCAAAAAGAATTTCGGTTAGAACTGATTTTGGCTGGTAAGCATTTATGATTATATCCTTATCAGAAGTTGAAAAACTTGATGTTTTGCCTGTTTCATAATCCAATCCCCTAAGGCCGCTTTTATTTCCAGCCATTCCGTATTGAATTTTATTTTTATCAAGGAGATTAAGTAAAGCTTTTACCCTTTCAGGATGTTCATCTCCTTTGATGACAAAACTCTTGTATTTCGCAGAGGGATTTGTCATGTTATTCTTGAAATAATTACTGAATTCGTCGGCAAGTCTTTCAGCATTTTTGGCTGTAACTTCTACTGCAGAAATACCAGCAACATGCTGGTGCTCTATCCTTTCTCTCAGGGTTACAGTGTCGCCCATTGCATTGAGCATTCCTAAGCCTGCCCTTCCAGATCCTCCTTTTTCTATAGTCATCCCAATTGCTCCATTGTAAGTGGGCCACGTGTCTCCGTATGCAGGGTAAAGCAGGTCGAAACGTTCTTTGGTAAAATAAAACCAACCTTGCTCATCAAATTTTGCCGCGGTATTTTTCCCATAAATCTCCTGAAACTCATATTGAAAAGGAGAAATTAACTCGTGAAGGGGTTTTGCTGCTGGAGCAAAATAGAAAGGGTCGTTGATGCCCTGTTCGTGGTAATCCACAAAAAGGTGTGGCATCCATTTATGGTAGAGTTCAATCCTTTGCTGTGACTCCTTTTGCGTCTGCCAAGCCCAGTCTCTATTCAAATCAAGCAGATAGTGGTTTGGTCTACCTCCTGGCCACGGTTCTAGATGTTCTACAGATTGTGGGTCTGGTTGAAGTCTGTTATTTTGTTTTTGATTATACCACATGGTGTATCTGTCCTTACCATCAGGATTGGCACAGGGATCCACGATTAGTATTTGGTTGGCCAACCAATCTTTGGCTTGCGCATTATTGGGGTTTGCCATTTCCCAAAAAGTCATGATAGCAGCTTCAGTCGCTACCGCCTCATTTCCGTGCACATTATACTGCATCCAGTTTATGGCTACCTTGGTGGCTGGAGAGCCTTCTTCCATGCCTGTTCTTCGAAGATTATCCAAACGGATATTTTCGAGGTTTTGCATGTTTTCCGGGGAGGAAACTATAGCAATGAAAAGCGGACGGTGTTCGTAAGTCTCACCATAAAACTCCAGTTGTACATGAGGTAAAGTTTCAGCTAAATGCTCAAAATAGGCCACTACTTTGTGGTGAGGGGTGAAACGATCACCCAGTTTGTAGCCTAGGAATTCTTCGGGACTTTTTTGGGCCCATGAGGCTCCTATAATCAGGAGACTAGCCAATAGACAGTATATTTTTTTCATATTCATAATTTTTCCAATTGGCAATTTAAACGGAATTGTCAAAGTCTACAAGGCATAACTGCATCTTGGTCAATGTATGTTTCTATTGGTAGAAAAGCAGATTATTTTAGAATTGAATTTTAAAAGTCAAAGTGAATTCAGTACATTATGTAAACTTTTTAGTTTAATGAAAAAAGAAAAGTAAAGAAGCCTTTTAATAAAAAATGTAAAACAGGAGCTAATGAAAGAAATAAAAATAAGCTTTTCGGGTACATTAAAAATTGAAGAGTTCAATGAAAGAGGTGAAATAGATATCAATTCCCTTGTTCAAAAAATAAACAAGACTATAATAATTCCAGCATTAGAAGAGTCACTCCGTCAGAAGGTTGAAATGGATACTTCTGCTAATATGCTTGCTTTTGGTGCTGTGAATCAAAAACCAATAGAGAATGCAGTGACTTTGGAGGATTTTGGAGGAGAAGCTTGTTTCAGATACTTTGAAAATCTTAATTTCAATGGGAGACTTATCAGCTCGTCGCAAGCAATATTCCAAAATTCCGACTTGGGCAAAAGTTTTTGTGGACTTTTCAACCACCTTAATCCAGAAACTCCTATAAATGACCTGTTTTATCCAGGAATAAAAGGATCTCGCTATGCCATAATTAAGAAGGTTATTTCTCCAAGTGAGATAGAGGTAGATTTCGATTTTAACCATTCCAATGGTCCCGGCTATATTTATTTTGATAACTCTTTGGCTTGGGAAAAAGCGCTAAAACACCTACAAGCGAAGCAAAATTCAGTTAATACCTTGTTCCTAGGGAAAAACAAGACTTTTGTAATTCCCGAGTATGAAAGTATCGAAATCACATCCGATACCTTTGTGATTGGGGAGAATTGCAACTTATTGATAGGTAAGGAAGATTATTTCAGGTGGTCGGACAAAAAATCGTTTAAGCAAGGGGAGTGCCTAATGGTAGTTGGTTCACAAAAAGTTAAAGTAGGACTTAGAGTGAATATTTGTCCTCCTTTCAGAAGGGTACCAGACGCAAACCCTATTATGACTCCTATATTTAGAGGGCAGCAAAATCCTCAGCCATATCAAATTATTTTGATGGACTGTAATACCAATGCCCTCAAGATGGGCCATGCTATGGAAAATATCTGTGGATGGGGCTTCGGATTTCATTATGACAATGAAACCCTTATAGTTGGAAAAAATATAAACCATTCAGGAGGATCTTTTATGGACTTTAAATCTCCTTACGGAAGAAGTCTGACAGCTGTTTTTGAAAATGTGAAGACTGATTTTGAACCCGAAGAAAAGTATGGGAATACCTCATTGAAGGTAAAAGGTTATATTTTGAATAATCAGTTTCATATTACCAGTGAACAAACTGCTTTTCAGATTTTTACAAATGAGTTTGGAATAGGTAGCAATCTCTCTACAATCCTCCACATTGGTAGGTTTACATATCAAATTGACGGGCCATCCGCAGTGATCGATGGGAAAACTATACAATTGCGATTAACTCCAGCCAAGGGAAACTATCTTGTGAGATCCAAAAACTCTATCTATTCCAAAAACCAAGAGCTGCATGCTGGAGATATCCTGATTCATCAGGGGAATCGTTACAAAGTAATCGCCAAAGATAGATCACCCTCAATGGAATGGGCATCTTTTCTGAATGGAAATGACATGTATAAAGCTCATGCCTTAGTCGCTACTTTGGATAAGGAGCTTCCAATTGAAGAAGGGTGGCTGGAATTTGAAGTTGAACCTTTATCAAGAAATTTATCGGAACAGCCTGCCTTCCTCATCTATAAATCTAATAGGCATTATCCAACAACACTTCAGACACAATTTGGAGATCAGCAAATTTTAAGCAGTGACCTTATTGGGCACCTTTCTTACAACCATAGACAAATCCGGCTTTGGGCTAAAGACTTTGAACATAGGGGTTTTTACAGGCAAACAGCAGGTGGTAAAGGAGAAGAATTCTATTGTTTGAAGGGATGTTCTGGTTTCGGGAATGAGTTTAATCCTTCTGTTCCAGTACGTGACGATGTTCCAATGCCTGAAGAAGCTTCTGCATTGATTGGTTTTATGAATGAAAAAATAAAAACAATATTTTTAGAGTAGTGGCTAGCGAGATTGTTTTACAAACATTGATGAATTAAAAAAATCAGGACTAGATCCTGATTTTCTCTATTTATAATTTTAAATATATTAATGTCTACTCCTCACTGTCTTTGGTTTTCATCCAAAGTACAATTCCCGCTACTGTCAGAATTCCTCCTAGAACAAGGACAAGATTAATATCCCTTTGGGTTTTTTGAGCTTTTTGTAAGTATGTCGAACCTATGCCTTTTTTGGCAATAAAATCTTCGATTTTGTCAAGACGGCTTTCTATTTCTTCTTTTGCTTTTTTAGTAATATCCATAGTGATTTTATCTTTTAAAGGTTAGTACTACTTATTACTAACCCCACAGAAAAAATATAGTTGTCATTTTAGCAGATAATTTGGTTTTTGCGATAAATTCAAACCTTAGGTTTTGAAACTCCTGAGCATAGAAATTGAAACAGATTTAAATTTTAAAAGTCTAAAAAAGTGGAACTTGAGGGATTCGAACCCACGACCTCTGCCCTGTCAAGGCAGCGCTCTAAACCAACTGAGCTAAAGTTCCATTATATAGATGAATCAATTTGAAATTGACTTTTACAGGATGCTAAAATGATAAAAGCTTTCGGATATTAAAAGGACATTTTTCAGAAATCAAACAATATTTAAGGGAATTGAATCTAATCTCATAATGCTGCTTCCCCAATAGCAACCGAATTTCCAATAGTATCAATTAAATATCTTAGAATATCCAATTGTAACCAATACCTGCCAACACCCCGATAATGATAATTAAAGGTGAACTCAGTTTACTGAATTGAAGCAAAAGATAGGTGCCAAAAATGGCCAATACATTGAAAAGGTTATTGTCCAAAGGTTCAAAAAGCAGGTAAGCAGCTGCAATCAGCATCCCGCAACTCACTGCATTGATACCTTCCAAAGCGGCTCTGACAGGCCGGTATTTTTTGAGTTGATCCCAAAAACGGATAACAAAAAATATCAGAAATGTTCCTGGAAGAAAGATGCCGGCAGCTGCTATTAATCCACCTGTCAAAAGTCCTGGAATCCCATATTCTCTCATGGAAAGTGCCCCTACATAGGAACTGATACTGAAAGTAGGGCCTGGTATTCCCTGTGCAATGCCGTAGCCAGTCAAAAACTCTTGTGAGCTTAAGAATTTTTTGAACTCTACAAATTCAGTATATAAGTAAGGCACCAACACCTGTCCCCCACCAAAAATCAGTGATCCATTTCGATAGAAGTTCTCGAAGAGTAAGACAGATTGATTTTTGGTAATCGCACCCAAAATGGCAGCAAAAACTAACACTCCTCCCCAAAGGAAGAAATTGGCCCATGAAATTTTTAATTTTTTGTCTCCTTCCTCCAAAGGTTGGTCTTTGAATTTTAAAGAAGTACTGATTCCTCCAACTACAAGTAATATTGGGAATACATAGGGAGAATTGTAGAAAAATGAAATAAAGGCTGAAAACATCATCAATACGGTGGCTTCCGGTGTTTTCACCATTTTGAAAATGGTTTTTTGAGCTGCATAAATGATAAAACCAATGGCCATTGGTTGGATAAATTTGGCAAAGTTCAAGGCTCCCGGGGTGTTTTCCTGTAAAAAGTCAATCAAAAATGCCGCTGCTATCATCAAAAGGGTCGCGGGGAGTACCCATACAAAAAGTGATAAGTAAGCTAAGTTTGGACCTCCAATCCTGTAACCTATAGCAGAGATTGTTTGGGTGGAGGTAGGACCAGGAAGTACCTGACAAAGTGCGTTGAGTTCCCATAACTCCTCTTCGGTAATGTAGGCCCTTTTTCTCACCATGATATCCAATACCATGGCGAGAAAAGCCTGGGGGCCTCCAAATGCTGTAACAGCAAGAAGCAGTACGTCTTTGAGATATATATAGTATCGTACCCCTCTTACCGACACGGCTTACTTCTTCAAACCCAGTTCGCGAAGTCGCTCATCCAGGAATTCACCTGCTGTGGCATCTTCAAATTGTTTTGGATTGTTGTCATCTATACAGTTTTCCAGACAAGTGAGGTCCATTTCAGATCTAGGATGCATAAAAAAAGGAATTGAGTACCTGCTTGTGTGCATCATATCACGTGGTGGATTGACTACTCTGTGGATCGTAGATTTCAGTTTTTTATTGGTCAACCTCTCTAGCATGTCTCCCACATTGACCACCAATTGGTCAGGAAGTGCCGTGATCGGAATCCATTTACCATCTCTTCTCAATACCTGAAGCCCATCTGCTGAGGCACCCATCAGTAGGGTAATCAAGTTGATATCACCATGTTCAGCTGCTCTTACGGCATCTGCTGGAACTTCATCAGGGTTTTCGATCGGGAAATAATGTATTTGCCTTAGGATTGAGTTTCCGTAAGCTACCTTATCCTCGAAATATTCCTCTTCTAGACCTAAGTGCAAAGCAATTGCCTTAAGCATATTCTTACCTGCATTTTCCAGAGTTCTATAAGTGTCAAGTGCAATTTTTTCAAATTCAGGTAATTCACTTGGCCATATATTGGCTGGATATTCTGCCTTGATCGGATCATTGTCAGGGATATCAGATAACTCCTGACCTACATGATAAAATTCTTTTAAGTCTCCGGTGTTTCTACCTTTTGCATGTTCTTTACCTTTTCCGGTATACCCTCTTTGAAATCCAATCTCCGGTTTTTCGTATTTTGCTTTAACTTCATCAGGTAGCGTGAAAAATTTCTTGATTACCGTATAAAGTTTGTCCTGCAACTCCTGATTGAGCCCGTGGTTCTTGATCGCCACAAACCCAATGTTTTGATAGGCATCTCCAAGTTGTTTCACAAAAGCAGCTTTTTTCTCTGCATTTCCAGAAGTGAAGTCCGCTAAATCCAGTGAAGGAACCTCATCATATAAAATCTCTGTCATACTTTGGTTTATTTTACTTCGAAAGTTACGCCATTTTCGCCTAAAATTAAATAATTTAGCCCTTTAGCCTTCAATTCTATGAAATCGTGCATGATCCCGTACCTACGGGATCACACAAGGGATGATTGTAAACTATGCGAAGATTCCATATGTCAATTGAAAAACAAATTATAATCATATGAAAAAAGCGATCCTATTTTCCATTCTGATTTCCTTTATACTCTTTTCGTCCTGTGATTCACCTCGTGAGAAAAAAGAGGAAATGGTGATACTGGGCGAACCCGAAACTGATAGCCTTAGAGTGGAAAAGCCTGAAACCAGTTTTTATTTCTATGAGGAAAAGAATGACTTTCCCGATGCTGTTATCGAGATGTATTCTCCCTTGGGCAATCAAAAGTTCAGGCCTGGGAAAGTGCCATTTGAACTCAATATCAAAAACTATCCGTTTGAATCAGGCCTGGGTGGTTTTCAATTGAAAATGATACTCAACTCCAGTGATCCTGTAGGATACAATTCTCCGATTTTTCAAAGAGAACTCAACGAAGGAACATACCGGACAGTAGCTTATCTTGTAGATGAAGAAGGTTTGGCACTCAAGGAATTCGGCAATTTTGTAGATAGAGACTTTATGGTTGGAGATACCCGGCCTTTTCCTTATCAGGCAGAGCCCTATTTAGCACTCAATATTCCCACTAACAACCAGAAATTCAAAGAAGACGATGAAGTAACCATAGACTTCTTATTGCTTGGCGGAGATATAGACTTGGATAGGTTAAAGGTTCAGATCAGTTTAAACGAATTTCAATATGAAATCCAAGAAGTTACTCCTGTAAGGGTAGCCAATCTTCCTAAAGGGGAGTACCTATTGACTTTAAATCTGGTAAGAAGAGATGGAAAAGAATTGGATGGCCCTTTTTCAAGTGTGAAAAAAACGATTTTTGTTGAGTGAGCTGAACTCTAAATATAACTTTCTGGAAAATTTTCAATGAAGAGATATTAGGTAATTAAGAAAGAATAAATTAATCTATTTTCAGCATTATCTTTCGC
Source organism: Mongoliibacter sp. (assembly GCF_007692705.1). Taxonomy (GTDB): domain Bacteria; phylum Bacteroidota; class Bacteroidia; order Cytophagales; family Cyclobacteriaceae; genus Mongoliibacter. Next base: position 17,473 of record NZ_REBN01000094.1, read on the forward strand.
TTGTCATCCTAAACTGTATGATCATGGCAGAAAGTAAGGTTAAGAAAGCTATAGCGATAATCGAGGTATTGATTCCAAATGCATCAGCTAAGATTCCGGTCAGAATGGCACCAATGGCATAACCCATATCCCTCCAAAGTCTGAACACGCCTATAGAACCCGCCCGATCATCAGGATGGGTATTTTCTGCAACAGTAGCCAAAAAAGTAGGGTAAACCATAGCTGTTCCCCATCCCAAAATAGCGGCGAGCATGATGTAATGTGTGAGTGTATCTGCCCATGGAAAAAACAACAATGCCAATCCCTGAAGTGTCATTCCAACGAGGAGAAGCATTTTTTTTGAATAAATGTCTGCCATTTTACCGGTAAACAGTTGACCAAATCCCCAAACGGCAGGGTAAACGGCTGTCACAACTCCAATTGCTTCTAAATTAAATCCCTTACTGGCAAGCAAAATAGGGAAAAGACCCCAAGCCATGCCATCATTCAAGTTATTGACTAAACCTGCCTGGGTGACAGAACCAAGATTAGGATGCTTCCAGGTGCTATCCCAAAAGATATTGTTGAGTCGGGATACATCGGTAAGTGTTTTTTCAGCTGCCACATGGCTTCTGGTATCTTTGATCAAAAATATAGATCCTAAAATTCCTAAAATGGCCATCCCTATACCAATATAAAAAGGATAAGGCCTCAACCCGTATTCACTGGCGATATATCCTGTCAAAAAGGCGACAAAGGCAACAGCCAAATAGCCGGCAAACTCATTCAAACCCATTGCAAACCCACGCTGTTTTTCGCCAACCAGGTCGATTTTCATTACAATTGTACTGCTCCAAGCCAAACCTTGATTTATTCCCAAAAGCACATTGGCTGCCACTATCCAATCCCACGATGGAGCATACATTAAGATGAAGGGAACAGGAAGTCCAAAGATCCAACCTATGATCAGTAAATTTTTCCGCCCGATTTTGTTGGCAAAGCTTCCCGCAAAGTAATTGGACAAGGCTTTGACTATTCCAAATACTATGAT
>NZ_REBN01000039.1 GCF_007692705.1 Mongoliibacter sp.
GACCTTATTCATAATGGTATTCGCTTCAAAGAGTTTGTAGGTGTTATTCAGGTAGGCAATACACAAGTAGAAGTCTTACCCAAAGCGGACAAGAATCTAAAGGATCAAGTCTCTGAAGATAAATGGAGAAAGGTCCTCATAGGAATGCTAAAAACAGTCCATGGTTTTGATGTAAAATCTCCAAGTTTAAGTAGCCTCAATCTAAAATCCAATACTATCCTTGACCTGTATTTTGAGATTTTCATCAAAGAAGTCGAATATCTTCTTCATTCAGGTTTGATTAAAAAATACAGAAAGGTAAATGGGAATATAAACGCTTTAAAAGGCAGTTTGCAGTTTGGGAAGCATATTCAGTATAACCTGGTCCATCAGGAGCGCTTTTTTGTAAAGTATAATGTGTATGATGTATCTCATACTATTCACTTTATCCTGTACAAGGCTCTCCGTTTGCTCAAATTAATCAATACCAACTCTGCCTTGTATAGCAGGATAGGAGCACTTATGCTTCATTTTCCTGAGATGCCTGATATTAGGGTTTCCGAAAGTACCTTTGACCGACTAATTCTAAATAGAAAAACATATACTTACCAAAAAGCATTGGAGATCAGTAAGTTATTGTTGCTTCGTTTTCATCCGGATTTAAGTAAAGGCAAAAATCATGTTTTGGCCTTGATGTTTGACATGAATCTGCTTTGGGAAAAGTTTGTTTATATCAGTTTGAAAAAACATAAGGATATTCAGGTTTTCGCCCAAAACAAAAAATTTTTCTGGAATCCAACTATTGGTCAAAGACGAACAATCCGACCTGATATCAGGATTATCAAAGGCAAACAAACTTTCGTATTCGATACCAAATGGAAAATGCTCAAAGACAACAAACCGTCCGTAGAAGACGTCCGGCAGATGTATGCCTACCATCACTACTTCAAAGCAGAGAAAGTGGCTTTACTTTATCCAGGTGATTTCAATCCTATGTCTGGAAAATATGTAGATATTGAAGATCAGAAGTTGGATTCTTCTTTTGAGTGTTCTTTGATTTTTTTACCTGTGGTTATGGATGTAAGAAAATGGCAGGAGGATATTTGTGATAAGGTTAAATTATGGATTTCATAATTGTAGAAGAATCCAATTGGGTAGAAGAAGAATTTATTATTGCAATTACATGAATAGTTTACAGAATATAGATCATCTGTGCCTATCCTTACCATCTGTGGTTAATAAAAACTTTACGGGAATCCTGCATACGTTTACTACCACTGATTTTCACAGATGGGTTTGAATTTCGAGGAGGAGTAATCAATGAGTTTATTGATCTTGAATGTCAATCCCCTAATATTGCTACCCAAAAATACCTGAAATCACTCCGCCATCGTGGCTGATGGTCTGGCCTGTGATATAACTACTGTGCGGGGATAGCAGCCACGCAGCCAAAGATGCAAGTTCTTCAGCCTGACCTAATCTGCCAACCGGAACTTTATCCGCCAGTTCTTTTTTAGCTTCTTCATAACTGATGCCTTGATTATTGCTGTTGTTTTTGATGACGCGGTCAATCGCAGGAGTATCATGGGAACCGGGGGCCAAAACATTGACTGTGACGCCTTTTGGCGCAATTTCAACCGCAAGACTTTTGGCAAATCCGACCACTGCAGCCCTAAAAGAATTACTCAAGGCCAAAGCAGGAATGGGTTGCTTTACGGATTGACTTTCCAGAAATAATATTCTGCCATAACCTTTCTCTACCAATAGGGGAGCGATGCGTAAGGAAAGGTCAATTTTCCAGCGCATGACCAGTGGCCAGGCAGCATCCCAATCATCCATCTTGGTTTGGAGAGGTGTACCAGTAGGAGGGCCTCCAGCATTTAAAAAAATTCCATGAAAATCAGCTTTTTTTGCCGTTTCAACGATTTTATCAAGGGTATCTGAATCCGTCACACTGCCTTCGATTATTTCCGTGCTACCAGCAAAATCTGAAAATTTATCGCGTAGCAAATCTCCTCTGCGGGCCACAAGTACCACCCGTGCCCCTTCATTTAAAAGTTGCCGGGCTATGGCTTCCCCAAATCCGCTGCTTGCTCCACAAATAATAAATTGCTGTTGACTGATTTTCAAATCCATAAGTGAGGTTTTTTAAAGGTGAAAATCCCATTGAAATAGGTACCCTTAACTCCGGAAATATACAAAAAAGTATTTTACGAAAGGTTTCTGGCATCAACACTTCAGAACCTGGTGATCATCAATCTTTTCTACCAAAAGTAATGAAACGAGGGATAGGCAGACCCAAGAATGATGTTGAAAATCGCTTCCGACAAAAAAGTATTCCTTACCCTGACCTAATACTTATCTTTTCCATTCACCACACTCTTTTTCCCTTTGCTGATTTTTGAAATTGCTTTTTTTAGTTTTTTGGTATATTGAAAATGATTTCAATCGATTGACTATAAACCTATGAAACCTAAAATGCATTGTGGCAGGTGGATCTTACCTGCACTTTTTGTAATGGCTTTTGCCTGCCAGGAAAAAAGTAAATCCCCAGAAGAACTTCACATCATCCAAATGGATCACGACGAAGTCCGTAAAATGGCTTCTGAAATTGAGGCTACTATGAACCCCCAACTGTCGGAAGGACTCTCGATGTCTATTTGGGCTGTAGATTCAATGATTATTGATCCCATTTCCATCAGCATGGATGAGGATGGTTCATTGTATTATACAAGTTCAGGAAGACTTGGAAAAGTGGAATTCGATATCCGAGGTCATCAGGATTGGGAGATTGAATCCATTTCCCTTCAGGATATAGAAGAAAAAAGGGCTTTTTTGAGAAAGGAGCTTTCTCCTGAAAACTCGGAGAAAAACACATGGCTTAAAGATTATAACAATGATGGTTCGCACGATTGGCGGGATATGCTGGAGATCAAAGAATCTGTTTACAGAATCAAGGATAGCAATGGCGATGGTCTGGCCGATTGGTCTCAGAGGGTTATAGAAGATTTTCATGAAGAAGTTACAGACATTGCAGCTGCAGTCCTCAAACACGAAGGAGATCTTTTTGTAGGAGTGGGTCCCGATATGTGGAGGTTGAGAGATAAAAACGGTGATGGGCTGATGGACGAAAAAACAAGTATTTCCCATGGTTATGGAATACATATTGGTTTTGGTGCCCATGGCATGTCCGGTGCCAAAGTAGGACCTGATGGCAGGATTTATTGGGCCATCGGAGATATTGGTTTTAATGGTGTGGATCAAGACGGAAAACAGTGGAAATACCCCAACAGGGGTGTGGTGGTAAGGTCAAATCCGGATGGCTCAGACTTTGAAGTGTTCGCCATGGGTGTAAGGAATACGCATGAGTTTGTTTTTGATGAATACAATAACCTGATATCGGTCGACAATGACGGAGATCACAGAGGAGAGAGTGAAAGGCTTGTTTACCTGGTCAATGGATCAGATACCGGTTGGAGAATCAATTGGCAGTTTGGTAAATACCGAGACCCAAATAACAATACGTATAAAGTCTGGATGGACGAAAAAATGTATATTCCTCGACATGAGGGACAAGCAGCTTATATCACTCCACCGATCATCAATTATGTCAATGGTCCTACAGGAATGATATACAATCCCGGAACAGCCATGGCACCAAGGTGGAAAAATACATTTTTCGTTGTAGAGTTTGTGGGTAATCCTGCAAGGTCAGGCATACACGCATTCAAACTTAAGCCTCAGGGAGCTACTTTTGAACTTGCAGAAACGGAGATGATCCAATCACAGATGTTGCCTACTGGAATAGATTTTGGGCCTGATGGAGCCATTTATGCTGCTGACTGGATCAATGGATGGGGTAATAAAAATTATGGCAGGATTTGGAAGCTGGATGATGATGAAGGAAAAAACTGGGAAGCCAGAAAAGAAACCCAAAGAAGGATAGTTCTGGATTACAAAAAGATGTCAGAGGATGAGCTTTTGGACCATTTGATGTTTGAGGACCTGCGTATCCGTAGGAAAGCCCAGTTTGAATTGGCCAGAAGAGGGGATAAAGGCGCTGCAGTTTTTCAAAAAGCTATAGACCAAAAAGAAAATCAATTGGCAAGGGTAAATGCCATAGTCGGAATCAGCCAACTGGCAAGGATGGATAATCCTGACCATGCCAAAAAGTTGAGCAATCTTCTGCATGAAGCCAATTGTATGATTATTCCGCATAGCCATAAGA
>NZ_REBN01000229.1 GCF_007692705.1 Mongoliibacter sp.
TTACAGGAGATTATAAAGTCAGAAGAAGTATTTATACCGGAAAAGCTTTTGCAGAAACTATCGTTTCTAAAGACCATAAAATCCTTGCGGTTAAAAAGAATGCAGTAGATCTTTTGACAGATGGAGCAGAAGCTAGCGTTGAAAAGGCAAATATCACAATTGCGGAAGAAAATTTTGCAACGACTATTACTTCAACAGATAAAGCTACCGGTGAAATATTACTTCCAGAGGCAGATGTAGTAGTGTCAGGAGGTAGAGGAATGAAGGGACCTGAAAATTGGGGAATGATAGAAGATTTAGCCAAAGAATTGGGTGCTGCGACAGGATGTTCGAAGCCAGTTTCTGACATTGGTTGGAGACCTCACCACGAGCACGTTGGACAAACCGGAGTAAAAGTTGCGCCTACTTTATACCTTGCAGTTGGAATTTCGGGGGCTATTCAACATCTTGCGGGTGTAAATTCCTCTAAATACATTGTTGTCATAAACAAAGACCCAGAGGCGCCATTTTTCAAAGCCGCAGATTATGGAATTGTTGGAGACGCATTTGAGGTATTACCTAAATTAATTGAAGCTGTAAAAGCAATAAAATAAAACCTGTGGATCAAACTGTAGAACTTGAGATTCTTGGATTATCATCAAACCATTCCCAATCCGGATCATTTACCCTTGTTATGGGGGAAGTAGGTGGTATTAGAAGACTACCTATTGTGATTGGAATGTTTGAAGCTCAGGCCATTGCGATTGAAATTGAGAAAATAATTCCCAATAGGCCGATGACCCATGACCTCTTTAAATCTTTTTCCTCTAATTTTAATTACTCCATTGATCATATTTTGATTTCTGACATGAGAGAAGGGGTTTTTTATGCGAAAATCGTTTGTAAAAATTCCTCCAAAACAGTGGAAATAGATGCCCGTCCTTCTGATGCAATCGCCATTGCAGTAAGATTTGATGCCTCTATTTATTGTTCTAAAAAAGTAATGTCAGAGGCTGGAATTGAATTCAATGAGGAAGATGAAAGAAGAGAACATGAAAAAAGTGGAAAGACAAAGAAAACACCTGCTTCATCTTCCAGCAAGAGCGCTGATACACTCAAGGACTTCACCTTAGATAAATTGAACCAACTCCTAGATAAAGCCATAAGTAATGAAGATTATGAAAAGGCAGCTAGGATTAGGGACGAAATAAACAGGAGAAACTAGAAAGCCTGGTCAGACCAGGCTTTTCTTTTTTTAGAAAATTTTACTTACTTGACTGTCTTAACCGATTGGCATATTAATTACCTAAGCGTCTTGCACACTCCTTATGGATTATATTAGAGGTTTTATTGGTATCATATTTATTTTGGCTTTTGCCCTGATGTTTTCCTCCAATAAAAAAGCTGTTGATTGGAGATTAGTAGGTATCGGGGTGACTTTACAGGCTATCTTTGGTTTTCTAATAACAAAGGTTGATTTCGTAGCAAAAATCTTTGCTGTAGTCAGTAGGGCTTTCGTAAAGCTTCTTAGCTTTTCTGAGGATGGTGCCTTATTTATTTTTGGAGACTTAGCTACAGATACTTTCGGATTTATTTTTGCATTTAAAGTACTACCTACTATAATTTTCTTTTCAACTGTATCTGCTGGCTTATATTATCTAGGGGTATTGCAAAAAGTTGTTTTTGTCATTGCCTGGGTAATGTCACGGACAATGAGATTATCAGGCCCTGAAAGTTTATCAGCTGCAGGAAATATATTTTTGGGCCAAACTGAGGCCCCCTTATTGGTGAGACCATTTATACCTACCATGTCCAGATCGGAACTGATGTGTCTCATGACTGGAGGGATGGCGACCATTGCTGGGGGAGTATTAGCGGGTTATGTTGCCTTTTTAGGGGGAGACAGCTTAGAAGAGCAAAGCCGATTTGCCGCTTACTTATTAGGTGCTAGTATCATGAATGCGCCCGCAGCTATTGTCATTTCAAAAATCATTATTCCTGAAACAGACAAGGAAGTTGTCAATGATAAGCTGGAAGTAAGTGGTGAAAATATGGGGGTAAACCTGATTGATGCCATGTCCATCGGGGCTTCTGAAGGTTTAAAACTTGCATTGAATGTAGGAGGAATGCTTTTGGCATTTATCGCTGTGATCGCCGCTTTGAATTACATACTTTCCGGTTTGATTGGGGAGTATACAGGTCTCAATGCATTGGTTGTATCTTCCACCAATGGGCAGTTCTCTGGATTTTCTTTGGAATATTTACTGGGTCAGATTTTCCGCGTTTTTGCCTGGGTTATTGGAGTGGAGTGGTCTGATACCTTGCAAGTGGGTTCTTTATTGGGACAAAAAACAGTGATTAATGAATTTGTAGCTTACCTAAGCTTGGCAGAAATGAAAACTGCTGGGGGATTATCTCCCAAATCGGTTGTCATAGCTACTTATGCCCTTTGCGGTTTTTCAAATTTCAGTTCAATTGCTATTCAGGTCGGAGGAATTGGAAGTATAGCTCCCAATCAACAAGGTAATCTATCCAAACTCGGAATGCATGCCCTTTTGGCGGCTACTCTTGCCTGCTTGATGACAGCGACCATTGCAGGAGCATTATTTGCTTAGAAAAGGCAAATTTATATTTCAATTAAAAAAAAAGAGACTGTTAAACCACAGCCTCTTTTAAATTTTATTAATCTTCGATTACGGTAATTTTTTTTATTTTATCACCTTGTCTGATATCATCGATAACATCCAGACCTTCAATCACTTTCCCAAAACAGGTGTGATTTCTGTCCAAGTGGGCGGTATTGTCTCTACTATGGCAAATAAAGAATTGTGACCCACCAGTATTTCTTCCCGCATGTGCCATGGATAGGACACCTCTGTCATGATACTGATTTTCACCATTTAGTTCACAATCAATGGTGTAACCTGGTCCACCTGAGCCAGTCCCTTTTGGACAACCGCCTTGTATCACAAAATTTGGTATGACCCTATGAAAAGTCAATCCGTCATAAAAACCCTTTTTAGAAAGGCTGATAAAATTATCAACAGCTTTTGGCGCATCATTTTCGTAAAATTCGACGAGCATTGTGCCCTTTTCTGTAAGTATCTCTGCTTTTTTCATTCTAGTTTTTTTTCAAAATTAGCAATTCCTATGTTCTAGAGAAACAACAAACAATAAAAAAGGAGTGCCGAAGCACTCCAGTTATTTGGGTTTAATTCTAAAAGGTCAATCGACTAAAATTTTGGCGCACCTGCCAAAATATCATCAGTGGCATAATCACTGTATTTTTCAAAATTTTTGATGAATTCCGAACCAAGTTCTCTTGCTTTTTTATCATAAGCCTCCTTATCTGACCAAGTAGCCCTAGGACTCAATACTTCTGCCGGAACATTGGGGCAACTTTCGGGAATCGCAACACCAAACACACTGTGACGACGATAGGAAACATTATCCAGTTCGCCTCTGAGCGCTGCAGTAATCATCGCCCGTGTATAAGAAAGTTTCATTCTATTGCCCACCCCATAAGGTCCTCCTGTCCAGCCCGTATTGATCAACCATACATTTACTTGATGCTTTTCCATTTTTTCACCAAAAAGTGATGCATACTTTGTAGGGTGTAAAGGAAGGAAAGCTGCACCAAAACAAGCTGAGAAAGTAGTTCTAGGTTCTACAACACCTACCTCAGTACCAGCAACTTTTGCAGTATATCCAGAGATAAAGTGATACATCGCCTGACTTTTACTCAGTTTGGATATTGGTGGAATCACTCCAAAAGCATCTGCAGTCAGGAAGAAAATATTTTTTGGAATACCAGCTCTTGAAGGAGTAATCGCATTGAAAATATGTTCAATAGGGTAGGAAGTTCTTGTATTTTCCGTAACATCCTTATTGGTATAATCCACAGTTCTTGTATTAGGTATAAACCTAGTGTTTTCAACGATGGCTCCAAACTTGATGGCATCCCATATTTCAGGCTCTTTTTCCCTTGTAAGATCAATAACCTTAGCATAACAGCCGCCTTCGAAATTGAAGATTGACTCCTCATTCCAACCGTGCTCATCATCACCGATCAGCCCTCTGTTAGGATCGGCAGAAAGGGTGGTTTTTCCAGTTCCCGAAAGACCAAAGAAAATCGCACTGTCTCCATCCTTTCCCACATTGGCAGAACAATGCATAGACAGCACATTGTGCTTATGGGGCAGTAAAAAGT
>NZ_REBN01000124.1 GCF_007692705.1 Mongoliibacter sp.
TGCCAACCCCGTTTGTAATGAGCACTTACCAATTTGTGAAAAATGCGGTTGGGAGCTGGAAGGCACCTGTTCTGTGGAATGTAAAGAACATCCTGAAAAAAGGCCTTACGACGGTACCGGTTATTATCAAAAACAGTCGAACGGTTATAATCCCTATAAGGGAATATTCAGAAGAGACGACAAAGAAAAAATTAAAAGCATTATCAATGAGCAAAAGAATTCCAGAATCGGAACTGATCATTAATCCTGACGGAAGTATTTATCATCTCAACTTGAAGCCAGAACACCTGGCTTCAACTGTTATCACAGTAGGTGATCCTGACAGGGTAGAGAAGGTCTCAAAATACTTTGACGAGATAGAATTCACCATGTCCAAGAGGGAGTTTGTCACACACACGGGGAGCTATAAGGGGAAGCGGATTACTGTGATGAGCACTGGCATGGGTACGGACAACATTGAGATTTTTATGACTGAATTGGATGCCCTGGTTAATGTGGATCTGAAGACCCGTTTACCGAAAAAAGATCATACTACCTTAAATGTAATCCGAATCGGGACTTCTGGAAGCATGCAGAAATCTATTCCTGCTGGCAGTATTTTGGCTTCAGCTTTCGGAATAGGGCTTGATACGTTAATGACTTTTTACAAAGCTGAATATTCTGATCTTGAAAAAGAGGTAGGGGTTCAAATCCAAAAATCTCTTGGCCTACCTTTTATACCTTATTGTATTCAGGGGTCTGAAAAATTACTTGCATTACTCAGAGAAGGGCTGCTTGTTGGGAATACGGTAACTTGTCCAGGATTTTTTGGACCTCAGGGTAGAGAGGTAAGGGTAAAACCAGCCATACCAGATATTATTGAAAAGTTAGGAAAGATAAATGTAGATGGTTTTCAGTTGACAAACTTTGAAATGGAAACTGCCGGCTATTATGCTATGGGCAGGTTGTTGGGGCATGAGGTCATGAGTCTAAATGCCATTGTGGCCAATAGAATCACACATGAATTCGCAGACAATGCTCATGAAATAGTGGATAATCTAATCCAACACACCTTAAAAAAATTGGCGGGTTAATACCCGCCATTTTTTAGACTAATCACCCATTATAAACTACTCTTTCAAAAAGTGTAGTGTTTTCGATACTCACAGATTCTAAGTCTAAGAGTTCAATATTTTTTAAGAACTTGCAGAATACATCTGCACATTCCTGCCTGCTAAGGTATACTCCGAATACTTTATCTTTAGAGCTAACCATAAATGTTCTGCTGCTGTCAAAAATTCTCACCAAGCTGTGCCAGTCCGACATTATCAACAATTCATCAGGCTTACTGATAGATTGTGTGATTTTAAAATCTCCAAAAGTTGAACTAATTTTCATAATGAATTCCAAATGATTATATATTCAAATGTAGTTCATGCATCATAAGTAGGCAATACGTGTTACCACGTATATTCGACCAAAGACTGGTATTGTCTCAGAATATGATTCCCTTATTTCTTTGTGCCCAAATCAAAAGTGTATTGTGTTTCTTATCCAAGTTTAGCTTATTGATGATATTGCTTCTATGCTTTTCTACTGTACGCTCAGCGATAAAAAGTTTATCCGCAATGTCTTTTGTGGTTAAGCCGTCAGCAATTAGCTTAAGAATTTTCTTCTCTGAAGGAGTCAGTGCAATACCTTCATTTAAGACTTTTGGTTCTCCCTTTTTCTGGAAAATTTTGCTGCTGAAATATTCCTTTCCTTCTTGGATTTTGTTCAGGCAGGTTAGGAGTTCTTCAGTAGCAAATTCTTTCAGCAAATACCCTGAAATATTCAGTTCTTTTGCTTGTTGGTAAATGAAAAGCTCTCTGTGAAGCGTAAATAAGATAATTTTGGTTTTAATTCCGATTTCCTTACAGGCTTTTGCCACCTGTAGCCCAGTCATATCTGGCATTTCCAAATCCAATATGGCTATCAAAGGTTTATATTCCTGAATAGCCTTAAATGCATGCTGTCCATCACTGGCCATCGCAGCAATTGTATATCCACTTTCTTCCAAAAAATCCTTTAGGCCTTTCAATAATAAAGGGTGATCATCTGCAATTACAAGTTCGGGGCTCATACTTATTTGTAAAAATAAAATGAAAATTTAGTACCTTTTCCTTTTTCGGAATCCACCTTCATAGTTCCTTTAAGGCTAGCTGTTCTCTCTTTTAATGTTTTAAGGCCCAAGCTTTCGAAATCCTGATATTTTTCAGAAAAATCGAAGCCGATGCCATTGTCTTCAATGGATAGGTTTACCATCTGATTATCCAATACCATTAGAACCCTTACGGCTGAGGCTTGTGCATGTTTTAGTATATTATTAAAAACTTCCTGAACTATCCTGTATACATGGAGCTGTTCGTTTTTATCAAATAGGCTATCCACTTCATCAATTTCGGAACTTATAAAAATATCTGTTTCCCCGTCTAAGTTTTCCAAAGTATTTTTTATAGCACGTGTTAGTCCCAACTCTTCCAATTGAAATGGATGAAGAGACCTTGAAATACCGCGAAGTTCTTCTATAGCCGAATCCAATAGCCCAGATGCTGAAGCATCAGTACTCATAGCCACCTTGTTTTTGATCAAAAGCAGACTTTGTCCTAAGCCATCATGAAGATCTTTGGATATACGTTTCCTTTCTTCTTCCTGATAAATCAGCAAATCTCTGGAGAATTTTTCCTGCATTCTCTTCGCTTTAATTTCAGATTGAAGGTTTTTATACAGGTAAAGCACTGCCAATCCTACTATCAATATTAAAGATAGGCCCACGATTAGTGCTATTTTCTTTTGATTGGCTGTGGTAATATTTTCTATTTCAAGTGATTTTTTTAAGAGTTCCCTTTCCTTTTTTTCGGTTTCGTAGAGGGTTTGATAGTAGGCAAAAGAAGTGGCTTTATTTACCGCGAAAACTGAATCCTTTTTTTGACTCCATGATGAAAGTGCTTCAAACGCCTCTGCATGATTACCCATTAGATGTTGTAATTCAGCTTCAAAAGCCAACACATCCAGTTTATCAGTGAATTTGTCGATGCTATTTGCCTGAGCCTTATATTCTTTCAATTTTTCTTTCGCTACAAAGAGGTCGCCAAAGTTCTTCTCTCCCAAAAATCTGGACTTTGTAAAGGAAATATCCAAATAAGAACCTTTCCCGATCCTTTCTTCCCGAATGCTGTCTGCCTTTCTGTAATGAAAATCAAATTGCTGATTGTCTCCTTCTCTTGCGAAGTGGTTGGCTAAGGCTAAGTTGAGTGATACCTCAAGGTGAGGATCATCTATTTCCTCATCCATATTTTCGTAGACCTCCCTGAGGATATTATAATTTTCCTCAAGATATCCGGCCAATCTGTATGTTCCTGCTCTATTATACATGACTACTGCCCAATACCTTTTTTGATTTCTCCGAAGATGGCTTTCCAATAACTTTAACCGGATTTTTTCCGATTCATCCAACATTCCATATTTGCTGAATATGATACTCATGCTGTTTTGTACATAATCTACATACTCTTCATCTTCCAACAACTCGTAATACAAAGCAGCTTTCTGGTAATCATTGATGGCATTGATAAATTCTCCCTTGAAGTCCCGAGCCTGACCTCTGAAAAAAAGTGCATCAGCTACTAAAATGGAATCTTGATCTGTAAATTCATGAATGGCATTTGTATATTCTCCAATAGCTTTTTCAAATTCTCCCATATCATAATAGGCTGCTGCATATTTCAAAAAGATATCTCCCCTCAATTTAGAGGAGGATATTTTTGGAACAAACGTCGTAGCTTTTTCCATTGTAATTAAGGCATCCTTTCCTTTTCCAGATGAAATTTGGAAGCTTTGAAAAAGCTCTATAGACCAGTTTGCCGCAGTTTCATAATCCCCCAAAGAAACAGCCAAATCAATACCCTCAGGGTAATGCTTGAAAATCAGTTCCTTTTCATTTGGATAAATATGTGATAGGAATGTTCTGTATGCCTTTAGCTTTTCATTGTCCGATTCCGCCTCTTTAACCGAGTTTCTAAGCGAATCAAGGGAATTATCCTGTGCTTTAGAATTACCAATTAGCACAAAAAAGATCCAAATTAAGGAAAACAAAATTTTAGAATATTTTCGAGGTTGCATTTTATGACTTTGGCAAACAAGTTGGTAATGTGGTTTTTTTATAAATCACTAATTTATCCTTTTTTGTTCAAGAAATGTTGTTTTTCCTTTCCGTTTAAATAATAAATAGACTTTTTATCTACGAATAGACCCGATAAATGTATATACATATAAATTGCAAACAAACACTTCTGCATACCGTTTTTAATTTGTTGGCTACCACCTCGAATTATGTGTTATGCCTCCTATTAACATCAGTATAATATTTTATTTCTATTTCCTTTCAAAAACAGAATAATTTGAATATTTATTATATCAAATGTTTTGTTTTTATCTACCGTTGATATAAATACCTTTTGAAAACAGTATAATATTTTGTAGATTCAAGATTGCCGAAAAACAAAAAGATTACTATGAAACCTATTTTAACTTATTTACTAGCCGGAATTTTCACGCTTTTTACTTTTGAAATTTTTAGCCAAGACTTTACTATAAAAGGTAAAGTTTCAGATAGGGAAAAAAATGAAGTAATGGAGTTTGCGAATGTAGCACTCTTAAATCCTGCTGATTCTTCACTTGTAACAGGAGGTATGACAGAATTGGATGGGACTTTTTCATTTCCCGCCGAGGCGGGTAGTTATATCCTGAGAGCGGGATTTATCGGATACGAGAATTTCTATAGAAATATCGAAGTTGGTGATAAGGCTACATTAAATGCTGGCACCATTCGTCTTAGACCCGATGCCCAAAATTTGGAGGAGGTTACAGTGGAAGGTGTTCAGTCTATGTTTGAAAGTGATATTGACAAACGTACTTTTAATGTAGAAAACAGTATTGTTGCTGAGGGAGCGACTGCATCAGAGCTGCTGGAGACTCTTCCTTCCATTCAGGTGGATGATGAAGGTGGTATTACTATGAGAGGAAGTGGTAATATCCTTATTTATATAAATGGAAGGCCCTCCAATTTATCAGGAGATGATGCCGAAAGTATATTGGCACAGTTTCCTGCAAATAGCATCAAATCAGTAGAGTTGATTACCAACCCATCGTCAAGATACGATGCAGCTGGTGTTGGGGGGATTATTAATATTATCCTGAAGAAAAATGAAAAAACAGGATTAAATGGACAAGTGAATGCTTCTATTGGCACAAGAGATAAGTATACTGCTGGTTTCAATATGAATTATGGTTTGGAAAAAATCAATATTTATGCCTCTTATAATTTTCAGGATAGAAGGACTTTTAGAGAAGGTGAGGGGCTGAGAGAGTCTTTTATCCCTAATGTTTCTCCATTTCTAGATCAGGACAACTATGGGGAAAGCTTTGATGTAAACCACTTGGTGAGAGGTGGATTGGATTGGAATATCACTGATAACAAAACTTTTGGATTCTATGCTCAGGCGAATTTTAGAAATCGTAACAGTTTTAATGACTTGAACCAAAGAAATCAAAACTCCATGAGACAGCTGGACAGTCTCTTCGTCAGGAATAATGAGGATACCCGTACCAGTTATAATATTGAAACCGGAATTAATTATACATGGGAAATAGACACCTTGGGTCAGAGATTGTTTGCTTCTGCTTCCTACTCCTATGATGATAGATTTCAAGATGAGTTTTATGACCAAAGATTCTTCAATTCTTTCAATGAAGAAGTTCCTGAAAATAGATTGATTCAAATTAATGAAAGGCCTCAATGGAGTTCATTCTATGTGTTGCAAGCGGATTATGAAAAACCATTTCAGAATGGAGGAAAATTTGAATCAGGATTGAAAGGTACTTTTGGCGTATGGGACAGAGGTCAGGATTTTTTCCAAGGAGACCAAAGCACAGAATTTATACCGGAGATGGATGATAGGTTCAGCGATGGATTTAATTTTAAAGAAGACGTATATGCAGCATATGCCAGTTATAAAAACAGAATTGGCAAATTGGGATACCAAGGTGGGCTTCGAGGTGAGTATACCGAGACCATTTCAGTGCAGGAGAGTAATCAAAATGTAGTAGTCAATAATTATTTCAACCTTTTCCCATCAATGTACCTTTCTTATGATTTGGGTGAAGAGGAAGAGTTTACCGCTAATTATAGCAGAAGAATTTCCAGGCCTAACATATGGGCCTTGGCACCTCTATTTAGGATATCAGATTTATTCAACCTAAGTGTGGGAAACCCATTCTTACAGCCAGAGCTGACCGATAGCTATGAAGTTGGATACGTAAAAGGTTGGGACAAACTTCTGATGAACGCTACTGTTTATCACAGATTTTCTACAGATATCCTGACCAGAGTAGTGCGGGTTGATGATGACAATGTGGCTGTACAGACCAGAGAAAATGCAAACAGCAGGAGTGCCACAGGCTTCGAGTTGGTCAATCAAATCCAGTTCACAGATTGGTTCGATGCAACTTTAACAGGTAACCTTTTTTATTCTGAAATAATAGGTGATAATATTGAGGAAGGTTTCAATAATTCCAATTTCAGCTGGACAGTCTCACTATTGGCAAACATGTCAGTACCTAAATTTGCAACTGTTCAAATACAGGGTAATTATAGAGGTCCCATTGTATTGCCACAAGGGGAAATAGAGCCTATGTGGGGGATCAACGCAGGTATCCGTAAAAATATAATGAATAATAGGGCTACCATCTCAGCAAATGTGAGTGATATTTTTAATACCCGTATCTTTAGAATCAGAGCCGAGGATCAAAGGTTTGTCCAAGATAGGATGTTTAATAGGGAGACAAGAATCGGAACACTTTCCTTCACTTGGAGATTCGGAGGATTCCGTGATAGAAATGGACGCCCTGACAGAGAAGAGTATGATGAAGATATGGACTTTTAATCTTTCCTTTTGTTGAAATAAAAAAACAGCCCTTCTGAACTGAAAGGCTGTTTTTTTATAAGAATATTTTGAATTTGTATCTTCCCTAACTACTTTTTTTGAGTGAAACTTGTTCAGTTTATACCCTCCAATTCACTGAGTTCAAGCCAACGCATTTCAAGAATTTCTACATTGTTATCAATTTCTTGAATCCTTATAGACCATGAATTAAGGGTTTCATGGTCATCATGGCCTGCGGATATTTTCTCTATTAGGGCTTTTTTCTCTTCACCGAGGGCAGCCATTTTTTTTGTGATCTCCTCAAATTCTTTTTTATCCTTAAAGCTTGCCTTGGTACTGTCTTTCTGAACTTCAGTTTTAACTACTTCCGGTTTTTTTTCCTTTGCCTGGGGTTGAATTAGGTTCTTTTGTTCCTTTTCCCACTCCCTCAGATCGGTGTAGTTTCCAGGGAAATCTTTGATGATGCCATTTCCTTCGAAAACAAATAAATGTTCCACAAGTCTATCCATGAAATACCTGTCGTGTGAAACAATAATTAGGCATCCTGGGAAATTGTCGAGAAATTCTTCCAAGGTATTCAAGGTGACAATATCCAAGTCATTGGTAGGCTCATCCAATATCAGGAAATTTGGACTTTTGATCAATACCATGAGCAATTGAAGTCTTCTTCTTTCTCCACCGCTTAATTTTGCAACAGGAGTGTATTGTTGCTTTGGAGGAAAACCAAACTTGGTAAGAAATTGAGAAACTGTGATAGTGGCTCCGCCAGTAATCGTTACGACTTCAGCTATGTCTTTTACAATATCAATCAACGCTTTTTCCTCATCGAAGGAATCCTCTTCCTGTCTGTAGTACCCTATTGCGGTGGTTTGGCCTGTACTGATTTTGCCAGAGTCAGCCTCCAGTAAACCTGTGATCAAATTGAGAAAAGTTGTCTTCCCGGCACCGTTAGGTCCCACTATCCCTATCTTATCTCCTTTCTTAAATGTATAGCTGAAATCTTTGATAAGGCTTTTCCCATCAAAAGATTTATTCATTTTTTCTATTTCGATGATCTTATTACCCAGTCTTTGAGTTGTCACTGTAAGCTGAATATCTCTTTCCTCTCTTTTCTGAAAAGCTTTTTCTTTTGTTTCTTCAAATGCGTCTACCCTGTATTTGGCTTTTGTACTTCGGGCTTTGGGTTGCCTTCTGATCCAATCCAGTTCTTTCTTGTAAAGACTTTTAGCTTTTTCCTGTTCAGTAGCTTCGTTTTCTCTTCTTTCTGCTTTTTTCTCCAAAAAGTACCCATAATTCCCCATATACTTGTGGACCTTTCCCTGATCCAGTTCCAGTATTTGGTTAGTGACTTTTTCCAGAAAATAACGGTCGTGCGTAACCATAAAAAGTGATAGGTTTGCCTTTGACAGGTATTCTTCCAACCATTCTATAGTTTCAAGATCCAGGTGATTGGTTGGTTCGTCAAGAAGCAATAGATCCGGTTTTTCCAAAATAGCCTTTGCCAAAGCCACCCTTTTTCTTTGTCCACCACTGAGATTGCCTATGTCGACAGCTGTATCGTGTATGCCAAGCTTTCCAAGGACTTCATTAATTTGATATTCATAATCCCAGGCCTGCAGACGATCCATTTTCTCAAATATTTTTTGCATCTCATTGGAATTGTCCATTCCTTTTTCAGAATCCAATAATGCTTTTTGATAGGCTTCTATCACTTTGAGTATTTCACTTCCGCTACTGTCAAAAATGGTTTGGTAAATAGACAGGGAAGGAGCAAAGACAGGATTTTGATGCACGTAAGAAACTTTGACCTTTTGATTTATGGCAATGTCTCCTTCATCTGCCACCTCTATTCCCATGATGATTTTCATAAGGGTGGATTTTCCGGCGCCGTTGATGCCGACTAACGCTACTTTTTCCCCTTGATTGATACCAAAGGATATGTTTTGAAATAGTCTTTTTTCTCCAAAAGACTTACTGAGATTGTCAACTGAAAGGTAATTCATGCCGCAAAGATATATCTTTATTTAGCCTTTGCCGCTGCGAATCGAGATATTACAAAAAATCCCACCTATTGGGGAGCTTGGATTTGTCTTTTGATTTTGATTTTCACATCCGAATTCTAAAGATACTTAAGGCTGTTTATTCGATAGACGGGCGATATCCAACTACAAGCATACACCTGACTTTTGTTTTCAAACTAAAGCTGAGGTGATTGATGGCCTATTTTCTTAGAATCATAAAATATAAATTCTTACTTCGATCCTAATAAAATCTTTATTCCCTCCAAAATCTGCTTCACACCTTCTTTGAAATGACCCATTGATTCGTTGAAAGTGGGTTCATATTCCTCTTTTTTTTCCTGATAAAGTTTTTCTGCCCTGGCTTTCCCTTTGTTAAACTCCTTTTCCAAGGTGGTTTTCTTACTTCTTAGATCTTTGATTTTTTGTTCAATATCTACCTTGGCTTCACCACTGGCTTCTTTACCTTTCTCGATTAATTCTTCTATTTTAGTACCGATTTCCTGAAAGAGTGATTCAATTTCATCAAATCCTGTGTTTTTATCTGACATGTGTAAATTATTAATTTTAAACCCAAAAAATAATGATTATCAATATACTAAGTAAGCTTCAGACTACCAGTAAACTCAAGTATAATTTGTTTGACAGTTCAATCTCCCTATTTGGCCAATTGGAGGAGGTTTGTATTGAGATCGCAAGGGAATTGCAGGAGAAGGATGAGGGGGAGAAGGCTATTCCTATCAAAATTTCAAAAACCAATGACTATGAGTTTATTTTCAGAATTGGGGGCGATGTCTTGATTTTCATCCTTCAGAGCAATATTGTCAAACTCCCAGAAGATACTTACATGGCGAAATCAAAATATTTGAAGAGTGATCCTGACCTCAACTATTTCGGGCAGATATTGATCTACAATTTCTTGAGCGATACGATTGATTTCGGCAGATTAGATGATCCGGGATACCTCATCGGAAGGATCTTACTCAATAAGGAAAATAAGTTTTTTTTGGAAGGAGATAGGAAGATAGTCTTCAACTTTCCTGAATTGAAGGATAACCTTGTGAGCAAAGAGAAAATGAGGTCCCTGGTAGAGCAGCTTATTTTGTCAGCTTTGAACAATGATCTTCTTGCGCCTGCTTTTCATGATTTAATGGTAATCAATTACCATCAGAAATTGGAACATACTTCCAGCATGGGGAACCCTCAAAAAATCGGGTTTGATTTCTTTGCAAAAAACAGGGAATAATTAGTCTTCTACGGTTTCAGAAGTTTGGGTTTGCTTTTCGTAAAGTTCTGCATAAACTCCTTTTTTCTCTAAAAGGAAACTATGCGTGCCCTGTTCTACCATCATCCCATCATCAAGAACGATAATTTTATCAGCAAGCTTGGCTGATGATACCCTGTGAGAAATGATAATTGAGGTTCTATTGACCATAATTTCTTTGAGGGCATTCAAAATGGAATTTTCTGTTTTTGTATCCACTGCGGAAAGACAGTCGTCTAAAAGTAGAATCCTGGGTTCTTTGGCAATTGCTCTGGCAATTGAAACTCTTTGTTTCTGGCCTCCGGAGAGTGTGATACCTCTTTCCCCCAGTTTAGTTTCAAAGCCATTAGGGAAATCTTTGATGTTTTCATAGACGTCAGCATCCTGGGCAGCTTTTTCTACTACACCTTCAGGAATAGTGTCTAATCCAAATCCGATATTGTTGCTGATAGTATCACTGAATAAGAAGACATCTTGAGGTACAAACCCTATTTGTTTTCTAAGCGCTGCAATATCGTAGGCTTTGATATCTCTTCCATCGATAAGGATTTCACCATGAGTAGGGTCGTACATTCTCATCAATAAATTGGCAATGGTGGACTTTCCGGACCCTGTGGTCCCGATTACAGCCAGAGATTCTCCCGAATTGATGGAAAAACTGACTTTATCCAAAGCTTTTATTCCCGAATCTGGATATACAAAACTCAATTCCTTTATGACGATGTCACCTTTGATCGGAACCTCTAAATTTTCTGTACTGATGATGTGGTTTTGTTCATCTAAAAACTCATTAATTCTTGCTTGCGAGGCAGCTGCTCTTTGAATAATACTGGTTACCCAGCCTAATGATGTCACTGGCCAAGTCAACATATTGACATACAGAATAAATTCGGCGATCACTCCGTATCCAATAGTGCCTTCGATAACCTGAACACCTCCGATGTAAACTGTCAAAATGGTACTCAACCCAATCAATGCTAGGATTAGCGGAAAAAATAAAGATTGTACTAATGTCAGCCTGATAGATTTGTCTTTGTAATCTAGACTGGCCTCTTTAAACTGTTCCGAGCTATCATCCTCCCTTACAAATGCTTTTAAAACCCTTATACCAGAGAATGCTTCTTGAACAAAAGTGCTCAGACTTGAAAGGCTCCTCTGGATTTTTTCAGACCTTTCATTGATCAGGTTATTGACAAAATATATGCTGATAGATAATATCGGTAAAGGGATCAGCGAATATAACGTCAACTCTACATTGACACTGAGCATGTAGCCAATTACCATGGGAAAGAGAATCAGAAGATTTAGTCCGTACATAATGGCCGGGCCAAGGTACATCCTTACCCTGCTGACATCTTCGGTGATTCTTGCCATCAGGTCTCCTGTACTATTTTTCCTGTAAAAGCTAAGGGGTAGGTTTTGGTAATGCTCAAAAATTTCATTTTTCATGTCATACTCAATCAGCCTAGACATGATGATGATGGTCTGTCTGATCAAAAAGAGGAAAAACCCTCTTAAAAGTGCCATTATGAGTATTAATACACCAAAGATCAGGATATATTTTAAAAACTGTAATCTTGCAAAAGCTCCTAATGTCTCACCTTCAATAACTTGGAAATAAGAAAAACTCTCTACCACATAATCTATTGCAATTCTTACCAGTTGTGCAGGGATTATTACAAAAAAATTGGAAATCACAGTAAAAATAATCCCCAACAGAATATATCCCTTGTATTTGAGTAAGTACTTGTTTAGACGTAATAGTGGCTTCACAGAAGAAAAGTTTTTAAATCACTTGATAAGTTTTTTATTACTCTATTAATTGCATTAGCAAAGGCCAAACAAAATATATAATTTTGCGCCACTGTAACACATAACAGTAATCCCAAATATAACACAATTAAAAATTCCAAGTTCACATGGTAGAATTAAATACTGAGGAAAAAGTGAGGGAGGGATCCATCTACGGACAGATCACTTCTCTAGGTCACGAGCAATTGGTCATTTGTTATGATGAACCCACAGGTCTCAAAGCCATCATAGGAATTCATAATACTGTACTAGGCCCGGCCTTGGGGGGTACAAGGATGTGGAATTATGGCTCAGAGGCCGAAGCTATCACGGATGTTTTAAGGCTTTCTAGAGGGATGACCTTTAAAGCAGCTATTTCTGGGTTGAACTTGGGAGGAGGTAAGGCTGTGATTATAGGTGATCCTAAGTTGAAAAATGAGGCTTACTTACGCAGGTTTGGGAGATTTATCAACAGCTTGGGAGGAAGGTATATAACCGCAGAAGATGTAAATATGAAAACCAGCGATATGGAGTATATCGCCATGGAAACAAAATATGTTACAGGTCTTCCAGAAGTAAAAGGCGGAGGCGGAGATCCCTCTCCAGTCACTGCTTATGGTACCTATTTGGGAATGAAGTCTGCAGCCAAAAAAGCATATGGATCAGATAGTCTCACTGGGAAAAAAATAGCTGTACAAGGTATCGGCCAAGTGGGGAAATATCTTGTAGAACATCTGATCAA
Source organism: Mongoliibacter sp. (assembly GCF_007692705.1). Taxonomy (GTDB): domain Bacteria; phylum Bacteroidota; class Bacteroidia; order Cytophagales; family Cyclobacteriaceae; genus Mongoliibacter. The sequence goes on from NZ_REBN01000124.1 coordinate 12,778, forward strand.
AGAAAAAGCAGAGGTATTCATCACTGATATTTTTGAAGACAGGTTGAAGAAAGTTGCAAAAGAGACAGGTGCTACTGTGGTAGATCCAGGTATGATCTATGACTTGGATATGGATATTTATGCCCCTTGTGCACTTGGAGCTACAATCAATGATCAGACCATTGACAGGTTGAAATGCCAAGTGATTGCCGGAGCAGCAAACAATCAGCTTCAGGATGAGGAAAAGCATGGTAAAGCACTTTTGGACAGAGGGATTGTCTATGCGCCTGACTTTCTTATCAATGCCGGTGGCTTGATCAATGTGTATGCTGAATATGTGGGGGGTTACAATAGAGAATTGACCTACCTTCATGCAGATAAAATCTATGATATTTGTGCTGCCATACTGGATAAATCTGAAAATGAAAATATTCCAGCCCAGCAAGCTGCTATAGAATTGGCTTGGAGTAGAATTGAATCAATGGGCAAAGTCAAATTGCCGTATTAATAAACCAAACAATCAAAAAACCGCTCGTGAATGAACTTTGTACATTTACGGGTGGTTTTCTTTCGTATTCCGGAAAAGGTGATATGAATTCCTTTTCCCAATCAATTTACTATTATATTTACGTTCTTTAATTTCGGGTATGTTAAACAGAAGAATTCTCAGAGTCAAGGCTTTCCAAAATCTTTATGCTTACGAACAGTGTAAAGCTTCGAACCTTAATCTCGCCAAAGATCAGATTAAAGAGGCTTTTCAGCCCGACCTCAACAGCATGGAGGTTCAGGATAAGCCCTTGCTGAAAAAAGAAGCTGCTTTGGCTATAGATTTGTTTAGCAAAAACCTTAGAAATGAGATTTTCGAATCTGGGGAATTTGATAATGCAAAAATTGAGGTAGAAGCCAAGAAAGCCCTCAATGCATTCAAGCAGGCTAATAGAAAAGATTTTGATTTTTTAGCCAACAATATGGTGACTTCAGCAGAAAGATTGCCGCAACTTTATCTCTTTTCTATTCAAATCTTGCTGGGATTTTCAGAACATGTGGAGGCAGAATCAAAGCGGAAAATGAAGATGTCAAAGGATAGCCTTGTATTAAATAAGAGTGAACTCAACCTTAGCCGAAATAAAATTCTACTAAAAATAAAGGAATCTGAAATTTATCAAAGTGCATTGATCAGACATAGTGCTTACATTGATGATTTGGAACTTGAAATTAAAGAGTGGTTTAGAGATTATGTGAAGCCTCTGGAAAGTTACCAGGAGTATATTAAAAAAGTTTCTCCAGATTTGGAGGATGATTACGCAATAGTAGATGACATTCTAAAGCAGGTAATTTTCAAAGTAGATGCAATTCTCAATTTTTTTGCAGAAAAAGACCTTAATTGGACTGAAAATAAGGCAGTAATCCGAAGTTTGGCTTCAAAAGTGCTTAAGAATGTAAAGGAGAACTTCGATTCTGAAGATGAACCGCTTCCGGAAATCGCACTCAACTGGGAAGACGATAAGGAATTCTTCCAAAATATCTTTAACTTGACGATTCAAAATGACGACCAAAACAAAGATTTGATCGCCAAAAGAACTCAAAATTGGGATATCGAGAGGATTGCCCAGACAGATAAAATCATTTTATCTATGGCAATCACAGAAATGCAGAATTTCCCCAGCATACCTGTAAAAGTGAGTATCAATGAGTATATAGATATCTCCAAAACCTACAGTACACCGAAAAGTAAGCAATTTGTCAATGGTTTGCTGGATGTCTTGTCCAAAGAGTTAACTGAAAGCGGTCATATCCGTAAGAGTGGAAGAGGTCTTTTAGATAACAAATAAAAATATAGAAATGAGCAAAAATTCAAACACATGGATTGCATTCATCGCTGGTGCCAGTATAGGTGCTGCATTAGGCGTATTGTTTGCACCTGACACTGGCAAAAATACCCGAGATAGACTAACTTATCAGCTTTCCAGGTATAGCGAGGAGTTAGAAAAACTAATCAATGACCTTAAAGAAGGTAAAAATCTTCCTCAAAATGAAGCGAAGTCTGAGGGCAATAAGGTTATTTCTGACGCAAAAAATAAAGCAGAGAACCTACTCAGTGATGTTAACAAACTTATCGAACAAATCAATAAAGAAGCTAATTAACCCTTATTTATCATGAAATACATTAAATTATCTGTAATAGCCTTAACAGTTGCGCTATTCGCAGTAGGATGTGAATCAAAAAGTGCAGATCAGAATGACAAGATTGCAGAATTGGAACAAAAGTTGGCAAGACTAGAAGCTTCTCAGCCTGCCTCCCCTTCAAATGTAACCTCAAGCCAACCGGCAGATCCTTCTTCCTTAGGTCAATTTAGTTTCAGTGAAATGGAATATGATTTTGGAACTATAGATGAAGGAAAAGTAATAGAGCACATTTTCAAATTTACCAACGAAGGACAAGCGCCTTTGGTAATTTCCAATATTACCGCGTCTTGTGGATGTACTAGCCCTGACTGGACAAAAACTCCTATCAAACCAGGTGATGAAGGATTTGTAAAAGTAGTGTTTAACTCTACAGCAAAGCCAGGTACGCAAGCACCTACTGTTACCATTCAGGCCAATACAAACCCGAATGTTACAAGATTGAGAATGAAAGGAAATGTTACACCTAGATCACAGGCGGGAGCTGCTGGACAAGCAGGTCCGGTTAAGAGATAATATATGAAACTTTGGATTTTATTACAGGCTGAAGGTAGCGGTATTATGGGACAGGTGTTCCTTTTCGGCTCCATCATTTTGATCATGTACTTCTTTATGATCAGGCCTCAGCAAAAAAAGCAAAAAGAAACAAAAAATTTCCTGGAAGCCATGAAAAAAGGGGATACAGTAGTCACTATTGGTGGTATTCATGGTAAAGTCAATGCTATGGATGGTGACACAATCACTGTAGAGTTGGATAAAGGAATGAAAATTAAAGTAGAAAAGTCAGCTATTTCGGCTGAATACACTAAAAAAGCTACAGGAACTAAATAAGATCCATCTTGGCTACAATCAAAAAACGATTTTCCAATCTTTCTCCTCAGAAGATTGCAAACCTTAAAGTGGCGGCACTGTGTTTTTTCGCAGCCGCCACTTTTTGGGTTTTAAATGCGCTCAATAAGGATAATTATACTACGGTTGTAGAATACCCGATTGAGATTGTCTTCGATCCGGAAGAATTCATGCCTGTTGAGAAATTGCCAAACAGGATAAATGTAGAAGTGAATGGAAACGGCTGGGATTTGTTACGTAAATATTTTAAAGTAAACGAAGCCCCTTTTTTGATTGAAATCAATAATCCTTCGACTAAAAACTACATACTGACCTCCGAAATCAGAAGGGGTCTTGCAGAGTCGATCAACCCCACCAACTTGGTTTCTATGGTCACTGACACTATTACATTCAAAATTGACAAAATAGTTACTCGGAAAATCAAGGTTCAAATTGATACCACAGCAACAACACTTGCTAGAAATTATAGGATTGCAGGAGACATAGAGCTTGATCCGAATATTGTCAATATAAAAGGACCAACTTCTATGTTACAAAAGTTAGACGGTACTGTTTCAGTGCTTTTAGGTGAGGATAGAATCAACAAAAATTTTAACAAGATCCTTCCTATTGAACTCTCAGATGAATTGAGGGAGTTCTTGACACTTGAAGAGGAGAGTGTACATGTAAAGTTTGACGTATACCAAATGTTGGAAGGTAACAAGAGGTTGAAAATCAAAAAGTTGAACTTCCCAAATAATGTATCTCTGGTCGAAGAGCCTACTATTGTTATGAGGTATAGGATAGATGAAAGAAGGGTTGATGAACTGAATAATTTTGAATTTGAGGGAGTTTTAAATTATTACAATAGAAACAGGTCAGACAGCACTGTGGCTGTTCAGGTAAATCCCAAACCTTCTTTTTTGCAAAATATTGAAATAGAACCCTCTGTGCTAAGGTTGAAATATGAGTAAAAATACAGTCATGACAGTTGGTATTACCGGAGGTATAGGGTCAGGAAAAACCACCGTTACCAAAATTTTTTCAATTCTGGGTATTCCAGTTTATTATGCAGATGACAGAGGAAAATGGCTCTTGAGCAATGACCCTGAACTCATCGTTAAAATTAAAGAGAATTTTGGAGAGGAAAGTTATTCCGCTTCTGGTGAACTTAATCGGCAATACTTGGCAAAATCAGTTTTTGGAGATCCCGTAAAAACTGAAAAGATAAACAGCTTGGTACATCCTGCTGTAGCGAAAGACTTTGAAAGCTGGGTGTCACTTCAAACCGCCCCATATATTCTAAAGGAAGCGGCTTTGCTTTTTGAGACTGGGTCCTATAAACAACTTAGAAAAGTGATCAATGTAAGTGCTCCTTTAAAAATCCGGATCACAAGAATTCGCTTAAGAGATCCTCAGAGAACAGAGCAGCAGATCAATGATATTATAGACAAGCAGTTGCCTGATGAAGAGAAAAACGAGATGGCTGATTTTGTAATCAAAAATTCGGAGAATAAGCTTTTAATACCTCAGGTTTTAAAAATCCACCACGCACTTTTGGAGTTGTCTGAACAAATTCAAATAGATAACTGAATTTGGTCAAGGTAAAACTTCATACGGGAGTGATCTCTGTTCAAAAAGTCGATGTTATCAATTTTGTCCAGTTTGTGGTTATAAAAAACTTCCACGTATTCATTTCCTAGCAAGTAAAGGTTGACCTTGTGTGAGTAATATCTTATAGCCACCACAAAAGTGCCTTCAGTGTATAGCACCCCGATTTTCTTATGTAGCGGTAAATTTCTGAAATCCTCTCTGCTCATTCTTTCAATTTTGCTAATTCCATTTCAGATGCAATATAACCAAAAGCCGACCAATATCCAGTATCGAGTACATTCTGGAATATCTTCTCAGCCTGTACGGTATCGCCTTTAGTCAGGTAATAATTCCCAAGACCATAGCCTTGGGTGACATATTGTAACCTTTGGTCTTGTTCATTGGCGTCTACGTTAAGTAAGTTTTCAGGAGCTACCTGGCCTTTATACATCATGATTCTTTTATAATACGCATCATTTTCAATAATGGTCATATTTGGTGTAACTACAGCAATAGCTTCAATAGCCTCAGCAATTTTTCCCATTTTCATCAAAGTCATATAATACCAGTCCAAAGTAGCCACCAAAAGGTCATCATTGTCAGAAACCTTGAGGCACTCTGTATAGGCCTCTAGGGCTTTTTCCCAATCTCCTTTGAGGTAGTGAGCTAAGCCGAGGTGATACCAGACATTGAATTGGATATTGGAAAGTGGAATATTCAATTTATTTGGCATGCCATCTTCCTCTATGATCAACTCTTTGCCCTCCATTAGTATTACTGCTTTTTCAAAATCTTCTATAGCCTGGTCAAATTTTCTTACCGATACTAACCTGTGACCTCTATGCCTTAGGGGTTCGAAGGCTTCAGGGTACTCCTTAATAGCTTTGGTAAATGTCCTTATAGCCAAATCATGCCTCCCCAGGTATGCTTCTCTTCGGCCAATCCAGATTAGGTTTTCCATTGAAGGTTCTTCCGAATATTTTTTTTCAGCCGCCTGCAGTTGACGTATTTGTTCATCCTGAGTGGTTGAATCTATCTTAGAAATAAGGGTGTCTCCGAGCATGCTTACACCCTGTACCACTGCAGCACTCTCTGAATGATAGCCTGTAGAGACTGATGAAACATTGTTTGATGGTGTGCTACACGAAAAAACAGCGATAACAAAACTGAAATGTATAGATTTTCTGATGTTCATAGTGTTAATTTATGGGGTCAAAAGATCATGTAAGACTTAAAAATAAACTTACAACTGAATATAACTATATTTCATTCAAATATGAATTATTCCAAAGTGGAAATTACTTTAAAGTTTTCCTATTATTTAGTATTGTTATTACTCGTTTCTATTTTTTTCACTTCCTGTGCTTCAAGTAAAAAAGTTAAAAATCGTGAAGCTGAAACCGTTATTGCCACAGCGAGGTCTTACAGGGGGACTCCGTATAGGTATGGAGGGACCACACGTTCAGGGATTGATTGTTCGGCGCTTATTTATCATGCCTATGCAAGTGTGGGTATCAATATGCCACGAACATCAGATGCTCAAAGCAAGTTGGGGAAGAATGTGTCAGGCAGGAATCTGCAAAAAGGAGATTTATTGTTTTTTGCCACAGGTAAAAAAAGGAGAAGAGTAAGTCATGCAGGGATTGTGACGGATGTACAAAGAGGAAGGGTTATATTTATACATTCATCTACTTCACTTGGTGTCACCGAAGATAATCTTGCCAATCCCTATTGGAACAAGACCTTTCTATTTGCAAAGAGGATACTTTAGATTATAGTAAGGCTAAACTCTAAACTTTTGATTTTGATTGATTTCCATTTTAAATATTGAAATAGGAGCTTAGCAAAGGAAAAAATAAAAAAAGGATAAATACAGGGATTAATTTTCCAAACATCCTTTGGTATTAAGCATTAATAATTAATTTTGCAACCAAATTCAAAAAGCATCAATCCTTTTTACAATAAAATACAAATGGCAAATATTGGTAAGATAACTCAGGTAATTGGTCCCGTTGTGGATATCTCTTTCGAGGGAGGAAAATTACCTAACATTCTGGATGCATTGACAGTCACAAGAGATGACGGTCACCAAGTGATCTTGGAAGTTCAGCAGCATCTAGGTGAAGATAGGGTAAGAACAATCGCAATGGACGCTACAGAGGGACTTGTAAGGGGTCAGGCAGCAGTCGACAACGAAGCTCCAATCTCTGTACCGACTGGAGAGGCTATCAAAGGTCGACTATTCAATGTGATCGGTCAGGCCATAGATGGTCTACCTGAGGTGAAATCTGCCAAAAGATTGCCTATTCATAGATCTGCTCCAAAATTTGAGGACCTTTCCACTTCTACTGAAGTTTTGTTTACAGGTATCAAAGTGATCGATTTGATCGAGCCTTATGCAAAAGGTGGTAAAATCGGGCTTTTCGGTGGTGCTGGTGTAGGAAAGACAGTATTGATTCAGGAATTGATCAACAATATTGCAAAAGCATACTCAGGTCTTTCTGTATTTGCAGGTGTAGGTGAAAGAACACGTGAAGGTAATGACCTTTTGAGGGAAATGATCGAATCAGGGATTGTAACTTATGGTGACGAATTTCTGCATACCCTTGAAGAAGAAGGTGGTTGGGATCTTTCCAAAGTAGATTTGAAAAAATTGGAAGAGTCGAAAGCTACTTTCGTCTTTGGCCAAATGAACGAGCCTCCTGGGGCACGTGCAAGAGTGGCCTTGACAGGTTTGACACTTGCCGAATATTACAGAGATGGTGAAGGAGATGGTGCTGGTAAAGATATCCTTTTCTTTATTGACAATATCTTTAGATTTACTCAGGCTGGTTCAGAAGTATCAGCACTTCTTGGGCGTATGCCTTCAGCTGTAGGTTATCAGCCTACTCTGGCTACAGAGATGGGTTCCATGCAGGAGAGAATTACCTCTACCAAAAACGGTTCAATTACATCCGTTCAGGCAGTTTATGTACCTGCGGATGATTTGACTGACCCTGCTCCTGCAACAACTTTCGCCCACTTGGATGCTACCACAGTACTTTCAAGGAAAATTTCCGAGCTAGGCATCTACCCGGCAGTGGATCCTTTGGATTCCACATCCAGAATTTTGTCTCCGGATATCCTAGGCGCTGAGCATTATGACTGTGCGCAGAATGTCAAAGAAATTCTTCAACGATACAAAGAGCTTCAGGATATCATTGCCATTCTTGGTATGGAAGAACTTTCTGAAGAAGATAAACTTGTGGTACACAGGGCAAGAAGGGTGCAAAGATTCCTTTCCCAGCCATTCCACGTAGCCGAACAATTTACAGGTCTTAAGGGAGTTTTGGTGGATATTAAAGATACCATCAAAGGCTTCAATATGATCATGGACGGTGAATTGGATCATTTGCCTGAAGCAGCATTCAACTTGGTAGGCTCTATCGAAGATGCGATTGCCAAAGGTGAAAAGATGCTTGCTGAAGTAAGATAATTTAAAAGCTGTAATAACAGTTTAAGCAAAATAATAAGTTATGATTCAATTGACGATTATCACACCTGACCAAAAAATATTTGAAGGAGAAGTCGAGGAAGCAACTTTCCCTGGCGCAAATGGCTCTTTTCAGGTGCTTAAAAATCACGCAGCATTGGTGTCTGCATTGACCAAAGGTGCTGTTTCCTACACGACGAAGGAGGGTAAAAAAATCCATGTGATTGATGGTGGTGTTGTAGAAGTGAATGATAATAAAGTAGTTCTATTAGCCGAAAAGGTTTTAGACTAAATTTAATATAGAATTAAAGAGAGCCCTTTTCATCCGAAAAGGGCTTTTTATTTTGAAATAGTAGTGATAAAATTTATTAATCAATATTTTATTCCTACATTTGCAACCCTGAAAGGAGGTGTATACATATGATCATAGTCAACGTAAAAGAAAACGAATCTATCGAGAAAGCGCTAAAGCGTTTCAAAAAGAAGTTTGATAAGACTGGAGCTGTTCGTGAGTTAAGAGCAAGACAGCACTTTGTAAAGCCTTCTATAAAGAGAAGAGAACAAGTCATCAAAGCAGCTTATAAGCAAAGACTACAGACAGAAGCTAATCAGTAATTGTTTGTTATCTTTTTGAGATAATTCACATCTAGAAGCGTACCTACCGAAAGCGGGTGCGCTTTTTTTATTTTTATCTGCTTAACATTTCTTAAGCCCCTTTCGCTACATTTTTAGAGGGTATCTGGTAACTTAGATTTTCCTATAACTAATTCCATGAGAAAACTTATTTGTATTTGCCTGGCATTTTTGACTTTTGCCTGCGGTACCAAATCCATCGATCTTGTTGAAGAATTGGACTATGATGCATTTGCTATTTCTTTGGATTCTATTATGACTCTTGACCAAGGGGTTAGAAAGAGTTTTATGGAGGCCATGCAATCCGGAAAGGCTGTACCAGATAGCTTATACAAACAGATGAATAGTATTGATATTTCAAATCAATCTTGGTTGTTAGATAAACTGGCAAAATATGGCTGGCCTGAGCAAAGTAAAATTGGTGACCAAGGAGCTAGAGCAGTATTTTTAGTGATCCAACATGCAGACCTTGATGTGATTGAAACCTACTACCCAGAGTTGCAGCGATTGGCTGACAAGGGAGAAGCCCGTCCTGTTCATGCAGCCATGATGTTGGACAGGATGCTTATGTATCAAGGGAAAAAACAGGTTTATGGAACACAAGCCAGCGGAATGCTCAGGGATGACGGTTCATGGGTAATTTGGCCAGTCGAAAATCCAGAGTCAGTCAATGAAAGAAGAAAAGCAGTAGGCTTTCTGGATACCATTGAAGAAACTGCGTCTGATATGGATGCCATCTATAATCCGGCTGAACCTTTACCACAGGGAGATTGATGTTTATCCTGACCTTTCATGATTTTCATCACTTTTCGGTCGGAGTTTCCTAAGTAATTTCATATATTCAAAATAAGTAATCCGAGAATATGCTGGAATCCTTCATTAATTATCTTGAATTTGAAAAAAGAGCCAGCCCTCATACTGTGTTGGCCTATAAAAAGGATTTGGAGCAATATTCTGAATTTGTGGCTACTGCTTTTGAATCCGACGATATTTCGAATTCCAGTCATGCAGAATTGAGGGCATGGGTTATAGATTTAGTAGAAATGGGTTTAAGTCCGACAAGTGTCAATAGAAAAATTGCTACTCTAAGGTCTTATTACAAATTTTTGATGAGATCAGGTATTATAAGCAAAGATCCAACTTATAAAATCAAAGCATTAAAAACGCCTAAAAGACTTCCTGAATTTGTGCAAGAAGGGGCCATGGCTAATGTTTTGGATGAGTTGGCATACGAACAGGACTTCGATGGCCAAAGGGACAAAATGGTCATGGAGTTTTTATACCTGACAGGGGTTCGCTTATCCGAATTGATATCCTTACAATGGAGTAACATTAACCTCCTCGAAGGAAATGTTAAGGTGTTGGGAAAAAGGAAAAAGCAAAGAATTATACCTCTTACAAATTCACTTAAAAAAAATATTATTCTGTATAGAAAAGTATTTGAAGAAACATTTTCAAATATATGCGAGAGTGATTACTTTATCGTTAATAATAAAAAGGAGCAGGCTTACCCTATGAAGATATACCGAATCGTAAAGCATTATCTTGATCTGTATGCCCAAACTTCCAAGCGAAGTCCACATTTGCTCAGGCACACTTTTGCCACACACCTACTCAATAAGGGGGCAGACCTCAATGCTGTAAAAGACTTGTTAGGTCATGCCAATCTGGCGGCCACACAGGTATATACGCACAATTCAATGGAGAAACTTAAGGCAGTGTTTGAACAAGCACATCCTAAAGCATAATAAATGTTCAATTTTAAATTACAAAGTTATGAAACTTCAAATGCATTCCATCCACTTCGATGCCGATTACAAGCTTATCGACTTCATCCAAAAGAAAGCTGATAAATTGGATACATTTTACGACCGTATAGTTGACGGGGAAGTTTTTATGAGATTAGATAAGAATGAGAAAAATGCGAATAAAATAGTTGAAATCAAGTTGAATGTTCCTGGTAAAACCTTGTTTTCAAAACAACAAAGTGATTCTTTCGAGGCTGCGGCGGATGAGGCAGTGGAAGCATTAAGAAGACAGATAAAAAAGTTTAAAGAAAAAGTGGTATTAGCCAATCAATAATTTTAAAGGCTCCGGATTCGGAGCTTTTTTTGTTTACCTACAGTCATTTTATCGTTGAGGCTGAATCATCTTTATTTTTAGAATTGGAGTAAGTAAAATCTATTTTTAGCCCGCTGCTCAAAATTTAGCATATTCCCCTGATTTTTAATAAATTGAATCTTAGAGTCTGCATACCCTTAAGGTTATACCCAATATTCTGAAATTATATTTATCTCTGGAGTCAGGTAAATAAATATCCCAAGCGGATTTCTTACCTGTAGCATTCAAGCATCTTCAAATATCTTCTCAAAATAAAATTCCAGAAATATGGGCGTAAAAATGCGGATTCTCATATTTCATAAATGTAAATAATATGGAAAAAGCCTCAAATCCCAACCCTTACCATGTAGACAAACCGGGAAATCCATCCACTGCCACAAGCAGCAAAATTCACCTCAACGACCGTTCCAATGGAAAACCCCTAAAAGTACTCAGTGAGGAAGATTGGGCATTCTGGGTACACAAAGGCTATATCGTGATCAAAAATGCTGTTCCAAAACCCCAAGTAAAAGCCACAGCTGATTTTTTATGGGAATTTGAAAACAAGGACCCTGGTAATCCGGAGACTTGGTATATCAACCCCTACAATGAAATGGAAATGAAGGAGCTCGTGGGCACGGGTATGGTGGAAGTGTACAATCATCAGGAATTATGGAACAACAGACAGGCCCCAAAAGTCTATGAGGCCTTTACGGATATTTGGGGAACAGATAAGCTTTGGGTGACCATTGACCGGGCAAATCTCAATTTCCCCATCCGCCCTGGACATGAGTATAAGGCTTTTATTCACTGGGACTATGACCCGGAAACCAAACCGCAAAACGTGCAGGGAGTACTTGCCCTCGCTGATCAGACAGATGAAAATATGGGAGGCTTCCAATGCATTCCTGAACTGTATAGAACTTACGATACCTGGAAACTGACTCAGCCAGCGGACAGGAACAGATTTATGCCCGATATCAGCCAATTTGAAAATGATATTGTCAAAGTCAAACTGGAAGCGGGAGACTTGTTGATTTTCAATAGCCTTTTGCCTCATGGAATAAGGGCCAATAGATCAGATAAGGTAAGGATTGCCCAATACCTGTCCATGATGCCGGCCGAAGAAGAAAATGAGGAACTTCGGGAATGGCGAATCAACTCCTGGAAAAACAGGGTCGCCCCTACCGGCTACGCCTTCCCCGGTGATCCCCGTAACTGGGAACAGACCAAATATGGTACTGCAGAATTGTCAGAATTGGGGAAAAAACTTTTGGGATTGGAAAGTTGGTAAGTTCTGTCTTCAGCAATTATAAAAGTACCGGATTTTTGATTATTGATAGTAGCCACTAAGGCTCAAAGACACTAAAGTTCATTCAAAAATCTTAGTGCCTTCGTGTCTTAGTGGCTAGAAAAGAATCATGAAATTTCCTGACCCACTCTTTCCAACAAAGCCTTCGTGGCTTTAATGCCTTCCACTTCAGAAAGCTCATTTCCTTCATATTCAATGCCGACATAGCCTCTATAACCGGCGTCCTTGACGATCTGCATCATTTTATAATAGTCTGTCTCCACACAATTTCCCTCCGCATCAAAATTATTGGCTTTGGCGCTGACTCCTTTTGCAAAAGGCATCATCTCTCTGACCCCTTGATAACGATCATACTCCTCCACACATTCCCCTTCCCATTCGGATTCTCCTGAGCGCTTGATACAGAAATTCCCAAAATCAGGAAGTGTCCCACAATTTTCCATGCCCGTATCCTGAATCACCTTGCTCAGCCACTGTCCATTCGAGGAGTAGCTACCGTGATTTTCCACAATGACATTGATGTCGTAGGCTTTGGCAAATTCAGAAAGTTTCCTCAAGCCATCTGTAGCAGCAGCACCCACTTCTTCGGCAGTGCCACGCCCAAAGGCATTCACCCGGATAGAATGGCAGTCCAGAAACTGAGCAGCTTCTACCCATTTTTTATGGTCATCCACCGATTTCATTCTGGCCTTTTCATCCAGATCCCCTAAGAAACCTTCTCCGTCCACCATGATCAGGACAGACTCCATACCCAAGTCGTTGACCCGCTTTTTCATTTCTCCAAGATACTCCTTATCATTTGCTTTATCCTTGAAAAAGGCATTGACATATTCCACCGCATGGATATCAAAATTGTCTTTGGTGAATTTTGCAAAATCCAGGTTGTCCAGCTCTCCTGCAAAAAGCGTTTTGTGCAATGACCACTGAGCCAGAGAAATTTTAAAAAAAAGCTCATTGACTGCTGCTTCAACAGCTTCTTCGGAACTCTGAGTTCCACCTCCACAGCTTTGCAACAGAATAGGGCTTACAGTAGCCCCAAATCCCAGCAGGCCAAGGTTTCGGATAAAGGTTCTTCTATGGGTGTTGTTCTTCATAATTTGGGTTGGTTGGTTTTTAGAAAAGCAAAATACCTATTTCTTACTTTTAGAACCAACCTTTCACATAAATACAAAAAAAGGCAGAGCAACTCGCCCTGCCTTTAGACATTACATTAAATCAAATATTATTCACTCAACTTAAACCTGATTGGCAACCTCATGCGGACAGCAACTTCACGTCCCCTTTGTTTTCCTGGAATCCAATCCGGGGATTGACGTATGACACGAAGGGCTTCCTCGTCACAGCCCCCACCGATTCCCCTAAGAATTTCAGGATTGGTAACCCTCCCATCTTTTTGGATTTCGAAAACCACATAGACTGTTCCCTCAATGCCCATCCTTTTTGCCTGATCGGGGTAGTGAAGTGTAGAGGATAAGAATTTGCTCCATTCTGGCATTCCTCCTTTAAACTCAGGGGAATCTTCTACCACGTCAAAAATTTCATCAGCAGTTGCAATTTGCGTTTCCATTGGAATATCCAAAGTCTCTGGAAAATCTTCTGTAGTACCGCTGTCGCAGGCAAATACACCCAGCATCAGCGCAATAAATGGGATCAATAGGAGGAATACGGACTTTTGCATCCCCCCTGATTTGTTGGATTTCATCATCATTTGAATTCGTTTTTTGGTTTGGAAATGGTTGAAGTTATTTACCAACTCATTGTTGCTTTCGGTAATCAATAGCCCCAAAAGCAATTTGGCATAGTCAGTTTTAGGGTAAGTGCTCGTCACCTCTTGGTCGGCTTCATATTCATGTACTTCTCTGAGGCTTGCTTCCAAAAATATCCATACCGGATGAAACCAAAGGATAGCATTGCAAAGGTGCAAAAGAAGCAGATCCAGCGTATGCCCTTTTTTCACATGTACGGATTCGTGGTGAACAATGGGTTTTTGATCAAGGTCATTTTCATCATAATAGGGTAGAAAAATGTAGTGTAAGAAAGAAGATGGCTGCAGTTCAGGGTTGACAACAATGCAAAATCCATCCTTGTGATGCTTTTCAGATTGGATAATTCTTTTGGCAGTCAAGCCCAATCCGAACAACAGCATGCCTATTTTCCAAGCTACTCCTGTGACATACACCCAGAAAAGAATCCCAAGCACGGTCCAAGTACTGCCCTGACTTTCGTTTTCCCCAAATTGAAATTCGGGTAAATTATAGGAAAAAATACCTGGCACCAACTGCTCTGAACTACTGATTTTAAAACTTAGAAAAGGAAGTATCAGGGCAAATATGACGGAGGAAAGCAGGTAGGTTCTGTTCCAGCTGAAAAATGTCAGTTTGGCTAAAAAGAGCCTATAAAATCCATATAACAGGGCCAAAGCCAAACTGGCCTCCCAGAGGTAATTGAACAGCTGATTCATGGTGTGTCATTGTTTTCGTGGTCTTCAATCAATTTTTTCAGTTCATTAATTTCCTTTTCGGAAATCCCCTTCTCCTTGACCATAAAGGAGAGCACATTTTGGACTGAGCCATCAAAATAGTTTTTGACCAAGTTGTTGAAACTCTTTTTCCGGTAAGCTTCCTGAGAAATGATCGGGAAATACTCATGGATATTCCCATAGGTTTTATGGTCGAGGTAGCCTTTCTTTTCCAGTTGCTTGATATTGGAGGCCAAGGTGGTATAAGGAGGTCTAGGCTCGGGCAATGCATTCAATACATCCCGTACCAGAGCTTTCTCCAAATTCCAAAAGACCTGCATCAATTGTTCTTCATTTTGTGTCAATACTTCCATAAATCAAACTTAATACTAAGTTTTTAATATTCCTACGAAAAAATCGTAATACTACGAAAATTTTGTAATGAAGTCCCTTAAATGGAGAGTGTGAACATGGTAGGAGTTTGAATTAAAGTTGTTTGTAAGCTGTTCGATTTCTCTAAAATCCTGCTTGGGGCTAAGGATTTATTTTGGTTTATGATTAGAAAATTAGCCATTATGCCGGTACACAGGGTTTATTGAGGTAGGGTTGAATATCCATTTGGCTAGGCAAGGAGACAGGCAATTCCGGTTTTCTAATATTGAAACATGATTCAATTGTAACTTCGCTTACAAAGAAGCTTACCTACATTCCTTTATATACCTTCAAGAATGCTTGTGGTATTTTTAAGGTTAAGAATGCTGTTTTTGATAAATATTTTTACCTTTGCAGTCCGTTCGGGTGAACGGGGTCTCTGTGCTTGATTATCAGCGACTTTATTATCAACCAAAAACACCAATCCGATGACTCTAGGATTGTTGGAAATCAGAGTCAATAATCATTATGTCAAATCAAAAAGATTTTAACTGGGACGATTTCGGAACCAAAGGTTTTGGTGAAGGCTATTCCAAAGAGAAAAGAGCTGAAATGGAGGCCCTTTACGAAGGAACTCTTAATGAAATCACTGAAAAAGAGGTCATCAAAGGTACTGTAGTAGGTATCAATGACAAGGACGTGATCATCAACATTGGCTTCAAATCTGATGGATTGGTTCCTGTATCTGAATTCCGTGACCTTCCTGATCTAAAGATCGGTGACGAAGTGGAATTGTTCATCGAAGAGCAGGAAAACTCTCTTGGCCAATTGGTACTTTCAAGAAAGAAAGCCAGAATGGTCCGTGCATGGCAAGACATCGAAGATGCGCTTGAGCATGACAACATTATTGAAGGTCTTGTAAAAAGAAGAACAAAGGGTGGTCTTATCGTGGATATCTACGGTGTAGAGGCTTTCTTGCCAGGTTCTCAGATCGACGTGAAACCTATCAGAGATTTTGATATCTATGTAGGAAAGAAAATGGAAGTGAAAGTGGTAAAAATCAACCACTCTAACGATAACGTAGTAGTTTCTCATAAAGTCTTGATTGAGAAAGACCTTGAGAAGCAAAAAGCTGAAATCCTAAACAACCTTGAGAAAGGTCAGGTACTTGAAGGTGTGATCAAAAACATGACTAATTTCGGTGTATTCATCGATTTGGGTGGTGTAGATGGTTTACTTCACATTACTGATATCTCTTGGGGAAGAATCAACCATCCGGAAGAAGTACTTAACCTGGATGATAAAGTTCAGATTGTGGTTCTTGATTTCGATGATGAGAAGAAGAGAATTTCTTTGGGTATGAAGCAGCTTACTGCTCATCCTTGGGATGCGCTTTCTGCTGATCTTGAAGTTGGTTCTAAAGTACAGGGTAAGATTGTAAACGTAGCTGACTACGGTGCATTCCTTGAGCTTGCTCCAGGAGTAGAAGGTTTGATCCACGTTTCTGAAATGAGCTGGTCTCAGCACTTGAGAAATCCAGCTGACTTCGTGAAAGTAGGAGACGAAATCGAAGCAGTGGTATTGACCTTGGACAAGGACGAAAGAAAAATGTCCTTAGGTATCAAACAACTTACTGAAGATCCATGGACCAAAGGTGACATGTCTGCTAAGTATGCTGTAGGTACCAAGCACAAAGGTGTGGTAAGAAACTTGACTAACTTCGGCCTATTCCTTGAGTTGGAAGAAGGAATCGACGGTTTGGTTCACGTATCTGATCTTTCTTGGACTAAGAAAATCAAGCACCCTTCTGAGTTTGTAAAAGTAGGTGATGAGTTGGATGTTGCAGTTCTTGAATTAGATGTTGACAACAGAAGACTTGCTCTAGGACATAAGCAATTGGAAGAAAATCCTTGGGATACTTTCGAATCTGTATTCCCTGTAGGTTCTGTTCATAAGTGTACTGTTGTTTCTAAAAACGATAAAGGTGCAGTTCTTGAGCTTCCTTACGGTTTGGAAGGTTTTGCAACCAACAAAAACCTTGAGAAAGAAGATGGATCTACTGTAGAGGTAGGTGAATCTTTGGATTTCAGAGTTACTGAATTCTCTAAGGATGATAAGAGAATTGTTCTTTCTCACACAGCAATGTTCAGAGAAGAAGCGAAAGTTGCTCCAGCTCCTAAAAAAGCAGCTCCTAAGAAGAAAGCTGAAAGCACTCCGGAAGAGAAATCTACACTTGG
The DNA here is from genome assembly GCF_007692705.1 of Mongoliibacter sp. GTDB lineage: Bacteria > Bacteroidota > Bacteroidia > Cytophagales > Cyclobacteriaceae > Mongoliibacter. The sequence goes on from NZ_REBN01000124.1 coordinate 29,946, forward strand.
AGACTTGGATGCTTTAGCTGAGTTGAAAGAGAAAATGGAAGGCGGGAAAAAATAAATTAGACGCAAGACTTAAGACTTGGTTTATCCCTAAATATAGAAGTGGCTGCCGATAGGTGGCCACTTTTTTCCTTTAAATCCTTTGAGGTTTTTAAAACCTCGAAGGATTTCCCTCTTTTTTACAATTATTTTTTAATTTTCAACATGAAACTACACCATCTCTACTTATTAATTCTAATAGTTGCTTTTTCTTGTTCCAAACCAAAAAATCAGGAACTTGGAATTTCTAATAACTTTTCTTTTGAAGTTATTGATTCTTTAGATTTGGAGATTTTTGGAAATCCCATGTTGGTCAATGTAAGTCCAAAGGCGAACCGATTTGTTTTTTATGATTATCCCAGCAAAGAATTTGTCTTTACAGATGCCTCAGGGGAGGTTTTAGGTAAATTTTCCAAGCAGGCAGATACACCAGATGCACATGGATTTCTCTTGGAGTATCCCGGTTTTATAGATGAAGAAAAGGTAGCTTTGGCTGGAATGCAAGGGATTTTCATTTACGATTTGAACGGGACGATGATTGAAAAATTGGCTCATCCTGAAATGCTTAGTGGGGCAGGGTCTATGAGTTTTATAGGGAAAGGTGTCGAAACCATTACTTTGGATGGGAGACCGTATTTATTAAGTAAATCAGTGCGGACAAGGGACACATATGCGGGAGAGCAAAAGTTTTATGACTCTTTTAAGGCATTGGAGCTTATAGATATAGAAAATGCTGATTTCTTTGAAATTGTCCCTTTTGAAGAAGGGAGCCAATTTCTGGACGGAAATGGATATTTCGAGAGTGATTATGCACCTGCTTTAGAGGCATTCGGAGATAAGCTTTATGTTGCTTTAGGAGGAGAAACGCGATTGCTTGTCTACTCTCTATTGCCTGATGGAGCTAGGCTTGATACGATAGTCAATCTTCAAATACCTGGTTTTGGGAAATTGGCAGTAACCCCAAGATCAGAATTTTCCGATGGTTCAGTTACGATTAAAGGTGATACTCCTGCTATCAGAAATATCCATATCGTAGATGGGAAAATACTGATTCAATACTATGGAGGCATTCCAGAAGACAAAATGAAAGAATTAGAAGTACTTTGGAGTTCTGGAGATAAAGAAGAATCTGAAAGATTTTACAGACAAATTGAAAGTGAAGTTGCTCAAGGAGTTCTCGTTTTAGATCAAAATACTCTAGAGCTCATCGGTAACCTTGATTTTCCTGATAAAGTCAAGAAGAGTGGCTTTGCGTCTGGTGGAGGTTTCCTTTGGATGGAAAAAACTTCGAATGAAGAAAAGGAGGAAGATTTTTTAAGGATTTATAAGGTGAAACTATCATCCAAATGATGGAAGCACGCATCATTTTACTTTCAATTTTGGTATTCCTCTATGCTTGCTCCGAGCGGGGAAAAGATTCCAAAAATAGAGTGGATTCCAACGAATGGGAACTTGTGATTTTGGATTCTATTAAGGTAGATTATTTAGGAACAGTAAATGGGGGAGATTTTAGAAATGGGAAAGGAGTATTTTTTAATTTTCAGGAAAATAAATTGATTGAATTTGAAGCAAATGGGGAAATTACATACGAAACATCCTATCCAAAAGATGGACCGGGAAAAGTTGAATACCCGACCCAATTGCGGTATACAGAGGATGGTAGACTCTTTGCCGCGAGCTTTATGGGTTGGTTATATGAGCTGAATAAGGATTTGACTTTGAAGCAAGAAATAAAGCTTCCATTTCCAAGTTTGGCAAATGACGGAGGGGGTTTACTTAGGAATCTTGACTATTGGAATGATTCATTGATCAGTTTTTACCCAGGCAGAGATGGGGCAAATCCTTATGACCCACATTTCATCCGGGATAACTTTCTGTTGGAAAAAATTGATCCTGAGACTGGCAACGCAGAGCCGTTAATCAAAATCCCAAATACTTCACGGTATACCTCGGATAAATACTACGAAAGAGCTTGGATTCAATTTGGTATTTCCGGAAATATACTTCACTTGGCACTAAGCAATGAACCATTAATTCATACATATGACTTAAGCAATGATGGAGCTTATTTGAGTACCATTGATTTTCAGCCTTCTAAATTTCTGGATAATGGAGAGCATCAAGAAAAGTATCAATACATATCCCATAACATAATGCTAGATGGAAATATCCGTCAGTTGTTTCTCACAAAAAAAGCTGCAGTTGTCTTTTACACTGAGGGTATAGAGGAAGATGTTTTTATCCAAAATGAATTGAAAAATCCAAAAAACTTTCCCAAATACAAAAATTTTCAAAATCAGATTCTGAAAATAATCCATCATGATTCTACTCTTTCCAATGAAATCATTGTCCCATACAGAATTGGGAGAATAATGAATATTGAAGAGTTGGATAAATCATTCTATGCTGTGAGAGATGATGAATATCTGGGAGAAGAGCAGGATTATATTACTTTCTATAAACTTCAATTGATCAAAAAATGAAAAACCATGTAGTCGAAACTTTTGGCTTTAAGGAATTTTTCTATTGTAGCGTTTTGATGGTTTTTCACGTCTCCAATATGTAGAAGACTTTAGAAGCATAGACCGATGAAAAAACTCATTTTTGTATTACTCTTTTCTGGTTGCTTGTTTCATGATAAACTATTGGCTCAAACCCAGTGGGAGATCAAAGCTTTTGCAGGGGCATCTGATGCCGCATTTTTAGGTAGCTATTTGGTTGGAGGTCCCAATGTTAATGTAGATAGGTTTCAGGAATTTGGGGTTCGCTTATCATGGAAAGGAGATAGTAAATGGGGGATGGAAACTGGACTGTCTTATGCAAAAGCTATTTTATCATTAAGCAGTATGTGGATTCCAACCGGTAATCCTCCACCAAGACCTTCTAGTTCCGTTATTGTAATAAAGGAACCCTTTGACTATATCAGTCTTCCTGCAATAGTCACTTTTGAAGTAACTTCTTTTCTTACTATACAAGCTGGGCCATTGGTGGGTGTTCAATTGTCAGAATATAGTGATTGGTTAAGACAATCTGGAGTTGGTTATTTAATTGGGTTAAATTTACACCATTACATTGATCGATGGGGGATCTTTCTTCAGCCCAATTTCAAACAACATTCAGTAATTGGAATCCATCAAAGTAGTATGCGGTTGACTGAATTTGGGTTACAATTTGGAGTTGGATACAAGCTTTGATCATGAAAAATTACTTCACATTTCTTATTTTAGGGATCTGTTTATTGGGATGCGAAAAGCATTGGGATGATGCCATTCCTGAGGGAGCCACCCTAGGCATACCACGATTATTCGCTGAGCTCAATGAAGAAGGGAAGATAATACTAAAATGGAACTTCGATAGAATATGCTTCGGGTGGTCATGTGATCCTATTGTAGAGGGAACTCGTTATGAAATTTTTGGAAAGTATCCTGGCGAAAATGATTTCTACGTACATTTCCAGAACAATCCTTTAAGCTGGGTAGAGCAGGGAAGAGGTGTGGCGGTCAGTGGTGTAAACAATGAAAGCATCCAAAAGTTAGTCAAAGTACCATTGCCCGATTGAATTATCAGCTCCATTCCACCTTTTCTTCCTTCAACGGTAAATCTCTGATTCTACTTCTTGTACCATCAAAAACAGCATTGGCAATGGCAGCTGCAACAGGGCCTTGGGCGGCTTCACCTGCTCCTAAAGGTTTTTCTTCTGGACGATTGATGATATGGACTGCCACTTCAGGAGTTTTCTTAGTTCGCAATATTGGATATGAATTCCAGTCTTTGCTTAAAACCCCGTTTTTATCATATTTGACTTCTTCCAAAAGTGTCCAACTTGCTGACTGAATCATTCCCCCTTCAGTTTGGTTGATCAAGCCATCCGGGTTGATACATTGTCCGGCGTCGATGACTCCAGTAAGCTTTTGCAGGTGAAAAGACTTGTTTTCTTTATCTACCTCCACCTCAGCCAAGACAGCAAAATAGGCTGCTGAATTTTTGTATTTGGCAAAGGCAACCCCATATCCAGTGTTGCTTTTTTGTATTCTATTATGGTAATCGGTCTCTTTGATAAGTTTTTCCAAAACAGCTATTGCTCTTGGATCATCCAGGTTGTTTTTTCTGAACTCAATAGGATCCACCTCGGCCAATATGGCCAACTCATCCATAAATGATTCCAATGCGAAAATATTTCCATAGGCTCCCAGCCCTCTTAAAGCTGATGTGCGTAAAGGCCCGTCATAATTGCTTAATCGAAGCCTTTTGGAAGATATATTATATAAAGGAGTGGCGTTGCGGTAAGCCCCACCTGAAAAATTCCCTTTTTTAAATTCAAAAGGTTTCTCCAAATGTCTGGCAGAAATATAATGCCCTGCATCTCCACGGGGACGGGTGCTGTGGGTGTCAGACCAGATTTGTGTATCCCAAGCAAGGACCAGTCCACCTTGGTCCATGCCGGCCTCAAGCTCAATCTGCATGGCAGATCCATAAGGCTCCCACATGTGCTCATCATCACGCATCCACTGTAGCCGTATAGGGACTTCAGGATATGCTTTTGCAATCAAGGCAGCCTCTGCTGAGACATCATCTGCTCCATTATGTCCATAGCAGCCGGAGCCCGGCATTCCGATGCACCTGATATTTTTAGTATCCATACCAAAAAGATCGGCTAAAGTAATTTGAAGAGGGTATACGCCTTGGGTAGGAGACCATACCGTAAGTTCACTACTATTCCACTGCGCCAGTGCACAGGATGGGCCGGTAGAACCATGCATGTGATAAGGCTTATAGTAAGTTGATTTTAGCTTAATGGGAGATTGTCGTATTTTTTGAATTATACCAGGACTATCCTCAACAAGCTCAGTTGCTTTTGAGCTTTTTTTCATATCATCAAAAAGTTGTTCGGGAAGTATTTTGATGCTTTCTATTTCCCACTCAGTAAGTTCTTTGAGCTTTTGCCAAGCCTTCACTGCTTGATATTCCCTCTTGGCTATTACAGCCAGGAAATTTCCATCCTGAATTGTCTTCAGTACTCCAGGCATGGCATTGACAGAAGCGATATCTGTTTTGATGATTTTTGATGAATAGGATGGAGGATGGAGAACACGCGCATGTACCATATTGGCCAGCCTTAAATCGTGTACAAAATGGGCTGCACCCTGAACCATATTTTTGATATCTTCTCTGGGAATTGCTTTTCCAACTATCTGATGCTCTTTAGGGTCTTTAAATTTAGCATTTCCTGTCACCTTTGCTTCGTAAAAATTACCATCCAATAATTCCCAATAACTTGTTTTACGGTCCTGAGGTCCATAAATCACTCCGTTTTCTATTCTGAGATCTTTGGCTTCTACATCCCATTCCGAAGCCGCTTTGCCGACCAGGAATTCCCTAGCCTCAGCTGCTGCCTCCCTAATGGCTTTACCACTTCCCTCTACAGAGTTGCTTCCTGCGGTATAACCCTCATTGGCAGTCTGACCGGTATCTCCATTGATGATGTGACAAATGTCCATATTTACATCAAGTTCCTCAGCAGCGATTTGCATCAATGCAGTTCGTATTCCCTGTCCAAGTTCCTGTTTTCCGGTGAGTATGGTGACATGCCCATCAGTATCCAATCTTATCCACGAATCAATCAAGTTCCTACCCAAATGTGGCCTTTCTGGTATGCCCTCATAAGGAGAAATAGCGTAACCTTCTTCTTTTATTCCGCAAAAAGTCAATGGAAATAAGTTGAAGCCGATTAAAAGTTGACCTGTTGTCTTTAAAAAATTACGCCTGTCCGTTTTGAAATTATCCATAACCTAAAATTTGGAGTTATTTTCAGACGCTTTCTTTACTGCTCTGATAAATCGCGTATGCGTACCACAGCGACAAATAACCTTGTCTAATGCAGTCCTGATTTCATCTTCGGTAGGTTTGGAGTTTTTCTTCAATAATGCCAATCCAGCGATCAGCATCCCATTGAGGCAATATCCACATTGTGCAGCCTGTTCTTCAAAAAAAGTTTCCTGAAGTGGATGGAGTCTGTCATCATTGGCTAGACCTTCGATGGTAAGGATGTCCATATGCTCAAAACTTTCACACGTCCTTACACAGGTTGGCGTGGCTTCACCATCTGCCAAAATGAAACAAGTGCCGCATTGCTGTAATCCACAGCCAAATTTCACGCCATTGAGGCCAAATTCTTCTCTAAGCACATACAAGAGGGGCTCTTCAGGGTCTACATCAACAGATTGAGCCACCCCATTCACTTTTAGATTGATTGCCATTTCCGGTCAAATTAGTCCTCTGATAAATTAGCTATTATCAGTTTGGTATCCAACAGGATGAGGATAGATGGACTTAAATCTTTACCGCTAGCTTGTAGGAGAATTTATTTCAGAGCAAACCAAGCGAAATCTCCATAGGGATTTCCATGGAAACTTCTCCCTCAAAAGGAGCTGGCCCCACATATTGAAGGTTCATGATAAACTGTACCCGTGGACTTCCAAAAAACAGCTGGGCAATGGAGTTGGCAACATTGTCAGGTAGAGGAAGACTTACTGGTTCGGTATTGAGTGAAGAAACTGGAGGTACTATTACTTCTACATTCTGCGCAGGATCGTCTGGGTTTGAAAAGACAATTGTACCGCTGATCATACCTTCGTTTTCAAAGGCTTTTTCATTTTCATCTGGGGTTTTTCCTTGAAAAAGCAATAGTACGGACTGAAACTGGATGTCCAGCAATTCAGAGACACCAGTTCTCACCTCTTGTGGAAATTCGTCATCAGTCAAGTCAATATCTTCCTCCTTTAGTATTAAAAATGGGGAATCTTGTGTGTATTGCCCTTCTGGTATCTGGATATCAAAAGACTCTTTGAAAGTAGTGGAATAAGAAGTGTTGAGTAACTCTTCCACCAATTCACAAGAGGTTAAAACAAGTAAAAGCGGCAGTATATAGACTAGTTTTTTCATAGCGAATTTTGGTTTTTTAAACAGGAATTTACCCATATTCTTTAAGAAAATACCAAGTAACTGAGCATGTAAACAATTCGGGTGATTAATTCAAAGGCTTGAATTATTGTATGATTTTTTTGTGGGACAATGATTTTAATTGATTGTAATCCAGTCTCTACAGATTCAATAGCGGAAAGATGTAAGAGCGCCTCACAGAGGTGTATTAATGTAGAGTTGGTGATCAGACCTTTCTGAAAAAGGCAACTTGTAAAGAGCTTTCCAAACTTTACTTGTAAAAAATAAAAGCATCCCATAAAGAGATGCTTTTAAGTGGAGGTCGAGAGCGGATTCGAACCGCTGTACAAGGTTTTGCAGACCTCTGCCTAGCCACTCGGCCACTCGACCATGTTGAAATCGGAATGCAAATGTATGGATATTCATCTTTAATGCAAAAGCAGAGTATAAATTTATCCCTAACTATTTATTTTCTCCTTAATGACTTTTAAAATCCCTAATTGTTACAGTTTATACTTCAGGTCATAAGGGATAGGTACCGATTACCAAATATAGATTTATTTATAATGATTCTAAATTGATTTTGGGTCAAAATTAGTAATTATAAGGTATTGATGACCAAATACTTATGATGGTAAAACGTTTGTTTACAATTAAGGAGCTTGTGTTACCTTCAAGTTTGAAAAATAGAATTGGGGTAGTACATTTGCAATGTTTATTCAAAAACCGTGCATTAAACTGTTTAATTAAGTATAAATATGTCGATCAATCGCTCGTTATCAAGTGTCCCGATGAAAATTAGCACCCTAGTGATGCTATTATTTCTGAGTTTAGGGACACAAGTCTTTGCGGCTCATCCTGATGTTTCCGATGCTGAAGAAGCCATCGCAGCAGGAAAGTCGATTTTCAATGCCAATTGTAGGACTTGCCATAGGTTAGACCAGAAGAATGTCGGACCGGCATTAAGAGGAGTTACCGATAGGCATTCTATCGATTGGACTAAAAGGTTCATCAAAAACTCTCAAGCGCTCATTGCCTCAGGTGATGCAGAAGCAGTAGCCATCTACAATGAGTACAATCAGTTGGCAATGCCAGCCCATGAGTTCTTGTCTGATGATGATTTGTTGAATCTTCTCGCATACATAGAGTATGGAGATAAAGCCGATGCCAGTGCATCAGCAGCAGACGGTGAAAGCGTAGAAGGAGGCGCAGCAGGAGGATCTGGTGTTCCTAGTGAATACCTTACCATAATTCTTGGAGTATTGGTCTTGGTATTGATACTGATTCTTGTTGTTTTAGGATTAATCATATCTATCCTTACAAAGTATCTAAATTCGCAAAAGCTGGATGAAGACGATGAAGTCTTCATAAACCAAAAATACGATTTTGCCAAAGTATTCAGATCAGATGCTTTTATCATTATAGTCACTACGATTGTAATTGCGCTGGTGGCCAAAACGGCAATAGACGAGCTTTATACTATTGGTGTACAGCAAGGCTATGCGCCTAAGCAACCTATTGCATTTTCACATGAGCTTCATGCAGGACAATATGAAATGCAGTGTCAGTATTGCCATACTGGCGTAGAGCTTGGAAAATCTGCAAATATTCCATCAGCTAACATTTGTATGAACTGCCACATGCATATTCAGAATGTTGATGGTAAAGATGGAATTTCTCCAGAAATCCAAAAAATCTACAATGCTGTAGACAATGATCAGCCTATAGAGTGGGTGAGAGTACATAACTTACCTGACCTCTCTTACTTCAATCACGCACAGCACGTTGCTGTAGGTGGAGTGGAGTGCCAGACTTGTCACGGTCCTATAGAAGAAATGGAAGTTGTATACCAACACAGTTCCCTGACTATGGGGTGGTGTATAGATTGTCACAGACAAACCAACATCCGCTCAGAGAAAAATGAATACTACGATAAATTGGTACAATTACACAGCGATTCTAAACAACCACTAAAAGTGAAAGATATCGGTGGATTGGAATGTGCTAAGTGCCATTATTAATATAAATAAATTCAGAACGTACTTTTCTTGAATATACAATGAAGGAAAATAAAAAGACCTATTGGAAAGGGTTAGAGGAACTCACAAACGAACCTGAGTTTGTAAAAAATGCAGATAGGGAATTTCCTGAAGGGCCATCCGCTTTGGGTGGTGAAGAAGGAGCTTCCAGAAGAGATTTCCTTAAGTTGATGGGATTCAGCCTTGCGGCCGCTTCTCTTGCTGCTTGCGAAGCGCCGGTAAGAAAAGCTATCCCTTATGTCAACAAGCCTGTTGATATTAACCCATCCATTCCAAATTATTATGCTTCTACATTTGCTTCAGGTGGAGACTATGCTTCCATCGTGGTAAAGACCAGAGAAGGAAGGCCAATAAAAATTGATGGAAATGAACTTTCTCCTATCAATGGTAAAGGAGTGAATTCTATAGTGGAGGCCTCTGTATTGTCACTTTATGATAAGCAAAGACTTGCGGGGCCTTATATTAACGGTGAAAAATCAGATTGGTCATCACTTGACAATGAATTGAAATCTAAACTTGCTTCTGCAGGTTCAGTGAAAGTTGTTACCAACACTATTCTTTCTCCATCAACGCAGAAGGCACTTGATACCTTCGCAGAATCTGTTGGAGCAGAAATAATCACCTATGATCCGATTTCCAATTATGGAATTTTGAAGGCTGCCGAGACTTCTTATGGAGTTGAAGGTTTGCCTACTTATAGATTTGACGATGCGAAAGTAATTGTCAGTTTTGGAGCAGACTTTTTAGGTACTTGGATTTCTCCTATTGAATTTGCGAAGCAATATGTAAAAGGAAGAAAAATTTCAAGCGAAAACAGGTCTATGTCAAGACATTTTCAGTTTGAAACCAACTTGTCTTTGACTGGCGCAAATGCGGATTACAGAACACCAATTAAACCTTCTCAGTCTGGATTGGCTGTTTTGGCACTTTATAATGCCTTAGCTAAAAAGGGTGGTGCATCTACTGTTTCAGGTGGATCTGTAGAGATCCCTCATTTGGAGCAGGCAGCAAATGAACTTTGGGCAAATAGAGGTAGCTCTATTGTAGTATCAGGATCAAATGATCCGAATGTTCAAATAGTAATCAATGCCATCAATGACCTTTTGGGTAACAATGGTAAGTCTGTTGACTTTTCCAAGCCTTCTTACTTCAGAAAAGGTGATGATGACAAAATGAATAAATTTGTCGCTGACCTAAAAGGTGGTAGAATCGGAGGAGTTGTGTTCTATAATTGTAACCCTGTTTACGATTTTGCCAAAGGTGCAGACATTGAGGAAGGAATTTCAAAAGCAAAAGTTTCAGTGGCTACCAATGGTACCATGGATGAAACAGCTTCTTTGGTTCAGTATATAGCTCCAGATCATCATTATCTGGAATCCTGGAATGATTTTAATCCTAGAAATGGAGAGTACAGCTTGGCTCAACCGACTATCTCCCCATTGTTCGATACAAGACAGGCACAGGAATCATTCCTGATCTGGTCAGGAGAGGACACCAACTATTTTGACTTTTTACAAGAAAACTGGACTTCTTCTCTAATTGGAACCCAATCTGAGGTATCAGATACTCAAGAATTCTGGGATAGGTCTTTATACAATGGAGTTTATTCTTCAGAAGTAGAAAGTGCAGAAGTAAGCGGAAGTCCAGACGTATCATCAGCCGCATCCGCCATAGGAAGAGCATATAAAGCTGATAATACAGGTGCTGAGCTGGCCATTTATTCTAAAATTGGTATTGGTAACGGTACATTCGCCAACAACCCTTGGTTGCAGGAAATGTCCGATCCTATCTCTAAGGCCACTTGGGACAATTACCTTACTGTTTCTCAAAAATGGGCTAAAGACAATAATGTTAAGATGGTGGAGGGAGCCACTAAGAAGGCTAAAATCACTGTAGGAGACAAGTCTTTGGTTTTGCCTGTTTTGGTGCAGCCTGGACAAGCAGATGGTACCTTCGGATTGGCACTGGGCTATGGTAGAACCAAAGCTGGAAGAGTTGCCAATGGTGTAGGGGTCAATGCTTATTCACTACTTGATTCTTCAAAAGGGTTTACTAATTACGATGTTTTTGAAGGCGTAACTGTAGAAATTACTGGTGATTCTTATAAAATAGCTCAGACACAAACGCATCAAACCTATATGGGTAGAGAGTTTGTCGTTCAAGAAGCTACTCTAGCAGATTATAAGGAAGATGCTTCTGCTGGAAGATATAAGCCGCAAGTATACAAAGAGGGCAAGTTTGTAAAGCCATCTAAAGTTTCCTTGTGGGAGGGGCATAAATATAGTCAACACCATTGGGGTTTAGCTATAGATATGAACTCTTGTATAGGTTGTGGTGCATGTACTGTAGCTTGTCAAGTTGAGAATAACGTAGCGGTTGTCGGTAAGCAGGAAGTGTTGAACAGAAGAGAAATGGCCTGGATCAGAATTGACAGGTACTACAGTTCTCCTGAAGGTTCAAGCTCAAACAGCGAACTTGAAAGAGCTGCAGACAATCCTGAGGTTACTTTCCAGCCAATGATGTGTCAGCACTGTAACAATGCTCCTTGTGAGACTGTTTGTCCGGTTGCTGCAACTACACACTCTTCTGAAGGCCTTAACCAAATGACATATAACAGATGTATAGGTACAAGATATTGTGCCAACAACTGTCCTTATAAAGTAAGAAGATTCAACTGGTTCAAATACCACGATAACAAAGATTTCTCCGCAGTGAACGTTGCGCAGAATGATGATCTTGGTAAGATGGTATTGAATCCGGATGTGACTGTAAGAGCAAGGGGTGTCATTGAAAAATGCTCTATGTGTGTTCAAAGAATTCAACTTGGTAAACTGACTGCCAAGAAGGAGGCCAGAAAAATCAAGGATGGAGAGATCAATACTGCTTGTGCTTCGGCATGTCCAACTGATGCTATTGTATTCGGAGACATGAATGATCCAGACAGTAATGTAACTAAGATGCTCAAAATTGAAGAAAACACTATTTCTGCATTGAAAGAAGTGAATGAAGAAAGAGCATATCACGTACTGGAAGAGATCAACGTTAGTCCAAACGTTTGGTACTTTACCAAAATCAGAAATAAGGAAAAATCAGAAGCGTAATAATAATTTTATAAGATATGCAAGTTACTTCATCCGTACGAGAGCCGCTGATTACAGGCGGGAAAACACTCAAAGACGTTACTCACGATATCTCAAGACAGGTCGAAGGCAAACCAAGTATGCTTTGGCTATTGGCTGTTTTGGTATCTGTAGGTGCATTGGCGCTAGGTTTTATAGCTTTAGCGGCAACACTTTGGGAAGGTATCGGAATGTGGGGCCTCAACAAGACCATTGGATGGGCTTGGGATATTACCAACTTCGTATGGTGGGTTGGTATTGGTCACGCAGGTACATTGATTTCAGCAGTTTTGTTGCTGTTTAGACAGAAGTGGAGAATGGCAATCAATAGGGCGGCAGAAGCGATGACAATTTTCGCTGTAATCTGTGCAGCCATGTTTCCAATCATACACATGGGTAGACCATGGTTGGGTGCTTATTGGGCCCTTCCATTACCAAACACCTTTGGGTCTCTTTGGGTAAATTTCAACTCTCCCCTTCTATGGGATGTGTTTGCGATCTCAACTTACTTCTCAGTTTCTTTAGTGTTTTGGTATATCGCTTTGATTCCAGATTTTGCCACTATTAGAGATAGGGCGACAGGGCTAAGGAAGATTATTTACAGTGCTTTGGCATTTGGATGGGATGGAGCAGCAAAAACTTGGAGCAGGTTTGAAACCGTTTCCTTGATCTTGGCCGGACTAGCCACCCCACTTGTACTTTCGGTTCACACCATTGTATCTTTTGACTTTGCAACTTCTGTAATTCCAGGTTGGCATACCACGATCTTCCCTCCATACTTTGTGGCAGGTGCGATCTTCTCAGGTTTTGCAATGGTACTGACCTTGATGATTGTGACGAGGAAAGTATTCAAACTGGAAGACTATATTACTATAGGACACATTGAATTGATGAACATCGTAATCATCATCACAGGGTCGATTGTAGGTATAGCATATATTACAGAATTTTTCATCGCTTGGTATTCAGGTGTTGCTGCTGAACAGTATGCTTTTGTCAACAGGGCATTTGGTCCATATTGGTGGGCATATTGGTCTATGATGACCTGTAATGTGATCTCTCCGCAATTATTCTGGTTCAAAAAGATCAGAACATCAATTGTCTTGACATTTATTTTATCATTGGTAGTAAACATAGGGATGTGGTTTGAAAGATTTGTAATTATCGTAACCTCACTTCATAGAGACTTCTTGCCTTCATCTTGGGCAATGTTCTATCCAACTTGGGCTGATGTAGGGGTTTACTTATTTACATTCGGCTTGTTCTTTACCTTGTTCTTCTTATTTGCGAAGTTTTTCCCGGTAATCAACATGTTTGAAATTAAATCTATCATTAAATCTTCATCCACTAAACAACCTAAATAAGCATGGAAAGAGATAAGAATTTTATCCTCGGGGTTTATGACGATGAGGATGTATTAATGGACGCCGTAACTCAGTTAAGGAAAAGTGGTGTTAAAATTCATGAAGTTTATTCTCCTTTCCCAGTTCATGGATTGGATGAAGTATTGGGCTACAGAAGAAGTAGGCTACCTATCGCAGCATTCCTTTTCGGAATGTTAGGGACTACATTAGCATTGGTCATGCAATTCTACATGATGAAGTTTGATTGGCCTATGATTATTGGTGGTAAGGATCATGCTTCTTTACCTGCATTTATCCCTGTAACATTTGAGCTCACAGTTCTATTGGCTGCTTTTGGTATGGTAGGGGTATTTATGGTTGCGAGCAATCTGAAACCTTGGGGTCAGGCTAGGATCTTTGATCTTCGGATCACTGATGATAAACATGTGATGGCAATAGATTTGGCCACCAATGCAGGACTTGGAGAAGAAAAATTAGCTGACGTGCTTAAAATTTCCGGTGCCACAGAGGTGAATAAAAAAAGTTTTGAATAGCTAAATAGAAGTCATGAAAATCAAACAATATCTATATACAATTGCAATGGCTGGATTTGCCTTTAGTGTTGCTTCATGCGGCGCTTCAGGAGATCATCCCGGCTATGAGTACGCTCCACAGATGTATAATTCTGTTGCTTATGAACCTCTATCTCAAATACAAAATGAGGAAGAAGGAAGTTGGTTGTCTAGTCGTGAAGACGGAAAAGGTGAGTTTTATAACAGTAACGTGAACAATCCTCACGGTATGAACATGAGGGAGCCAGTTGCAAATACAGTTCCCCGAAATCGAGATGGATATTTGCCTTATAGACTTAAGACTTTTGAACTGGAAAAAGCAGCTGAACTGAAAAGTCCGATAGAAGCTACTGACGAAGTAATCGCAGAGGGAAGAGTCTTGTACACGCAGTATTGTGCAACTTGCCATGGAGCTGGAGGTGAAGGTGATGGAAAAGCAGGAGAAGTTGTAGGTGGTGTGGCAAATCTTAAAGGTGGAGCCTATATAGATCTCCCTGAAGGTCACATCTTTCATGTAATTATGAAAGGTAAAGGCAGAATGGGTGCTCACGGTTCTCAAATTCCTCAAGAGAGGATTTGGAAAATTGTTCACTATGTTAAACAAGAAATTCAGAAACAATAATCATGGCTCATAGCACTACAAACTACAATTTGGATCAAAAATTTGAGTTCACAGCAGGGCTGAAGAAGTCAATCATGACGGTGTTGGGTATAGGTGCCCTTATCCTTGTTATTGGAATTGTCATGGCCATGTTTGGCGGTGGGAATGACCATGCAGAAGGTGGGGATCATGCTTATCACTGGTATCAAAGATTCTTTGCCAATCTTTGGATAAACAATGTTTATTTCACAGGAATTGCTGTTATCGGTGTATTCTTTTTTGCCATTCAATATGCTGCACAAGCCGGATGGTCTGCAGGAATTCTGAGAGTAATGCTTTCGTTCGGATATTGGTTGCCATTTGCGGCCGTATTGATGCTCGTAAGTTTCTTTATTGTAAATCATGATATCTTCCACTGGACACATAGCGATCTTTTCGATCCAAACGATTCCCATTATGATAAAATCATAGACGGTAAAGGGAGTTATTTTTATTGGCCTATGGAAAAAGGAACCTTTCCTTTATTCTTTGTCATCAGATTAGTTGTTTTCTTTGGTTTCTGGGTGTTTTTCTTCAATAAACTTAAAAACCTTGCTTATGAAGAAGATATTCATGGTGGAACAAGCTATTGGGGTAAAATAAGAAAATGGTCTGCTTTGTTCCTTGTGTTCTTTGCAGTCTCTTCATCTATTTCTGCTTGGGATTGGGTGATGTCAATTGATACGCACTGGTTCTCTACCATGTTTGGATGGTATGTCTTCGCTTCATGGTTTGTGGCAGGACTTTCTGCTATCACTCTAGTAGTTGTTTATCTTAGGGAAAACGGCTACCTCGCAATGGTAAATGAAAACCATGTTCATGATTTGGGTAAATTTGTTTTTGCATTCTCTATTTTCTGGACTTATATCTGGTTCTCTCAGTTCTTACTGATCTATTATGCCAATATTCCAGAGGAATCTGTATACTTCGTTGAAAGATTGGAGAGTGACGTGTACAGCCCGTTCATTTTTGTAAACCTAGTGCTAAACTTCTTTCTACCCTTCCTTGTTCTTATGACAAGAGATGCGAAGAGACACGCTATCTTCTTAAAGGTAGTCTGTTCTCTTATTATCCTTGGACACTGGTTTGACTTCTTCTTGATGGTTCAACCCGGTACTCTTGGACAAAATGGTGGATTTGGTTTAATGGAACTTGGAATGTTCTTGGTTTATGGTTCTGCAGTTGCACTTGTTGTGCTCGGAGGCCTTGCCAAAAAACCTCTAGTTGCTAAAAATCATCCTATGTTGGAAGAGAGTTATCATCATCATATTTAATTATCCGAAAAATTTAAAATTATGTACGGATTTCTAATTGCTATAGGTTCTTTATTACTCTTGTCCATTATTTGGATGGTATATAGAATCCAAACACTTGTCTCAGTTGTTAAGGGAAGTGATAAAAAGATAGCATCAAGCAGTAATAAAATCAATGCTTTGATGTTTATCGTGTTTCTCGTTGGTGCTGGAGGTTTAATGTTCTGGTACTCCATCAAGGAATTTGACAACTATCAATTGCCCATAGCATCAGAGCATGGTGAAGTAACAGATCAGTTATTTTGGATTACAATGGCCGTGACTGGTTTTATATTTATTGTTACTCATATTCTTCTTTTCTGGTTCCCTTATAAGTACCAGTGGAAAGAAGGAAGAAAAGCTTCTTTTTATCCTGACAATAACAAACTTGAAGTGATTTGGACCATTGTTCCGGCAATAGTTTTAACTGTTCTTGTTATTGGTGGTTGGAGAGCTTGGTCTGATATTACCGCACCTGCTCCTGAGAACTCACATGTTGTTGAGATTTTAGGTTATCAGTTTGCATGGGAAGTTAGATATCCTGGAATGGATAATACTCTAGGTGAGCATGATTATAGATTAACATCTGCAAGCAATGTTTCAGGTGTTGATTTTACTGATAAAAATTCCCTAGATGATTTCATGTCTCCTGTAGTGGTTATTCCTAAAGGTGAGCCTGTGCTATTTAAAATTAGAGCACGTGATGTTTTGCATTCTGTTTTTGCTCCACATATGAGATTGAAAATGGATGCAGTACCTGGTATGCCGACAAGATTCTGGTTTACTCCTACTAAAACAACTGAAGAAATGCGTAGAGAGACTGGAAATGAAGAGTTTGTATATGAAATTGCATGTACCGAAATCTGCGGTAGAGGTCACAATGCGATGAGAAAAGAAATTAGAGTTGTTGAGCCTGATGAATTCAGGAAGTGGGTTTCCGAACAGAAGCCTTATATAGTCAACAACCCGTCTCTGGTTGAGAACCTTCCAGCGGAATTGAAAGAATTAGCTGAAATAACAATCAGCGAACATAAGTAATTAAATTAAACAAATATGGCAACAGCTAGTGTAGCTTCTCAGAGTGATGCAGCACATGATCATCATGATCATGAGCACCACGACAATTTTATAACCAAATACATTTTCACTACTGATCATAAAATGATCGGTAAGCAGTTTTTGGTTACGGGTATTTTCTGGGCAATTATCGGTGGTCTTCTTTCCTTAATATTTAGGCTTCAATTGGGTTTCCCAGATATGAGCTTAGAGTGGTTAAGACCTATCCTAGGAGGTTGGATAACCCCTGATGGAGCACTTGATCCTGAATTTTATCTTGCTTTAGTTACAATGCACGGTACAATCATGGTTTTCTTTGTGCTTACCGCAGGTTTGTCAGGAACTTTCTCGAATTTCTTGATTCCACTTCAAATTGGTGCTAGAGATATGGCTTCAGGTTTTATGAACATGTTGTCGTATTGGTTCTTCTTTGTATCTGGTGTAATCATGTTCGTGTCTCTATTTATAGAAACTGGTCCTGCTGGTGGAGGTTGGGTTGTTTATCCACCCCTATCTGCCCTAGAACAGGCTATACCAGGTTCAGGATTAGGTATGACTCTATGGTTGATATCAATGACTTTCTTTATAGCGTCTTCACTACTTGGTGGTATCAATTATATCACTACAGTAATTAACTTGAGAACAAAAGGGATGTCCTTCTCAAGGCTTCCTTTGACCATTTGGGCTTTCTTTTTGACTGCTGTCATTGGTTTATTGTCATTCCCTGTTTTGTTTTCTGCTGCTTTGTTGTTGGTTTTTGATAGAAGTTTTGGAACCAGTTTTTACCTTTCCGATATCTACATTGGAGGTGAAGCTTTGCCAAATACAGGAGGTAGTCCAGTATTGTATCAGCACCTTTTCTGGTTCTTAGGTCACCCTGAAGTATATATTGTATTGTTGCCAGCACTAGGTATCACTTCAGAGGTAATTGCCACTAATGCGAGAAAACCAATATTTGGTTATAAAGCAATGATCATCTCCATGCTAGGGATTACCATTCTATCATTTGTTGTTTGGGCGCACCACATGTTCGTTTCAGGTTTGAATCCTTTCTTAGGATCAATCTTTATGTTCCTTACATTGATTATTGCGATCCCATCTGCGGTTAAAGTATTTAATTACTTAACAACACTTTGGAGAGGAAATCTAATTTTCACACCAGGTATGTTGTTTTCTATTGGTCTTGTGTCCTTCTTTATCTCAGGTGGTTTGACAGGGATATTCCTGGGTAACTCCGCTATTGATATTCAATTGCACGATACCTATTTCGTAGTGGCTCACTTCCATTTGGTAATGGGTTCAGCATCTTTCTTCGGATTGATGGCGGGTGTTTACCATTGGTTCCCAAAAATGTTTGGTAGAATGATGGATGCGAGGCTTGGATATGTACACTTCTGGGCGACGTTCATAGGAGTTTATTTGGTATTCTTCCCAATGCACTACATTGGTATAGCAGGTTTTCCTAGAAGGTATTACTCTTGGACAGGCTTTGAATTCTCAAATATGTATACTGATTTGAACTTGTTCGTTTCTGTTGCGGCAATTCTTACCTTCGGTGCTCAGTTGATTTTCTTGTTCAATTTCTTCTATTCTATGTATAGAGGACGTGTTGCAACATTAAATCCTTGGAGATCAAATACCTTGGAGTGGACTACACCATTGCACCCACAGCATGGTAACTGGCCTGGAGAAATCCCTTCTGTATACAGATGGCCTTACGATTATTCAAAACCAGGAGCTGCCGAGGATTATATCCCTCAAACAGTACCTTTGTCTGCCACACCTGAATCCAATCTTCCTCACGAACAGGAACTTGTTAAATTGGAGAAGGAAATTATAGCAGAGGAGGAGGCAGTTTTAGTTGCGAATGAATCCACAAATTCTTAAATCCATATATAGCTTTCGCAGTATCAGTTTGATCACTGTGATTGCTGTTTATTTTCTGATATTGGTCGGAGGGGTAGTACGAAGTACGGGTTCCGGTATGGGATGCCCTGATTGGCCAAAATGTTTTGGGAGTTTGGTTCCGCCTACAAGCGTGAATCAGCTCCCAAATGATTATCAGGACATATACTTAGCCAAAAGGGTTAAGAAGAATGAAAAGTTTGTTGCTCAATTAGATCGTCTTGGATTTCAAAAGAAAGCGGAAGAAATCAGAAACGACAAGTCAATTCTTATTGAAGAAGAATTTAATCCAGTTAAAACCTGGATAGAATATCTTAATAGGTTATTGGGAGCGGTTATTGGGATTTTGGTTCTGATAACAGTTTACAGATCCTTGTCTCTGTGGAAGGTTGATAAGAAAATTACTATAATTTCTGTTTTCAATCTGTTCTTGGTGCTCTTCCAAGCTTGGATAGGTTCAATTGTGGTGTCTACTAACTTATTACCTTGGATGATTACCTTACACATGGTATTAGCTTTGGTAATAGTTTGTCTTTTGCTATATACTTATTATAGTTCCTACAGGTTAGCAACCAAAACTGGATATGCCACTGAAAAGCCGAATAGATTATATTATATCTTACTTGTAGGCTTTATCCTGATGATAGTTCAAATAGTACTAGGAACTCAGGTTAGGGAAGAAATTGATAAGGTAGCATTTGAACTTGGGTACTTGCTAAGGTCAGAATGGGTAGAGAGGTTAGGTCTTCCATTCTATATTCACAGATCTTATTCCTTGCTTCTATTGGGTGTTCATATTTTATTTATATATAAAGTATATAAATACTCATTAAGAAATACCATGTTATACAAGTGGTCCTTGATATTATTGGGGATTATTGGGCTTGAAATATTTACAGGTATTGGAATGGCATATTTTGCCATACCGGCCTTCCTTCAGCCTATACACTTGTTATTTGGTTCACTAATAATTGGTGTTCAGTTCGTTTTATTACTTCAGCTGAATGACCAAAAGAAATTACAACTAGAAAATATCGGTTCATGAGAACTATTAATATTTCGGAAAATACATTACTTGATGCAATTGCCTTTAGAGGCAAGGCTTATCTTGAGTTGATTAAGTTAAGGCTTTCGGCTTTAGTTACCTTCTCTGCTGGTTTTGGCTTCATCTTGGGTGATACAGGATCAATGTTTTCATGGGGAGCATTCTTTGCTTTAATAGCCGGAGGGTTTTTGATAACAGGAGCCTCGGGTGCAGCCAATGAAATTCTTGAAAAAGATTATGACAAGTTGATGAAAAGGACAGAAAATCGTCCTTTGCCGATGAAACAAATATCCCTTCAGGAAGCGTATTGGTTCACTACGATTACAGCAATTCTGGGTATTTCAATTTTATGGATATTCACAAATCCGTTGACAACACTCTTAGGAGTGTTGAGCATGGTGTTGTATATATTTGTCTACACACCATTGAAACGTGTTGGTCCTATAGCTGTTTTTGTTGGTGCAATTCCAGGAGCTATGCCTCCTTTATTGGGTTGGACAGCAGCTACTGGTTCAATTAGTGTTGAGGCTTTAATTATTTTCGGCATTCAATTTATCTGGCAATTTCCACACTTTTGGGCGATTGCTTGGGTTGGAGATGAGGATTACAAAAATGCTGGTTTCAAATTATTGCCTAGCGGTGGAAAGAAGGATCTCAATACTGCTATTCAAATCATGATTTATACCTTGTTCTTGATTCCTTTAGGTCTGCTGCCAATGTATTTTGGACTGACAGGAATCAATTCGGCAGTAATTGTCACTATATGTGGGGTTTTATTTTTGGCGCAGACTTTCTCTTTGATGAGAGATTGCTCCAGAAAATCAGCCTTGAAAATTATGTTTGGATCGTTCTTGTACTTACCAATAGTGCAGATTGCGTTTTTATTGGATAAAGTTTAAATCATGGAAGAAAAATATGCTTACATAGAAGGAGCTGAACAGCCCATCTCCATGCATCCGAAGAAATTTGCCTTATGGCTTTTCATCGTGACTGTTGTGATGATATTTGCCTCTTTGACAAGTGCTTATATTGTACGCCAAGCTGAAGGAAATTGGTTGGAATTTGAGCTTCCTGATATATTTTATTATACTACAGGAATTATTGTCTTAAGTAGCATAACGTTGCACTATGCATATTTTGCTGCTACAAAAGACAATTTGGCTAAAGTTAGGGCAGGTATGATACTCACCTCTGTTTTAGGGCTTATTTTCCTGATAGGACAGTGGTACAGTTGGACCGCTTTAGTAGATAGAGATGTGTTCTTTGTAGGTAATCCTGCAGGGTCATTTTTGTATGTTTTCACGGGATTGCATGCATTACACTTGGTAAGCGGTGTGATTTTTCTAATTATTGTGTTAATTTCGTCCTTTAGATATAAGGTGCACTCCAAAAATCTTGATACCATGGAAATGTGTGTTACCTATTGGCACTTCCTTGGAGGGCTTTGGATCTATCTATTTATGTTCTTGTTATTGAATCATTAAAAAGTAAATTTTAATTTATATGTCAACGACTGCGACTGCTGTTGGAGTGAGCTCCAAAAGAGGAACTTGGGGAGGTGGTAACGAACCACTCAAGGCTAGTTATGGAAAACTAATGATGTGGTTTTTCCTCCTTTCAGATATCTTTACATTTGCGGCCTTTTTGACAGCTTATGCTGCCATCAGGGTATCTTATCCCACTTATGCTGGACCAGATGACGTTTTTGTAGGTTCCAATGAATATTGGCCTGTACCTGAAATGGTATTCGATGCCCTTCCCTTTCTTCATGGGGTGCATGTACCTTTAGCATTTGTGGGTTTGATGACTTTTATCCTTATCATGAGTTCTGTTACTATGGTTTTGGCTGTTGAGGCCGGTCATAGAAATGATAAAAATGATGTGGTCAAATGGATGCTTTGGACATTATTGGGTGGAATTACTTTCCTAAGCTGTCAGGCTTGGGAGTGGTCTCACTTTATCCATGGTACTGATGGTGGATCAATGATTACTTATGTTAATAATTTGGGAAGAGTTGTTTCAGAAACAGTTTACGGTGCTAATCTTGCCGTGAATGAATATGGACCGGCGGCTTTTGCCCAGCTCTTTTTCTTTATCACAGGTTTTCATGGATTTCACGTTACTATTGGTGTCTTCTTACTCTTCTTGGCGTTTTATCAAGCAGCGGTCGGAGTGTATGAAAGAAGAGGTCATTATGAAATGATTGAAAAAATAGGCCTTTATTGGCACTTTGTAGATTTGGTTTGGGTATTCGTTTTCACCTTCTTTTACTTGATCTAAAACATTTAAATATAGCATTATGGCAATTGATGAAAATAAATCGACCTTGGAAGTTACGCCAAGAAATGAAGAGAAAATAAAGAAAATCTGGAAGACAGCCGGTATTCTTTTAATTCTTACCTCTATTGAATTCGTGTTTGCATTTACATTACCAAGAGGTTTATTGCTTTACGCGATATTTATTGGTCTTACAATTTGGAAGGCTAAATATATTATGATGGAATTTATGCACCTTGGAGATGAAGCCAAGCCATTGTTCTACTCCATTATTGTGCCTTTGATCTTCCTTGTTTGGTTGGTAATAGCTTTGATGAGAGAGGGAAGTGACATCTTTATGATTAGGTGGTAAAAAATAATATTAATAATTTAAAAAAAAGTAGGTTGGGGTGTGACACTTCAACCTACTTTTTTGTTTACTCTATATAAAGTATGAGAGGAATAAGAATATTACAAGGTTTAGTGTTGGTATGTGTTCTGATGGTGCCAGTATTGGTTATAGTTTTTCTAAAATCATTTGGTACCAATCATTATGATATCCCTATTCTATATGAAGATGGGGTAGAAAACCCTTTTCAGGAATGTGATGTGGTGGAAGATGGCCAACATTATATTCCGGAATTCAGATTTACTACGCAAAATAACCAGCAGATAGGTAGGAGTGAAATGGAGGGAAAGATTACTATTGTTGATTTCTTTTTCACTTCATGCCCAAGTATCTGTCCCGTAATGTCTACAGAAATGGAAAGAGTCGATGATGCTTTCAGAGATGAAGATGATGTTCAAATTTATTCCATCTCTATAGACCCTGAGTATGATACGCCTGAGGTATTGGCAGAGTATGCACAACGGCATAATGCCAATCCTGATAAATGGCATTTTCTTACTGGTGATAAGTCCAATATTTATGAATTGGCAAGATGTGGTTTTATACTTCCTACATTAGACGGGTATGGAGATCCTGAAGAGTTTATTCATAGTGATAAATTTGTGCTTGTTGATGAACTAGGAAGGATAAGAGGATATTACAGTGGTACCAACAGGGATGAAGTTGATAGACTTATTTTAGAAGCTAAAATATTAATATATGGAAAGAAATGATGTAATGACGTCTCCTCAAGACAAAGGGATTATGAAGTTAATCACCGTGATTTCGGTGATTGTTCCAGTACTTGTTGCAGTTTTACTCTTTATGCCTTCCAAGCTGGATGTGGCTACTGAATGGGTATACTTCCTGCCCCACCTTAATGCTGTGATCAACACGGCAGCTACGATTGCATTGATTATGGGTTTGATTTTTATCAAGCAAAAAAATATAGCCCTACATAGGGCATCAATGACTTCAGCTTTTGGGTTGGGAGCGATATTCCTGGTATCTTATGTTATATATCATGCTGCTGCTGAAAGTACTACCTTTGGTGGTGAAGGATTCATAAAATCTGTATACTATTTTATTTTGATTACCCATATCATATTGGCAGCAGTGGCACTGTTCCCTATACTTTTGGCATATTACTACGGTTATACTGACCAAAGGCAAAAACATAAGAAGGTTGTGAAATATGCTTTCCCTATTTGGTTGTACGTTACTGTTACGGGAGTATTGGTGTACCTTATGATCAGCCCTTACTATAACTTCTAAACTAAAAATCAAAAGCCAACGTTAATCTAATACAAAATCATGCATTTCTGCCACAGGCATGATACATATGATATTGAAATGGATAGCCCTATTGGTAACTGAGTTATCATGAAATCCTAACGAGTCCCCTTAGCTATACTCGATAGATCGCAGTGACAAGTGAAAATAATTATAGACAGATGAAAATAATTAAAAGCCTAACGATCACATTCCTATTGACGGTGTTTTTTCAAGTTCAATCTTGGGCTCAGTGTGCTATGTGTAGGGCAACAGTAGAAAACAACCTCAATACCGGTGAAACTTCGGTTGGGGCAGGTTTAAATACAGGTATAATGTATCTTTTTATGATGCCCTACCTGATTGCAATGGTAATTGGATATCTGTGGTATAAAAAAGCAAAAAAGAGGAAATCCAAGTTTGTCTTCCAAGGAGAGAAATTCTGAAAGAAAAAGCAAAGTTTGAATATAGACTTTGCTTTTTTACTTTTATCCCGCTTATGCTGAAGAAAAAACGTTTTATCCTCTTGATGGCAGTCCTGGGAATAGGCTTGTTGCTTGCTTTGAATTTTATGCTCAGCAACAGGGAGGGTGAGGAAAGATTTTTGAAGCCAATTTCAAAAAAAATCAATCAGGTAGAAGCTCAGTTTGATCTTGATTTTATAGAGATCCTCATGCGAAACAGGCCTGATGAAGCACTGACTTTTTCAAATCTAAGTATTGATTCCTATCATAACTATTACCTATTCGACGAGGCCGGCAAACTTATCTATTGGTCTGATTTTTCATATATCCCTGATTTTGAAAACATAAAAACACAGGAAAATCAAAGGATTTTAGAAGATAGGGAAGGAATTTATTTTTCCAAAATGAGGCGCTTTAGTAGGAATGAGCAAGGATATATCCTGTTTCAAACATATCCATTGGTCAATAAGCGCGAGATCCAAAATGAATACCTGCCTTCAGGTTTTAATAAATCAGTATTCGGAAATAATAGGTTGGAAATCAGTCCTGAACCGAGAAATGAATTTGTAGATGTCAAAGGTTCCAAAAATGAATACCTGTTTTCAATAAACTTTGGACAGGGATACCAGGTTATAGGACAAACCAACAACATTCCATTGATGGTTTTCTTTTTTTCTTTGCTCTTTTTGATTCTGATATCAGGATTTGATTTTGTAAAAACTATTTGGAAAAAGGGACAAAAATTCATTGCAGTTTTTTACTCATGCCTGATACTCTTTTCAATCCGGGGCTTCATGTTGTTTTTTGGTTTTCCACAGGAATACTTTGACTTTAGCTTATTTGATTCAAGCCGGTTTGCTTCTTCCTTGCTTAATCCCAGTTTGGGAGATTTGCTACTTAACATGCTTTGCCTGATCATTCCTTTTTCTATGATCCTAGCCATTTTGTTGGGTCCCTCATTTACACAAAGGTTCTATGAATTCAGTACAAAATATAAAAGGTGGTATTTCTTTGTGTTGGCATATCTCACCTCCAGTGTACTGTTAGTTGGGTTTTATTATTTATACATCAATATACTCAGTAATGCTCAGTGGGACCTTAATATCCTCAGTATCCCCTCATTTGATTATTTCAAAGGTATAAGCTTGTTATTGGTTTTTTTCGGAAGCGCAGGTTACCTTTTGTTTTCCATTATAGCCTTAAGCTTGGTATTGGAACATAGGCCTTCAAGTAAGACGTATGCACTTAAAGTGCTATTGGTATTCTCTACTCCAATAGTCATCGGCCTATCAATTTTTAATTGGATTTACCTCTTGGTTTATCTTACCCATCTGCTGTTTTTGATTTCCATCATCAGCTTTGAATTGCATAAAAACATTTTCAGGTTAGGATTGAATACCTTCCTTACATTTTTCTTTGGCTGTCTGATTTCCGCAATTGTTACAGGGATTGCAGCGCATGAAGTTTTACTTGAGAGACAGCAACAATCCAAAATCCGCTTCGGGAATCAGCAACTTATAGAAAACGATGTAATGGCTGAGTTTTTTCTCTCTGATATTATGAAAAGGATTTCTGAAGATATTTTTATCAAAAATGCCCTTACAGACCCACTACAGTCCAAGGAGCCCATTGAAAGAAAAATCAGAAGGATCCATATGACAAATTACTTTGACCAGTATGCCTTAAGGGTGAAAGTATTTAATGCATCTGGAGATAACGTATTGCAACGGACCGATGAAGAAAATCTGCAGGATTTAAGGGTCAACTATGTCAAAAGTGATTATGTCACTTCAGTGAGAGACTTATATTTTATCAAGGGAACCGAAGAAATTGGAAGCAATCAATATTATGCTTTTATCCCTCTCTATAGAGATGATGTGTTTTTGGGAACCGTTTACCTTGAACTGAATCAAATCAGGATTTTACCTGGTTCCGTCTTTCCTAAGCTGTTGATGGATCAGAATTACCAGGCTTCTTTAAATGACAGGTATTACGATTTTGCAGTGTATCTGGACGGTGCGCTGCAATACGGTGTTGGGGTATTTAACTATAGAGCTTCGGATTTACATACTTTTCTCGATAACAGCGCCCTGTTCAGTTCCGGTATATACAAGAAACAATACCATCATCTTGGTGTAAAGAGTGATGAAAAAGTAGTTATTGTATCATCTCCGATTTACTCAATCTATTATATCCTCGCAGATATCTCACTTTTCTTTTTGTTTTACATCCTTCTCACTCTTATGAGTGTGGTTATCTATGCCTTGTTAAAAGGTCTGAGGAGCTTCAATTTCAACTATGCGACCAAGCTTCAAATGTATCTGAACTTTGCCTTTTTCTTTCCCATTTTGATCATTTCAGCTATCATATTGGGGCTTTTAGCAAGTTCTTATCAGGATGAACTTCACAGGCAGTATTTCCAAAAAGCCACATTGGTTAAGGATAACCTTTCTGCGATCATGGAAAAACAAAGTGCTGGGGTAGCAGACCGCGAAGATTTTTTCGAAGAAGTTAACAATCTTGCTGGAACCGCAAATATAGAAATCAATGTATTTGATAAATCAGGTTTTCTGATGACCAGTTCCCAACCCAATATTTTTGACAAAAGAGTAGTCACAAGATATGTGAACCCTATGGCGATCGCAGAATTGATTGAAGGGCAAAACAATCTTGTCTTACTTGAGGAAAGTATAGGTAAACTGAATTATAAAGCTGTGTACTCTGCCATTAGAAGCTCAGATGGTCAGCAGGTCCAGGCTATTATTGCCATTCCGTTTTTTGAATCTGAAAATGAGCTTGATATTTTGATCGCAGATGTACTCAGTAATATCTTGAATATCTTTGTCCTTGTGTTCATCATCTTTTTGTTTGTCTCTTATTTTGTCTCAAAAAATCTGACATTTCCTTTTAAGCTTTTGACCCAAAAACTGAAAGTTACTGATTTGGAAAACAACGAACCTATGTATTGGCCATCCAAGGATGAAATTGGTATGCTTGTCAACGAGTACAACAATATGCTTTTCAAGTTAGAGGCAAGTAAAAATGTCTTGGCCAATACTGAAAAAGAAAGTGCATGGCGTGAAATGGCTAAACAGGTCGCTCATGAAATCAAAAATCCGCTTACCCCAATGAAGCTTACCCTGCAACACTTGCTGCGTCTTCAGGCAGCAGGGAAGTTGGACGACCCTCAAATGCTTAAAAAACCTGTGGAAACGCTTATCACCCAAGTGGATACATTAAGTGATATTGCAACTTCATTTTCGACATTTGCCAAAATGCCATTGCCAAAAAATGAGCTGATGGATTTTAGGAATATTGTAAAAAGTACTATAGAGCTGTTTAAAAACAGGGAAAGGGGTACTGTGACTTTTGAAGATTATACGGATAATATACCGCTCACTGTAGTTGGTGACGATCAGCTTTTTGGGAGGGTTATCTCCAACCTGATCATTAATGGAATTCAGGCGGTGGAAGGAAGAAAAAAACCTGTGGTAAATGTATTTATGCGTGAATTGGGAGGCAAGGTGATTGTAGAGATCAAAGACAACGGTAAAGGAATTCCTGAAGAACTTCAAGACAAAATTTTCATTCCCAATTTCAGTACAAAATCCGAAGGGTCAGGTTTAGGCTTGGCCATAGCAAAAAGTGGTGTGGAAACTGCCGGCGGAAAAATTTGGTTTGAAACCCAGCCAGGAATCGGTACAAGTTTCTTTCTGAGTTTTGATTTGGTAATGCACAAATAGCCCTTTAAAAATTAAGGTTTGAAATTGTTTGGCTTAAAATATTACCTTAGCGAGGTCTTCGAGTGTGATTATGATCAGGTTAGGGAGTTTATTTATCATTCCATTACTGCTTTTGATGAGTCTTTATTCTCAGTCCTTTGCCCAGTCTGAGTCCTGTAAGTGGTTGCCTGCATCAGAAGTCAATGGTGAGTTTGTGCTGGATTCTCTCAGTATCAAAAAGGAATCTATAAAGGTCACTGATTCGGAAGGACGAGCTTTTGGCTTTGATTATTCACTTAGCACAGGAAAATTAAAAATTGATCAGGAACAGCCCCTTCCAGATTCATTGTTGTTTTGCTACCAGACTTTCCCCTATGCTTTTCACAGTTCTGCTGCCAAAAGAACCTTGATGGTGGATTACGATTCCATGGCCATGTTTAAGGATAACCGGGTACAGGCTGCACCGGCTTTTGATTTCAGGGAGGAGCTTTTTCCTGCAACAAACCTGAATAAATCAGGAAATTTGACCCGTGGCGTTTCCTTTGGCAATACCCAAAACCTGTTCGTAAATTCTTCCCTCAATTTACAGATGAGTGGCCAACTTTCGGATAATCTTAACATACGAGCAAGTATAACCGATCAAAATGTTCCTTTTCAACCTGAGGGGAATACACAGCAACTCCAGGATTTTGATAATGTACTGGTGGAATTGTATAATGATAAGTTTAATTTGGCCGCAGGGGACATTGTTTTGCAGCAAAGAAAGTCAGAATTTTTGCGGTACTACAAAAACGTGCAAGGGGCGCAGCTGACCTCAAATTACAAAATTGGGGAAAAGTGGAGCGCTTCATCCCAAGGTTCCGCTTCAGTAGCAAAAGGTAAATTTGCCTCTATTATTTTAGAAATCAGTGAAGGGACATTGGGTCCTTATAGGATTCCGGGTCCGCAGAATGAACGCTTTGTCATCATCATGGCCAATTCTGAAAAAGTATTTCTTGACGGTAAACAATTGCAAAGAGGTTTCAATTATGATTATGTAATTGACTATAATCAGGGTGAAATCACCTTTACCCCAAATGTACTGATTACCCAATATTCACGTGTGAGGATTGATTTTGAATATGCAGAGAGAAATTTCACCAGGTCAATAATATCAGCTAATCATATTCAAGAGACCGACAAAGTTTCCTTATACATGAACTTTTATAGGGAGCAGGACAATAGGAACAGGCCATTGTTTTTTGAATTTTCCGATGCGGATAAAAGGTTGCTGGCTTCAGTAGGCGATGACATTGAGTCAGCTGCAGTCCCTAGGGTGGATAGTGTTGCTTTTGATCAAAATAGAGTGCTTTATAGAAGGGTACAGGATGTGGATGATGCTGGATTGCCAATTACATTTTATGAATATTCCACTAATCCTGAAGAAGCCCATTTTGCTGTATCCTTCAGCGAGGTAGGACAAGGGAATGGAGATTATGTCAGGGATAGACAGATAGCCAATGGACCTGTATTTGTTTTCCGGCCCAGGGTAAATGGTGTACAACAAGGTAATTATTCCATCCTTTCACCTCTGCCTGCGCCAAACAAAAGGCAGATGTTTACCACAGGAGCGAGGATCAAATTGAGCAGCCATGAAGAAGTTTTTACTGAATTCGCTTTTTCAGAAAAGGATAATAACCTGTTTTCAGAAATAGACAATGAGTCTAATAGGGGCTTTGGAATTAAATCAGGGGTGATTTCCCAAAATAGGCAGTTTGAGAAGTTTAAGGGGTATACCTTCAATGCCTTGACAGAGTTTGAGTATAACTCTGCTGATTTCAGTTTTATTGATCGCTTGAGGTATATTGAATTTGACCGAGATTGGAGTCTTAGACCTGAGGACGCAGAACTGGCAGGGCATGAAAGGATCTTCAATACCGAGTTTGAGTTTCAAAAGGATTTGAATAACCTGGCCAGTTACCGATTCAATTTTAGGAACCGAGGCAGCATCTTGTCAGGGACGCAGCATATGGCCAAGTGGAACCAACAATTGGGCAAGAGATTCTTTGTCAAAAATGATTTATTTGTCCTGGATTCGGATGTAAGAGATCTTAATTCTTCCTGGGTGAGGTATACAGGTGATGTACAATACA
Source organism: Mongoliibacter sp. (assembly GCF_007692705.1). GTDB lineage: Bacteria > Bacteroidota > Bacteroidia > Cytophagales > Cyclobacteriaceae > Mongoliibacter. The sequence continues at coordinate 60,166 of NZ_REBN01000124.1, forward strand.
GGTCCAAGGTCCTTGTGCCAGGTTACCGATTAATGTTGGATAGAAATGCCGTCAGTGATACCGAAAGAGATTCAGTTGTAAGTACAGCCATGAACTTTTTGGAACACATGGTGTACCTGAACAGTAATGATACCTTGCCATACTCCTTTTTCATCAATGCCTCTGTTAGAGAAGATAAGTTTCCTGTTGCAGGTATCCTGACCACAGATACTGAAGCTTTTCAGACCATGTTTGGATTGAAGCGTAGATTTAAGGGACATGACCTCAATGCAACCTTTACCTACAGAGAGCTACAATTTGTGCGATTGGGTCAGCAAAAGGAAACCACTGTTCTTAGCAAAATTGATTACTTAGGTACTTTGGGTAATGGAAATGTAAGAAATGAGCTCAGTTATGCTTTGGGAAATGGACGGGAATTCCGAAGAGAGTTTGTTTTCTTACCAGTACCTACCGGGGAAGGTACACACGCATGGAGGGATGATAATGGGGATGGTATCCAACAGTTGAATGAATTCTATATTGCCATCAACCCTGAGGAGAAAAATTTCATCAAGGTTTTTGTGCCGACAACAGACTTTGTACAGGCTTTCACTACTATTTTCAATTACCGTCTTAATGCAAAATTTCCTGATGCTTGGCGTAAAGAAGGAGGGATGAGAAAGTTTTTGCAGCGCTTTTCAAATACCAGCAGTGTGAGTATTGAGAAGAAAATCACGTCGAGTGAGTTTTGGGATAGGATCAACCCTTTTGTAGGAGGCTTTGCTGACGAGGATCTGATATCTGTAAGGCAGGTCATCAGGTCTTCGTTTTTCTTCAATAGGGCTTCTGCCAAATATGGATTTGATTTTTCTATTTTCGATAGCCAAAACAAACAACTTCTTGCAGGAGGCTTTGATGATTTAATTCAAAAAGACTTAAGACTCAATACCCGTTATAATTTCAATCCCAACCTCAACTTGCGTGTCATAGGCCAAATAGGAAATAGGATTGCAAACTCTGATTTTTTGGATAATAGGAATTATGATATTGAGCAGTCTGGACTGGGGCCTGAATTGGCATGGCAGCCAAGCAGTATTTTTAGAACTACGTTTACCTATAATTTCACTGACAAACAAAATGTAGCCAACACCGAGATAGATGAAAGGGCAAGGTTGCATCAAACTGGACTAGATTTCAGGTATTCAAAGGCCATCAAAACCACCATCAATGCCAACTTTAGGTATATACACATTGATTATAATGGCATCCCCAACTCTCCCGCGGGCTATGAAATGCTACAGGCACTTACGGTCGGGGGCAATGTGACATGGACTTTGAATTGGCTGCAAAAAATAGGTGAGGGGCTACAGATGAATGTGGTTTATGAAGGCAGAAATTCAGAAGGTTTGGGGAGGTTGGTACATATAGGCAGAATGCAAGTAACTGCTTTATTTTGATTGTAGTGGGAAGACTTCAATTTTCCTGAATTCCACCTCAGAACCCTCAGCCTGAATAGCAATTTTTCCCTTTTTGGCTGTTGCGTTAAATCCTTCATTCACTAGATCACCATTTAGCCAAACAGTAATATTATCGCCTTTGCATTCTATGGTCATATGGTTCCATTCTCCAAGTGGATTTTCGGAGTCATCTGTAAGGTTTTTTATCCTTCTTTCTTTGCCCTCAGTGACGCCCCAGTTTTCTTTGGGGCCTCTTCTTTTTTCCATGTTTTGGACCTCAATATTTTCTCCAATACACCAAAAATCACCAGCATTCCCATGCATCATTTGTACTTCAATAGATTGTGGGAACAAACTGTAAAGCATCCTGGGAGTAGAAGCATGAACCAAAACACCACAATTCCCAGGCTCGTCGGGAAACCTATATTCTACCTCAAGTATATAATCCTCAAATTCTTTTTTGGTAATCAAATGTCCCATGGGAGTACCGAGACTTACAAGCATTCCTTCTCTTACAATAAATGGTATTCTCAAATTGCTATCGAGTTCTAAATCAGGGACGTCGATATACCAGCCATCCAATGAACTTCCATTAAAAAGTGATTGTGCAGTAGATTGAAAACTGGTTGCAATCAAAATGATGAGTGTTGTAAATATTTTTACCATAAACTCAATTTAGGAAAATTATGAGCATGTAGAAAGAGTATTTAGAGCCCTAGAATCAAAACATGACTTTTATCATGTTTTGACCTACTAGAAGTCACCAAATTCCAATTCCCTCCCTTTTAGATTTGTACCAATAAATATCAAAGTTATGCAGGGGGAGAATAAAATTAAGTCGGGTTTTGCATTTCCAGAAGAAATAGTTTCAACTCATTTCTGTGGCCGTTTGCCCAGCGGTTTTTCTATTCATCTCAATCAAGGTGGAAGTGGAGTGCAGTGTAGTCCGGAGCTAGGGCCATCATTGTATACAGCCCACCTGCCGGAAATACTGGATTGGATCCACCAATTCGATAGACCAGTCCCTTTGCAGAAGGAACCCTGCTCTGTGCCTGTACTGCTTTTTGATGATGAGTTGAGTTTTGAAAGCCTGTTGTTCCATTATGATGGGACTCCGGCATCTGCCAGTTTGATTAAGAATTTCATAGATCTTTTTGAAGAAAATATTGGTGAAAGTAAAGCAACCATCATTTCACCTTGCTTTATCCCAAAATCCAAGCAGAGAGAAGAACAGGAATTGGTCCAGCTCTTGGCCTCAAGGACAGCGGAAACTTCATTTATCAAATTCAATTTCAATCGGATTGGTGACTTTTGGTCCTATGCTGTCAAGCATAAATGTACCCTTTTGGTAACTACCAAAAACTATCAAGCTGATCTGGCAAAAGTTCTTTTTCACTTCTATAAAGGAGGCATGTGGTACAATAAGCTATCATTTTACCTCTCTTCTTGAGAATTGATTTACTACGATACATTGATTATTCAATACTAAATACATGAGCAAATCAGCCCATATTGGTCCATCTACAAGCACACAAAACTGCTTTCATTGCGGGGAATCCTGTAAGGATGAAATTCTGCATTTTGATGACAAGGATTTCTGCTGTACCGGATGTAAACTCGTGTATGAGGTATTGAGTGAAAACGATCTTTGTAACTACTATGATATAGCAGAAAAACCAGGTTCCAGTCAGAAAAATACCTCCAAAAGAGACAATCGATTTGATTACTTGAATGATGAGGATATTGTTAGGCGACTGGTAGACTTTCAGAATGAAGAAGAAACTCATATAACATTCAATGTACCCTTGATTCATTGTGCATCTTGTATATGGTTACTCGAAAACCTGCATAAACTCAATGAAGGAGTAGTATCTGGAAGGGTAGATTTTATAAAGAAAAAAGTCCAGGTCAAATTCAAGCAGAGAAAGATCAGTCTGAAGGATTTGGTACAACTTTTATCCAAAATAGGCTATGAGCCAACCATAAACCTGGCAGATGCTGATAAAAAAACTGTCCAAGTAACAGATAAAAAGCTAATCTATAAGCTTGCTGTTGCTGGATTTTGCTTCGGTAATATGATGTTGTTCAGTTTGCCTGAATACTTTGCAGAGGCGGAGCTATTGGGGAATGGATTCAAAAAGACCTTCAATTACCTGAATGTTCTTTTGTCCTTGCCGGTGTTTTTTTATGCTGCTACAGATTATTATAAGTCTGCCTGGATTTCTGTTCGTAACAAAGCTGTGAATATGGATGTACCGATTGCCATCGGTATTGTGACTCTTTTTTCCTATAGCCTTTATGATATTTTCCTTTTAGGAAACGAGGGATACATGGATACCCTTGGGGGTCTGTTATTTTTCCTTTTGATTGGGAAATATTACCAGCAAAAAACTTATGACACCCTTTCATTTGACAGGGATTACAAGTCTTATTTCCCCATAGCAGTTACCAAACTGATAGCAGACCGGGAGGAAGTTATTCCCTTGGTCAAACTTCATGTAGGGGATCTCATCAAGGTAAGAAATGAGGAACTTATCCCCTCAGACAGTATTCTCCTGGAAGGAGATGCCAATATTGATTACAGTTTTGTGACGGGAGAAGAAGTTCCTGTAATCAAGAAAAAAGGTGAGTTGATCTACGCTGGTGGTAGGCAAAAGGGCAATGCAATAACCTTAGCGGTTCAAAAATCCCCATCCCAAGGGTACCTGACTGATCTTTGGAACAGTGAGGCATTTGAAAAGGAAAAGACCAAAGGCTTGGAGTCCCTTGCCAATACGATTTCCGGAAAATTCACTTTTACGGTACTTTTTATAGCCTTAGCTGCTTTGGTATACTGGATTTCTCAAGGACAGGTTTCCTTGGGTGTACTGTCATTTACATCAGTGTTGATCATTACCTGTCCGTGTGCCTTGGCTATGTCTACACCTTTCACTTTGGGGAATACACTCAGGGTATTGGGACAGGGAAAATTTTACCTCAAAAATGCGCATGCCATTGAAAAACTTGCCAAAACAGACACTGTTGTTTTTGACAAAACTGGGACACTCACTTCCCCTTCCCAAGCTCGCGTGACATACGTAGGGGAAGAACTTTCTCAAGAATCCAAAGCGCTTATCAAAGCAATGGTGAGCCAATCAACACATGCATTGAGCAATAGGATCAATACATGGCTCGGAGAAACAAATGCAGCTGGACTGCAATTAGTGGAAGAATTGCCGGGGAAAGGGTTGAGATGTGACTACAAAATGCAAGAAATAAGATTGGGTTCTGCCACTTTTGTAGGGGCTGACCTGCAAGACCTCCCTGAAGGAGGCAACCTGGTCTTTTTTGCGATTGAAGGACATGTTCTAGGCTACTTTTTTATCCAAAGCGGATTGAGAAATAATGTAAGGCAGCTGGTGGCAGATATTTCAGAAAACCGATCAATTCACCTTCTTTCCGGAGATCAAGACCATGAGCGGGAAAATCTACAGAAAGTCTTTGGAAAAGATGTGAAAATGAATTTTAGCCAAAGTCCTAAAGATAAACTTCAATACCTCAAATCACTCAATGAGGGTGGTGCATATACCCTTATGGTTGGTGATGGTCTCAACGATGCAGGGGCATTACAGGAAAGTCATATAGGCATAGCCATTACGGATAAAGTGAGCAATTTTTCACCAGCCTCAGATGCCATTATGGATGCATCTGTTCTGGAAAGATTGCCAGCTTTCCTTCAGTTTGCCAAAACGAGCAGAAAAATCATCAAGGCTAGTTTTGGACTGAGCTTTACTTACAATACGGTAGGGGTGTTTTTTGCAGTTCAAGGTCTTGTAAGTCCGGTATTCTGCGCGATTCTAATGCCTATCAGCAGTATTTCAGTGGTGGTGTTCACCACCGTCACAACCAATTACCTTGCCTATAAGCGAGGACTTAAAGATAAAATATTTTAGCCATGGAAGTAATATTCATACTCATTGCAATAAGTCTGATCCTTGCCGGATCCTTTCTGTTCCTGTTTTTCAGGGCCATGAAGGGAGGGCAATTTGAAGATAACCATACTCCTGCCATCAGGATATTATTCGAAAATAAACAATCAAACAAAAGCAAAAAAGTACCAACACCTAAATCAAAGTAAATATGTCAGGAACAACACTGGAAAAATTTGCTTACGACAATAAGATCGTAAAGTACTTTGGGGTCGCCACCATTGCCTGGGGCCTCATTGGTATGTTGGTTGGCGTGATTGCAGCAACGCAGCTCTTTCTCCCCGAAGCCAACATGGGAAATCCTTACACTACTTATGGAAGAATCAGGCCGCTACATACCAATGCGGTGATTTTTGCCTTTGTAGGTAATGCGATTTTCGCAGGGATTTATTATTCAATGCCAAGACTCCTGAAAGCGCCTATGTGGAGTAAAGCCCTCAGCTGGATCAACTTCTGGGGATGGCAATTCATTATTTTATTGGCTGTAATTACTTTGCCTCTAGGATTGACTTCTTCCAAAGAGTATGCAGAATTGGAATGGCCAATTGATATTTTGATAGCTTTGGTTTGGGTTGCGTTTGGTGCTAATATGATCGGTACACTGATCAAAAGAAGAGAAAAGCATATGTATGTTGCCATTTGGTTTTACCTGGCTTCTTTTGTGACAGTAGCAGTATTGCACATCTTTAATTCGCTTGCGCTTCCTGTATCTTTCTTCAAAAGTTATTCTGCTTATGCAGGCGTGCAAGATGCTTTGGTACAGTGGTGGTACGGTCACAATGCAGTAGCTTTCTTCTTGACCACGCCCTTCCTTGGTTTGATGTATTATTACTTACCAAAAGCGGCAAACAGACCTGTTTATTCATACAAGCTTTCTATAATTCACTTCTGGTCTTTGATCTTCCTATACATATGGGCAGGTCCTCACCACCTTCTATACACAGCATTACCAGAGTGGGCACAAATACTGGGAGTCGTTTTCTCCGTGATGTTGATTGCTCCTTCCTGGGGTGGTATGGTCAATGGTCTCTTGACATTGAGAGGTGCTTGGGACAAAGTAAGGGTTGATCCTGTTTTGAAATTTATGGTGGTCGCTGTGACAGCATACGGTATGGCCACATTTGAAGGTCCTCTACTTTCTCTCAAAAGTGTCAACGCAATTGCACACTATACAGATTGGATTGTTGCTCACGTACATATCGGAGCATTGGGTTGGAATGGTTTCTTCACTTTCGCCATGCTTTATTGGCTATGGCCTAAAATGTGGAAAACGACACTTTATTCAAACAAACTTGCCAATACCCACTTTTGGATGGGGACAATAGGAATTCTTTTCTATGCTCTTCCAATGTATGTAGCTGCCCTTACACAGTCTTTAATGTGGAAGGAGTTTACTGAAGCTGGGAGATTAGCTTATCCAAACTTCCTTGAAACTGTCATCCAAATTGTTCCTATGTATATACTCAGAGCGTTTGGAGGTTTGCTATACCTTTCTGGAGCATTCTTGATGGTGTATAATATGGTGAAAACTGCCAAGCAAGGTAAGTTTATGGAGGAAGAAGCTGACGAAGCTCCTGCTCTTGAAGCACACGTTTCTGAAAAAGGAGAGTTCTGGCATAGGGCCTGGGAAAGAAAGCCTGTGTTCTTCACCATTTTGGCAACTATTGCCATTGCAATCGGTGGGGCCGTGGAAATCATCCCAACAATTCTTGTCAAGTCGAATGTTCCAACCATTAGCAGTGTGACTCCTTACTCTGCTTTAGAGTTACAAGGAAGAGATCTTTATATCTCTCATGGCTGTGTAGGTTGTCACTCTCAGATGATCAGGCCTTTCAGGTCAGAGACAGAACGTTATGGGGAATATTCCAAGGCTGGTGAATTTGTATATGATAGACCTTTCTTATGGGGGTCAAAGCGTACTGGCCCTGACTTGCACAGGGTAGGCGGTAAGTATCCGGACAGTTGGCATTACCACCACATGGTGGATCCCCGAAGTATGTCTCCAGGTTCTTTGATGCCTCCATACCCATGGATGGCGACCAGCACCATGGATCACAAAGACCTGCCTGCAAAGATCAGGACGCTGCAAAAGCTTGGAGTACCTTATCCTGAGGGGTATGATGCACAAGCCAATGCTGACCTAGAACTTCAAGCCAATCAGATAGTAGCGAATCTCAAGGATTCCGGAATCGAAGTGATGCCAGATACTGAAATTGTAGCACTGATTGCTTATTTACAGCGACTCGGCACGGATATTAAAAAAACAACAGCCACAAACCCATAACCTCCAAAACTATGAAAAAGGACATATTGAGTTCCATTGAGAACATCGAAATCTATCCAATCATATCCTTACTGATCTTTGTGGTCTTCTTTGTGGGGATGTTTATATGGGTGATAAAGGCAGATAAAAGTTACATAAATCATATGAAGGACTTGCCGTTTGACGAGGATTCACAAAAAAACAGCAGCTATGAAAAAGTTTAAAGCCATAATCTTGATGATGCTGGGTATGTTACTGTGCATACCGAGTTTTGCCCAAACAAGCGAATTGCAGTGGGTAGAGGAATTCAAACAGATGGATAGTAGTCAATTGACCTTATTGGTGATTGTGGCGATTATTCTAGGTGTGATTCTGATTTTGCTCGTGCTTATGATTTACCTGATGACTTTTATGTCGGCAGTGTTCAAAAAGCAAAATCCTGAGTTGGCTGATGAACCTACCTGGTGGGAAGAATTTAAACTCAATTATATCGTGGGCAGAATGAAGCCTGTGGGAAGTAAAGAGGAAAAGGACCTTCAGTTAGACCATAGTTATGACGGGATTGTAGAATTGGATAATCACATGCCCCCTTGGTTGGCAAATGTGTTTTATTTGACAATTGGCTTTGCGGTAGTGTATTTCACTTATTACAGTGTGTTGGGACTGGGGTTGACACAGGCTGAAGAATATGAAGAGGAGCTTCGAGTGGCGTCTATTCAAATTGAAGCTTTTAAAGCCAAAGCAGAAAGTGATATAGATGAAACTACAGTGGTGTTCGATGCGACAAGAGAGGCACTTACTGTAGGGAAAAAGATTTACGATTCCAACTGTGCTGCATGTCATGCCTCAGATGGCGGAGGTGGAGTAGGACCTAACCTGACTGATGAGTATTGGATCCATGGTGGAAGTATTGAGGATATTTTCAAGGTAGTAAAATATGGTGTAGTCGAAAAAGGAATGATACCATGGGAAGATCAGCTGAGCCCAATAGAAATGCAACAGGTTTCCAGCTATATCATGACCTTGACAAATACCACTCCTGCCAATCCAAAAGATCCTCAAGGGGACAAATATGAGCCAATTATCGAGGAACCAACTGATGCCTTGACCGAAGAAGAGTTGGGTGTAGAAGAAGCAGATCAGTAAAACAAAAGCGAGGGAGATGTTTTATCTCCCTCCTTACCTTAATCCATATCAATAATGGCCAAAAACAACCCAAACCAGAATCCAGAGAAGTTCAGGGATTCCATAGGGACTTTACAAGAAGATGGGAAAAGGAACTGGATGTACCCAAAAAAGGTATCTGGTAAATTTTATAGGTGGAGGACCTACTTGTCTTGGGTCTTATTGGCTATATTATTTGCAGGTCCTTTTATAAAAGTTGGAGGACGGCCTTATTTGTTGTTCAATATCTTTGAAAGAAAGTTTATCATTTTTGGAGCGGCTTTCTGGCCGCAGGATACACATTTATTGATTTTTCTGCTATTGATATTCTTCGTCTTTATCATTCTTTTTACGGCTGTTTTTGGTAGGGTATTTTGTGGCTGGGCTTGTCCACAAACCTTATTCATGGAGATGGTTTTCAGGAAGATTGAATACTGGATTGAGGGGGAGGGCAATCAGCAAAGAAAGCTAAATGCTATGCCTTGGAATGGGGAGAAATTGCGAAAAAAAGGAGTCAAGATGGGTATTTTTGTTTTTATATCTCTCATGATTTCCCATACAGTAATGGCGTATTTGATCGGGATTGATCAGGTGGTTGATATTGTTACCCAGCCTCCAAGTGAGAATTTGTCTGGCTTTATAGGCTTGATGGCATTTACAGGTGTTTTTCTGTTTGTTTTTTCATGGTTTAGAGAGCAGGCTTGCATAGTCGTATGCCCATATGGAAGGCTTCAGGGAGTATTGTTAGATGCCAACTCCATCAATGTGACCTATGACCATGTCAGAGGTGAACCCCGAGCTCCCATCCGGAAAAATAAAGTGGAGGAAGAACCTAAAGGCGATTGTGTTGACTGCTCGCTGTGTGTGCAGGTTTGCCCGACCGGTATTGACATAAGAAATGGTGTGCAGATGGAGTGTGTCAATTGTACTGCCTGTATTGATGCCTGTGATGAGGTTATGTTAAAAGTTGATAGACCAACAGGCTTAATTAGGTATGCATCTGACAACAGTGTCATGCAGCAAACGCAAAAACTGATTACACCAAGAGTAAAAATTTACTCCTTCCTCCTTTTGGTATTGGTAGGTGCTTTTGTGGCACTTTTAGCCACAAGGGATGATTTGGCTGCTACAGTGACCAGATTTAGGGGTATGACTTATCAAGCAAGGGATACTGGTGAAATCAGTAATCTTTATGAAGTTACATTTATCAACAAAACGTTTGATCCCCAGGAGGTGAAGCTCGAGCCGGAAAATTCAGCTTATAGGATAGAAGTTGTTGGAGATCAGAATTGGACTCTTCAAGAACAAGCCAAGTTCGAAGGACGCTTCTTCCTGGTAAAAGATGCAGGAGAGATTGTCTCCGTACAGGAAAAAGTGACGCTCTTATTGACTCAAAACGGGAAAGTGATTGATAAAATTCAAACAAGCTTTATGGGGCCAATAGCCCAAGATTAAATTAATAATTACTAAACAGGGAAAATATGAATTGGGGAAGCGGAATTGTACTCACATTAGTAGGGTTTATAGCTGTGATGGCTACTATGGTTGTTATATGTGTCAAGCAAGATGATATCCATCTGGTGACACAGGATTATTATGAACAAGAAATCAAGTACCAAGAGCAAATTGACAGGATGATCAATGCTAATGCCATTGCCAGTGATGCCTTGGAATATGATGGGCAGTTGAAAAGCCTTTTATTAAAACTTCCAGAAGGATCAAAGGGTACCTTACACCTCTTCAGACCTTCGGATGCCCGCCTAGATCAAAAAATCAGTTTCGATATGATCAGTTCGGCGGTGAATTCAGTGGATGTTAAAAGTCTAAAAGCGGGTTATTGGCGAGTGAAGCTCACTTGGAGTGAAGGTGAAAAAGAATATTACCTGGAAAAGAAAATCAATATCTGATTATGTTGTGGACTGCTTTTTTACTTGGTTTTTTGGGATCATTCCATTGTCTTGGAATGTGCGGCCCGATTGCCCTGGCTGTAGCTGCCAAGGATAATTCTGCATTTCTCAAAAACAAGTTGGTCTATAATCTTGGCAGGACAATCACTTATTCCACACTTGGAGCTATCATCGGGATGTTAGGCTTTTCTTTGGCTTTGGCAGGAGTGCAGCAATGGATTTCCATTTTAATGGGAGCGGTAATTTTATTGATGGCATTTTTCTATAAAAAATCTGAAAGAATCATTACTCAATCCGGATTTTTTGGATCTGTTTATAAATTGAAATCTAGCCTCGGGAAGTACCTGAAAAGAGGTGGAACTTCTGCTTTCTTTTTTTCGGGTTTACTCAATGGGCTCCTTCCCTGCGGAATGGTTTATCTCGCATTAATTGCTTCTTTGGCCTTACAGAGTCCTTTAAGTGGGACTTTATATATGCTCTTTTTTGGATTAGGGACCATTCCCATGCTATTGGTAGTGATGCTTTCTGGCAAGCTTATTTCGATTCAATGGAGAAATAGATTCACCAAAGCCTTACCTTATTTTGCCATGTTTATAGGGATACTTTTTATCGTAAGGGGGCTAGGATTGGGAATACACTATGTCAGTCCCAAGCTACAGGTATTTGACTATGGGGAAGAAAAAATAGAAATGACCATGTGTCGGTGAAAAAAAATATTTTCCCGAAGATTTTCGCTGACCTGTTGATTAACAAATGAGATTCAGAATGTTTTTTATTTGCATAAGATTTTTCGGGACACAGAATTTCTTGGTGTTTTCTTCGTGTCTTTGAGACTTTGTGGTAAATCAATTTTCAATTCAAATAGCCTTACTGAAGCCATACTGTTTTTCTTGCTTTTCCTGCATTTTTTTGTCGAAAGTCATGCAAATGATCCGTATAAAAGGAATGCCTTCTTCTAAGATTTGAATTCCTTTTTGATCATAATCCAAAAGCCCTTCTTTCTGGAATTGATTGAGATTTTCCAGTTGAGTATAGCTCAATTCAGCAAAGAATTCATAAGACCAGGTAGTCTGATGATTGCAAATAAGTTCTAGGATAAGGTTTCTTGTGTCTCTATCCTCATCATTCAGGATATGCCCCTTTTGAATAGCAAAAGAATTGCTGTTGATGAGTTGCTTATAAGGTTCTATATTCTTTTCATTCTGAGCATAAGCATAGTAGACATCTGAAATGGAACTGTTACCCAAGCCTATCAAAATTTTGGAAGGAGACGTGGTGTAGCCCATAAAATTCCTGTGCAGATTTTTATTGATTTTTGCTTTATAGAGAGGGTCTTCCGGTAAGGAAAAATGATCCATACCAATTTCAAGATAGCCCATCTCAGAAAGGATTTCTTTACCCTTCTCATAGAGTCTTCTTTTCTCATTTTCATTGGGAAGGAACTGTTCAAAACTTTTCTGTGACTTGAAGACAGAAGGTAGGTGAGCATAGCTGTAATAGGCAATCCTATCAGGTCTTAATGCTGCAACTTTAGAGAATGTATCCTTGATGGTTTCAATGTTCTGATGAGGAAGACCGTATATCAAATCATAGTTTATGGAAGTATAGCCGATTTGCCTGGCAACATCAGTTGCTTCTTTCACTTTTTCAAAAGGCTGAATACGGTGTATAGCTTTTTGTACCTCCAGAGCAAAATCCTGGATCCCGTAAGATACCCTCCTGAATCCTAGATCATAAAGTGTTTGCAAATGCTCCCGGCTGGTATTGTTAGGGTGTCCTTCGAAGCTAAACTCAGCATTTTCCATTATTCTGGCATGCCTTATAATGAAGCCAAGCATTTCCTTTAATGATTCGGGGGAGAAAAATGTTGGTGTTCCTCCACCCAGATGAATGCCAGCTAGCTTAGGTTGATTTTCAAAAAGAGCTAAATATTTTTTCCACTCTTGTATGACAGTTTCAATAAAGGGAATTTCTACTTCATGGTTTTTGGTGATCCTCTTATTGCATCCGCAATAGGTGCAAAGACTTTCACAATAAGGAAGGTGTATGTACAAGGTTACACCCTCCTCTTCACCAAATTCAAAATAAGATTGCTTCACCAATTTCATCCATGATAATTCATTCAGGTCATTGGACCAGAGAGGAACTGTAGGATAAGATGTATATCTCGGTGCAGGTATATTATACTTTTCTATAAGGGAAGTTGTGATCCTCTTCATATCATCTTTCTATTTGAGCTCAAATTTCCTGAAAATGCGCGTCAAAAAACATGATGGGTATTTGATAAAAAGCTGATAAAAATCATGTTATAGAAGCGAGAGACGAGAAGAATTAAACGATATGATATATGCTTTGCGATATAAAATAGATATAAGCCTTCGGCGATATTTTGGTCACGTTTTCAATTAATAAAGCGAAATGGAAAAAGTGTCAACCATTTTCAGGACGAGACAAATCAATAGGTCAAAAAAAGGACCTGCATTTCTGCAAGTCTTATGAATTGTGGAGGATAACGCCTGCCGGCGAGGCAGGGAGTCGAACCGATGACCTTCCCGACCTGCGTCGGGACGCTCTAGCCAGCTGAGCTAATCAATAGGTCAAAAAAAAGACCTGCATTTCTGCAAGTCTTATGAATTGTGGAGGATAACGGAGTCGAACCGATGACCTCTACACTGCCAGTGTAGCGCTCTAGCCAGCTGAGCTAATCCCCCAGTATTTTATAATTGAATGGAGCAAATCTCCAAAACTGTTAATTCTTTTTAGGAGTCGGAGCGCTTACCTTCCCGACCTATGTCGGGACGCTCTAGCAATCCCGATGGTTATCGGGACAATCCCCCAATTGGGATTGCAAATATAGAAAGGGATTCTATTTGGACAAACCTTTTTTATCAATCTGCGGAATAATTTACCCTGGTAAGTATGCTTCTTCCCAAAGTAACTTCATCTGTGTACTCTAATTCTCCTCCAACGGGGATTCCCCTTGCAATGGTGCTGACTCTGATATTTAAAGTTTTGAGTTGTCTCGTGATGTAAAAGGAGGTAGTATCACCTTCCATAGTTGCGGGTAATGCTAAAATCACTTCTTCAACTTTTTCATCCTCTGCCGCAGACCGAATTCTTTCGAGTAGGGATTCAATCTTAAGTTCATCAGGCCCTATACCCTGCATGGGTGAAATAACGCCTCCCAAAACATGATAAAGCCCTTGATATTGGGAAGTGTTTTCAATCGCCAATACGTCTGGAATATCTTCTACTACACATATGATGGATCGGTCCCTTCTTGTGCTTTGACAAATGCTACACACGTCTGTGTCAGATATGTTATGGCATTTTTGACAGTATTTGATTTCTTTTCTTAAAGCCAAAAGGGCATGGCTTAACTCTTCTGTCACCGATTCCTTTTGTTTAAGCAGGTGTAAAACCAACCTCAAAGCAGTCTTTTTCCCAATTCCGGGAAGGTGACTTATTTCGTTGACAGCATCTTCGATTAATTTGGAAGGGAAGTTCACAGAGAAGTATTTAGACGATAGCTGCTTGAATTCCGGCATCCAAAATAGCCTGGCACATAGGCTTGAGCTTATTTCTGCTTCCTTTTTTTACTGTACATTTCCCTTTGTAATGGATGATTAGCGTGCATTGTTCTGCCTGTTCTACTGAATGTTGACAGACCTTGATCAGAATTTTAGTTACATGATCAAAGGTATTGATGTCATCATTGAACACGACGAGCTCACACTCATCTGTATCTATCAAATCTTCTAATAAAACTTCTGCTTCTTCCAACTTAGGATAAGCTTGTGTATGGTAATTCATTTTGCAAATTTAATTATTATAAACAATTTAGCGCAATTGTTCCCTAAAGCCTTATGAATTCTAATTTAGTTTTAATTGTAATAACCTCATATTTCATACTCCTGTTTTTAATTTCTTGGTTTACTTCAAGAAATGTTTCCAAAGACACCTTTTTTACTGGGGACAGGCAATCACCTTGGTTTTTGGTTGCTTTTGGCATGATAGGGGCTTCTTTGTCGGGCGTAACATTTATTTCAGTCCCTGGGGAGGTGGGCAACACCAGTTTTCATTATTTTCAGGTGGTTTTGGGGTACACCTTAGGGTATTTTGTCATAGCCAAGGTTTTATTGCCTTTGTATTATCACCTCAACCTTGTCTCTATTTACGCTTACCTGGAAGACAGGTTTGGCTTTTGGTCCTATAAAACCGGTGCCTTTTTCTTTATTCTTTCCAGAACACTAGGTTCGTCTATCAGGGTCTTTTTGGTGGCAGGGGTGCTCCAATTGATTCTTTTTGACCAATGGGGAATTCCCTTTTGGGTATCTGTATTGATTACAGTTTCGCTGATTTGGCTCTATACGCACAGAGGGGGCATCAAGACCGTCGTATGGACCGATACCCTTCAGACATTCTTTATGTTACTTGCCGTGGCAGTGAGTATTTATTTAGTCAGTAAGGACTTGGGAATCCTTGGTGTCGGAGATTTTATAGAGGTTATTTCTTTAGACTCCAGATCTGAAATATTCAATTGGGATTGGCAATCCGGCACTAATTTTTTCAAGCAATTTGCTTCCGGAGCCTTTATCACAATTGTGATGACAGGATTGGATCAGGATATGATGCAGAAAAACCTCACCTGTAGGAATATAGGAGATGCACAGAAAAACATGTTCTGGTTCACTACCATTTTGGTATTTGTCAACCTTCTTTTCTTATGTCTAGGAGTTTTGTTATACCTCTACTCAGAAGCCAAAGGAATTCAAATTCCCATGAGGACTGATGACCTATATCCAATGCTTGCCACCCAAGAGTTCACAGCATTTGCCGGTATTGTATTTGTCTTGGGAATTACGGCAGCAGCTTACTCCAGCGCGGACTCTACTTTGACAGCACTGACCACTTCTTTCTGTTATGATTTCCTGGAAATAGAAAAGAAATACGAAAAGCAAGAGCAGGTCAGGGTCAGAAAGAAAGTACACTTGTTTTTTACTGCTTTGATGTTTTTTGTGATCTTAATGTTCCGTTGGATCAATGATCAATCTGTTATCAATGCAGTATTTATCATAGCAGGTTATACTTATGGTCCATTGCTGGGCTTGTATTCCTTTGGCCTCTTTACCAAATGGAAGGTAAAAGACAAATTTGTACCATACATTGCAGTAGCTGCTCCTGCTCTGGCATTTTTGATCAGCCAAAATTCAGAGAAACTGCTTTGGGGTTATAAATTTGGTTTTGAAGTATTGATCCTCAATGGCCTACTGATGTTTGCCGGATTGTATTTTTTAAGAAAAAAAAGCTGATCAAAGTTCCTGTCTTGCGATCAGCTCATTGATTTTTTTCAACCTTGAAATACTACTTTCCAAGTTACTGGAAGATCCGTCAAGATCTACTAGGACTGATATCTGTCCATTGTTGTAGGTGTGTCCATTAGTTTTTTTTGAAAAATCGTAGGAGTGGTTTACAGAAGGAGCTACCGATATCAGTTCCTGTACGTCCACTTCGTAAAGTTCAGCAAGCTTTATTGCGTCTTCCATTTTTAGGTTTGACCTGCCTTGTTCATACCTGGAATAAGCAGTGTAATCCTTTTTTCCCAAATACTCAGCTATATATTCCTGGGTATAACCTCTTAACACTCTGTGTTTTCTGAGATTTTCTGCAATGTTACTTTTTAGGGCTGTATCCATATTTATTACTGTTTGATAATAGCTTTGCAAAAAGCATACACATTTGAGCCAGTTGCCCAATAAAAAGTTAAAAAAGATTGATTTTGGCAAAATATTACCAATAAAAGGTGATTAATGATCCAATTCAAGCTCATTTGGGTCCCAAAAATGAGTGTTGAAATCTTTGATTTGATCTTTCTCAATCTGTAGACCTTCTGCCTCAAGTTTTTGCTGCATTTCCTCAGGTTGGCTAAAGTGATGCTTTCCTGTCAATACCCCGTTCCTATTGACTACCCTATGTGCAGGAATATCCATCTGGGTATGCGAAGCATTCATGGCGTAACCCACCATGCGAGCACCACTTTTTAGTCCAAGGTAACTGGCAATAGCACCATAGGACGTCACTTTTCCTTCTGGGATAAGCCTGACAACCTGATAAATCAGGTCGAAGTGATTTTCTTTACTCTTTTCCATAAAGTATATTTAATAAAATTTCGTCGAACTCCTCCCTGATCTCCGGCTCTTTTTCAGGTTCTATCCCGACGA
The DNA here is from genome assembly GCF_007692705.1 of Mongoliibacter sp. Lineage (GTDB taxonomy): Bacteria > Bacteroidota > Bacteroidia > Cytophagales > Cyclobacteriaceae > Mongoliibacter. The sequence goes on from NZ_REBN01000124.1 coordinate 77,125, forward strand.
TTATTTTAAAAGCGACTTTTTCTTTGAAAATGCCGCTCAACCCAACAATAAATTTTGAAATTTCTCTCGACTGTAACCTTTTGGATAGTTTTGGTTCTATTTTGTCCCGTATTTCTTTCAGGCTCATTTTTACTTCCACTGGCAGTTCAAAAATGAATTCTACATCTTTTCTGTCTGTAAAGCGATAATTGATTACATGGGTGCCGAGCATGAGGTTATTGGGGATCATCATGCTCAGTCCATCATCTCTCTTTAAAACTGTGTTGAGTAAAGTGATGTCTTTGATGATGCCTTTTTGTTCGTTGATTTTAATGGTATCTCCCAAAGAAAACTGATCGGTAAACATGATGATAAGACCGTTGATGGTATTGGTGATGTATTCTTTGGATATAATGGCAATGGCAGCAGCCACTATTGTCAAGCTTGTTAAAAATTCGAAAGGTTTAAAACCAAAGGCGATGATAAGTGCTGAGACGAATACAATTGAATTTAGTATATTGGAAATCCATGTGATTCCCAGTAAAAAATTGAGATGAATGTTTTCGTCAGACTGTTTTCGAAGATAAATCCTGACCGTAAGCATACGTGCAAGTGAAATGAGGATGTTACCACCGAGTAAAAAAAGAACTGCATCAAGAATGCTGGATAAGCCAGAAATTCCTGAAGCCCAAGCGATAAATGAAACCGAAACCCTGCTTAGGTAAAATAAGATGGAAAAAATGAAAACTTTAAGGATGAATATCCGCAATTTGCGGTTTTCCGAGATCCTGAAAAGAGATTTTGTATGGGACATGGAGATTAAAACTTTAGAAGAATTGTTTAAAACTAAACAAAAGTAAATATGGAAAGAAATATAATTGTAACCGGTGCTGGTGGAAATTTGGGCTCAGCAGTTGTAGAAAAATTTAAACGGGAAGGGTACAGGGTGATTGCCACCATTTTACCCGAATCAGATGAAGAAGTGGAAGAGGCTGATGATGTTTATGAAGTAGACGTAACGGACGAAAAATCAGTTGTAGAATTTGCCAAGGAATATCAATTGCAATATGGAGAAGTGGACGCTATCGCACTATTGGTGGGCGGTTATGGGATGGGTTCCATAGAAGATACAGGACTTGATCAGATCCATAAGATGGTTACCCTGAATTTTTATTCAACCTATAATATGGTCAAAAGCTTCCTTCCGTTGCTTAAAAAGGCCAATTCGGGGTGTTTTCTTTTTGTTGGTGCACGCCCGGCACTTCAGCCTTCCGATGGTCAGGGAGTTGTGGCATACGCTTTGAGTAAAAGAATGGTGATAGAGCTTGCGGATTATGTGGCTGAAGAGGCAAAGGAAACTCACGTAAGGTCACATGTATTTGTGCCTAGTATTATCGATACACCCCAAAACAGGGAGTCTATGCCCGATGCAGATTTCTCACAATGGGTCTCCCCATCAGAAATTGCAGAAGCCATGCACTATGCAGTAAACAATCCTGCGTTAAGAAATATGACATTCAAGCTCTATGGTGGAGTTTAAACCAATTATGAATATCAATATGTTACGTTACGCCAAATTGACCCTCTTTTTATTTGTACTGAGCTATGGAATTATCCAAGCGCAATCCAGTACAGAAACCCGAAGGCTTGGAAATTTCAATGCTGTCAAAGTAAGTACCTCAATCAAAGCTGAGCTTGTACAAGGAGACGAAAACAAGATTGAAATAAAAGCCACTGGAATTGACTTGGATAAGATCGAATCAGGTATTGCCGACAAAACCCTTGAGGTCAAGCTGGGCAGAGGAAATTTCAGGAATCATTCAGTGAATGTAATCATCACCTACAGAGACATTCAAGGTATAGAGGCTACAACCAGTGCAAGTGTTGTCGCCAAAGACCCAATTGAGGCAGCGGAAGCATATCTTTTTGCAGCGACCAGCGGGTACATTGAGGCTGATATTACTTCTGAAGTCTTGCGTATTGAAGCAGCAACAAGTTCTAGAATTGTAGTCAGTGGGGAAGCTGATGAGTTGACTATCAAAGCATATACCAATGCGGAAGTCGATGGTAAAAAGCTTGATGCTACAGACGTTGATGTTTTGGCCAATACCGCTGCATCCGTTTATTTCAATAGCACAGGATCTATAGTGGGTTCAGCTGCAACCGCTGCAAAAATCTATTATGGAGGGAATCCTAGTAGTATGGAAGTGAAGACAAGTACAGGAGGAAGTGTTCAGAAAAAATGAAAAACCTTATAATTTTCAGCCTCCTAATCTTTGGGGTGTTTCAACAGCAATGTATTGCCCAGGAAGAAAAAAATGTGGAAAAAGTTATCTCTACTTTATTTGAAGGGATGAAAAATAAAGATGTCAGTCTTATAGAGCCGGCATTCCATAAAAATGCTTTGATGCATACTGTCAAAAGTGATGACTCATCATCTACTCTGGGTGTCAATTCAGTATCGGATTTTATTAACCGAATTGCTACTACTCCTGCCAATACCATCTTGGATGAAAGAATTCTGGATTATCAAATCAAGATTGATGGTGATATGGCATCAGCTTGGACCCCTTATGAATTCTATGTGAATGATGGTTTCAGCCATTGCGGGGTCAATTCCTTCCAATTGATAAAAACTGTGGAAGGGTGGAAAATCACTTATATCATTGATACCAGAAGAAAGACAGGTTGTTGAGATTTTAAAAAAAGGTGGAGGTGAAATATGGGGCTTTTCATGGCTTAAATCTCATTGAATTACCGCTGTGGAGCGAAACCTAGTAATTCTGTAGCACCATCCATGAGGGTAAGTTTGTTTCTGGCAACTTTATAATTGTTGACTTTTGATAAGGCAGAAAGAAACTTATCCTCTCCTTCCCCTTCACATGCTTTCTTGGTCATAGCACCGGGATTAATTTTTATTTCTGACGACTCCAAGTCAAAACTCCCACTAAAATTATTGCATCCTGTAAATCCGGAGAGCCTTCCTTCATCCATAAAGTCAAGGAAAGGAAGTCCTCCTGAAAACATCGATCCATCCAGAGAATTTCCCATCAAGGAATTTAGGACCCAGTTATTACCTGTAAGTAAGCTGACAGGATTGAAAATGCCAGCTGAGCTGCAAGAGGCAAAGTTTAGAATTGCTGCCATCGCAAACACTGTAAAAAACTTTCTCATATTGATTTGTATTTAGGGTTTCAAACCATTTGTACATAGTCCGGAAAATTTAACCGAATCAAAATTTACAAAAAAATATTCAAATAATATCAATATGTTGCTAAGCTTTGAATAAATCAAAAATAGATATTGAAAACATTTTTTTAAGTAAGTTGCCAAATAAAATATTGGTAATCATCTGTTGTCCTGTGTAATCCTAACAGGGATTTTTTGCTTTAGCGTCAATAAAACATCCCTTATGTTAAAAAAACAATAAATCTCTTTTGGATTATGGGAATTTGTGAGTAAGATTGTCGAGTCAAAACTTCAATGATGCATACTTTTAAAGCAAACAGAAATATTCTTAAATTAAGCAATTCCATAATGTGGACTTGTGCTGCTTTGCTATTGGTAGGTAACTTCTTTTTTACCACCACGACTACCATTACGGGGTAATCCCGTTCATAATTACATATAGCCCGGCCAATCAGGTCCATTTCATGGACTGTTATTTTATTGAATCAATCCTTAAATCTTTCATACCAAAACCATGAAAATTATTAAGTTCGGAGGCTCTTCAGTAGCCAATCAAGCAAACATTAAAAAGGTATTTGAAATACTCCATAAAAAAAGTGGTGAGGGAGAAGTGGCAGTAATATTTTCTGCCTTTGGAGGTGTGACAGAAGTATTGTTACAATCAGCAGAAAAAGCCAAAATTGGAGATAAAACATATTTAGACGATATCAAAATTCTTGAAGAAAGGCATTTTGAATTGGTAAAGTCAATGATGCCCATAAAGTTGCAGTCTCCTGTGCTGACTTACGTCAAATTGAGGTTCAACGAGCTTGAAGATTTATTTCATGGTATATTCTTAATCAAAGAGTGCTCTGCCAGAACGCTGGATTATGTAGGGAGTTTTGGGGAAAGGCTGTCTGCGTATATTTTAACCGAATTGCTTAAGTTAGAGGGTTTCCCGGCTGTGTACTTGGACGCCAGAAAGGTGATAAGGACTAACGATCGCTTTAACAATGCGAAGGTAGATTTTAGCATTACCAATGATTTGATCCAGGACTTTTTCCATCAAAATCCAGGTATTAAAGTCATCACTGGTTTTATAGCTTCTACTGAAAAAGGAGAGACGACCACGCTAGGTAGGAGCGGTTCGGACTATACTTCTTCAATTTTCGCTTCTGCGCTCAATGCTGAGGCTTTGGAAATCTGGACTGACGTTTCCGGTGTGATGACTTCCGATCCCAGGCTCGTTTATTCGGCATTTACCATTCCTCAGCTTAGTTATGCCGAGGCAATGGAGCTTTCCCATTTTGGAGCAAAGGTGATTTTCCCGGCCACTATGCAGCCTGCTATGAAAAAGGGAATTCCTATTTACATCAAGAATACCTTTGAACCCGAAAATCCAGGAACCCTGATCAACAATGATCCCCCAAATGGTAAAATTATCAAGGGGATTTCCTCAATACAGGATATTTCATTACTCAACATAAAAGGGGCCGGACTGATAGAAGTGGTAGGTGTGAGTAGAAGGGTTTTTGGTTCTTTGGCAGATGCTGGAGTCAATGTCATCCTTATCAGTCAAGCATCTTCAGAGCACAGCATTTGTGTAGCAGTAAGATCAACTGAGGCTTCACACGCCAAGGAGGCAATAGAAAAAGAGTTTCTCTATGAAATCAGAAATGGAGAAATGGATCCTGTTCAGGTGATGAAAGATATGTCCGTGGTGGCTGCAGTAGGTGAAAACATGAAGCATAATCCAGGTTCCAGCGGAAGGATGTTTCAGGCACTTGGTCAAAACAATGTCAATGTTTTTGCCATTGCCCAGGGAAGCTCAGAGTTGAATATATCTGCAGTAGTGTCTAAAGCTGATTTGCAGAAGGCATTGAATGCCCTTCATGAGGCCTTTTTCTTATCGGATAATAAAGTGCTGCATTTGTTCTTGGTAGGGGTAGGGCTTATTGGTAAAGCCCTGATCAAGATGATCGCCATTCAGAGTGAGAAACTTCAAAGGGAAAATGATTTGGATATACAGATTCACGGAATAGCCAATTCCCGATTTATGGCATTCCATGAGGATGGTTTTGATTTAAGAAATTGCCCTTCTCCCGAGGATGCTCCCGATTCTCAGAAGATGGACTTGGATAAATTCCTTGCGCAGATGGAGGAGATGAATTTCTCCAACACCGTTTTTGTGGATTGTACGGCTAGTCAGGATGTGGCTGCAGTCTATGATAGGGTGCTTGAGGCCAAGATTGCCATAGTCACTCCAAATAAAAAAGCCAATTCCAGCTCTTTGGAAAAGTACAGGCAATTGAAAAGATTGGCGTATAAGCGTGGTGTAAAATTCCTTTATGAAACCAATGTAGCTGCAGGCTTACCTGTAATAAGTACCCTACAGGATTTGATGTTGAGTGGAGATAGAGTGATTCGTATAGAAGCCGTATTGAGTGGTTCAATGAATTATATTTTTTCTGAATTTGAAAAAGGAATTCCTTTCAGTGAGGTGGTCAAGCAGGCCAAAGAAAAAGGATATACAGAACCGGATCCAAGAGATGATTTGAGCGGGATGGATGTGGGTAGGAAGATTTTGATATTGGGAAGAGAAGCCGAGCAGGAATTGCATTTCGAAGATATCAGCATACAGAGTATGGTGCCAGAGGATTGTGTGGAGACCCCAGATGTTCAGGAATTTTTCGAAAAATTGAAAACCCATGACCAAGCTTTTGAAAAACTGCTCGAAGAAGCCAAGCAAAAAGGTGAAAAATTAAGGTTTATGGCAACCTTGGAAAACGGTAAAGCTAAAGTGGGTCTTAACTCTCTGGATTCCAGTCATCCTTTTTACACCTTGAAGGGCAGTGACAATATGATATTATTTACTACTGAGCGCTATCATGATTTCCCTATGATTATAAGAGGGCCTGGAGCTGGTGCAGATGTGACTGCTGCGGGAGTTTTTGCAGATGTGATACGCTTGGGTAATTTTTCCAGATGATATGAAGAAGGTAACTGCTTTTGCGCCAGCCACTGTAGCTAACGTGTCCTGTGGCTTTGATATCCTTGGTTTTGCCATAGATCAACTAGGGGACCGCGTCACGGTTTCGTTGAATGATACTGGGGAATTGATTTTGGTAGATATCAAAGGAGATCGTGGAAAATTACCTTTTGAAGCAAAGAAAAACACCTGCTCAGTAGCCATTAAGGCCATGCTTGATCACTTGAAATCGGATCAGGGGATGGATATTCAATTGGAAAAAGGACTTCCGTTGGGTTCAGGAATGGGTTCGTCTGCTGCAAGTGCTGCTGCTGCTTTGGTAGCGGCCAATGCCATTTTGGGTAGTCCCTTTACCAGAGCGGAGTTGGTTCCTTTTGCCATGGAAGCAGAAAGAATTGCCTGTGGCAGTGGTCATGCAGATAATGTAGCTCCTTCATTGATGGGAGGTTTTGTTTTGATCAGGGATTATGCCCCCTTGGATTTGGTCAAACTTCCTGTTCCCTTAGGCTTACACTGTACCTTGCTGCATCCGCATTTGGAATTGAATACAGCTGACTCCCGGTCCGTATTGAGAAAACAGATTTCCTTGATAGACTCCACCATTCAGTCAGGAAATATAGCAGGTTTAATTGCAGGACTATTCCTCAATGATTTTCAATTGATCAGTAGGTCTTTGAAAGATGTAGTAGCAGAGCCCTCAAGGGCATTGTTGATTCCGGGGTTTTATGAATTGCGGGAAAGTATTCAATCCATAGGTGCTTTGGGGTCTGGGATTTCGGGCTCGGGCCCAACTATTTTTGTCCTTTCTCCAGATAAAGAAATAGCAATCATGGCAGGTAAGGTATCCGAACAGATCTTTGAGAAGATGGGCTTGGAAGTAGATGTTTACCTATCGGAAGTCAATGACAAAGGTGCTTATATTTTAGAAGAATAATTGTATTTAAAAACTCCAATAAGTTAAAGGCCAACTCAATATGAATTTTTACAGTACCAACAATCCTTCCGAAAAGGTTTCTTTAAAAGAAGCTGTCATCAAAGGTTTAGCTCCTGACCAGGGTCTTTACATGCCTGAAAAAATACCAGTACTTCAGGATTCTTTTTTCAGGGATTTGCCCACACTTTCATTTCAGGAAATTGGATATACTGTCATTACATCACTTTTCGGGGACGATCTTACTCAAGATCAAATCAGAGATTTGGTGGACCATACGCTTGCATTTGACGCCCCTTTGGTCAAGGTGTATGAAAACATCTATAGTCTTGAGCTATTTCATGGACCTACATTGGCATTCAAAGATTTTGGGGCGAGGTTTTGTTCCAAGCTGATGTCTATGTTGATGGATGGTGAAAAAAGGAAAGTGAGGGTCTTGGTTGCGACCTCGGGAGATACAGGTTCTGCTGTGGCAAATGGCTTTTACAAAGTGCCAGGTGTTGAAGTAGTGATTTTATACCCAAAAGGGAAAGTTTCACAGTTGCAGGAAATGCAGTTTACTACCTTGGGAGAAAACATCAGTTGTATAGAGGTGGAGGGGGTTTTCGACGATTGTCAGAAAATGGTCAAAGAAGCCTTTTTAGATACAGAACTAAACAAGGAAATGCTGCTGACTTCTGCCAATAGCATCAATGTGGCCAGGTGGATACCTCAGTGTCTTTATTATTTTTATGCTTATGCCCAATTGGCTCAAAAGGATAAAAAATTGGCTATTTCTGTACCTAGCGGTAATTTCGGCAACTTAGGCGCAGGAATTTTGGCACAGCAGATGGGATTACCCGTTGATACATTTGTAGCCGCAACCAATATCAATAAAATAGTCCCTGATTTTCTTCATGGATCCCCCTTTGCGGCCAAGCCATCAGTTTCCACAATAAGCAACAGTATGGACGTGGGTAATCCAAGCAATTTTTCCAGACTATTGGCTCTTTATGGGAATGATGAAATTCTTTTCAAGTCTAAAGTCAAAGGATTTTTCTTTGATGATGAAGACACGGCCAGGGTGATGAAATCAGTGAGGTCTGAAACAGGATATATTTTGGACCCACATGGAGCTGTTGGATACTTAGGTTTACGGAATTTTATGAAAATGCACCCAGATGAGTATGTAGGTATTTTTCTGGAAACTGCCCATCCTGGTAAATTCAAATCGGTAGTGGACCATGTCTTGGGAATAGATTTGGACTTGCCTGAGAGATTGAAAGCTTTTATGAAAGGCGAAAAAAATGTGCATTCAATGGTCAATGACTATGCCTTATTCAAACAATTTCTTCGAGAGGCTAAAGTATAAACTAAAGCAAAAGACCTGTCAGGTATTTCACCTGACAGGTCTGAAAAGCTAAGTTAATTATCAATTTCTTTTTGTTGCTGAAGTTTAAGTTGCATTTCTTTGAGTTCTTTTTTGAGTTCCATCATTTCAGTTTCATGTGTTTTTCTCCATTCTTCCATTTCTTTTTTGAACTCTTCCAGCTGAGGTTCATTTTCTTCTTTCCATTTTGAAACCTGGATTTTATACTCTTCAATTAGAGGTTTGTTTTTCTCAGACCATTCTTGGATTTGAGCTGCATTTTTTTCATGCCATTCTTTCTGCTTCTCTTTCCATTCGGCCAACTCTTCTTGGTGTTCGCTTTTCCATTCCTCAATTTTAGCTTTCCTTTCTTCATTTTGGGCTTGTATGGCTATTCGAAAAGCGGCAGTATTTTCACGGACTTCTTTTTTAAATTGCTCCAATTTCTCCTTGTCCATTTTGGCAGTATCTCCCTCAAAAGGCCAGGTAGGCATGCGGTAGAATTTCATAGTAGAATCTCTGGGAATGATGATTCTAGGCATATCTTCAAATGATTCTGGACTAGGGAAAGTTTCCGGATCGAAATCGAATTTGGGCATCTGTCCAAATTCCGGCATGGGTAACTCATGGAGTTTCAGCATGGGCATATTGCTGAAAACCTCAAAGTCAAAATCCAGATCCTTGAAAGGCATTTGCCAGTCCTCCAACTTTTTAATGCTCTTCTGTATTCTTTCCCATTCTTCCGGGGACAGCTGATATTTTTCTGCCATCAGGGTATCCATTCGGAATTTCTCTCCCCTTTTGGTTTTTGTGGTATCTATGAAGGCAATGTTACCGGAATCGTCTATTCTGATGATGACTCCTTCTTCAGTAATGATGTTTTTCTTATTTTTCGTCGTATCAGAAGATGCCAAGTCCAAATCTTTGGTTTCAATTTCAGTCTTTTCTCTTTGAAAATCCTGCTCTTGAGGTTCTCTTTCGGCACTTACCATCAAGGTAGCGCCGATTATAAGTGTGAGTATCATGGTAATGCTGGTTAAAGTAGTTGGTTGTGTCGTATCTGTTTGATAACCCATGATCCGCTTAATTCGGTCTAGGGTAGGGGTAGCTTTTTTGGCTGCAGCCAAGGCCATTTCAGGGCTTTCCTTCTCTGCATGATTGAGCACATTTGCCAGACCGAAGGCAAGGTCCTTGGGTCTTGTCCCATGGGCGATAGCCAAGTCATCGCAGGCCATTTCCCGGTATTTACGGATTTCCATATTGATCCACCAAAATACTGGGTGGAAGAAAAATATCACCTCCGCTGTCCTTTGTAGGAGATTGATGAGATAATCAAATCTTTTGATGTGGGCCAATTCATGAGCTATAATAGCTTCTAATTGTAGAGGGTTGATTTGGAGCAATAGGCTAGTGGGAATGAGTATAACAGGTTTGAAAATTCCGTAGGTAATCGGAGTATCAATATATTTGCTTTTTAGCAAGCTTAATGGTCTGCTGATTCCCAATTGTTTGGACTTATTCCGTGCATAGGATTGAAGATCCTCACTCAATAGTTCATTTGGCATTCTGTGGAGATTTCTGATGTCTGACAGACTGCCTGCAAGTCTTATCATGAATAGCATGGCTCCAATCATCCAAATGTTGACCAATGTAGGGAGTTTGGCTTCGATTTCTGATCTCCAGGATATCGGGATAATCCCGGCATCTTTTTCAGGGTTGAATTGACCTGCCAAGTAAGCCTCTGTCAAAACTTCTTGGGGAATATGACTGAGACTTTTAACCTGATTGCCTTTATCCAGATGATACAAAAAGGTCCCAATACTGATGATTGGAATAAACAAAAATGCAGTCAATGCCAGTTTATACTTGAATGAGGCTGATTTAGAACTGCTGATTCTTAAAGTCAGCCAAAGAATCAGTCCTATTCCTGCGACCTGCCAAAGGGCATGAATCAACATCCAACCTATGGCATAGCCGTATTTTTCAGCCAATATCTGATTGAACCATTCCATTATTTTTCATTTTCAAGTTGGTCAAGAAAAGCGCGGATTTCATTGATTTCCTCTTTCGAAGGATTGCCCTGTCCTAAGGCCTGCATCACTAGGTTTTTGGCAGAACCCCCAAATGCTGCATGCATAAAATTATTGACAAGGCCTTTTTGAGTGACTTTTTCATCTATGGCAGGGGTGTAAATATGTGTCCTGCTTTTTTCGTCCCTGTTGACCAAGCCCTTGACATGCATGATCTGCATCAGCTTCAGCGTAGTGGTGTACCCTGTGTCTTTATTGGAAGAAAGTCGTTCATGGATCTCCCTTACTGTGGCTTTTTTAAGCTCCCAAAGCAAGGCTAAAATTTCAAGTTCGGATTCCGTGGGTTTAGTTTGCATATGGAGTTCTACGATTTATTTCGTACAAAGTTATTTATTCCATATTGTTCTGCAAGAGTTTATACGATTTTTTTCGTACTATTAGAAAAAATTAACTCAATTATTTCATATGTAGAGTGATATGACATATTGTGGTGACGTTTTTAACTCTTTGATTGAGGTAATAATTTCACGATTCTATTATATTGTAGATTATTGTGAAAATAGTTCTGATGAAAAATGTTTTTTACCTATTGTTGTTGACAGTGCTTTTTAGTACCTGTATCGATCCTTACGAGGTCAACACCCAACTCGAGGAGCGCGCTTTGGCCGTAGAGGGGTATATCACTACTGTACCAGGAATTCAGGAAATCAGGTTGAGAAGGGCAGAAGTATTTGGGCCTGATTTTATTGGGATAAACAAACCCGAAGGTTTGGCAAAAGTCTTGGTGAGGGATGACTTGGGAAGGGTTATAAGTTTTGAAGAGCAGGAAGAAAGAGGGCTATATTTTACGGAAGAAGATTTCGCTGCAGAAGTTGGAAGAAGCTATAACCTCGAAATCATCACCCAAAATAAAAAGCGATATGTTTCAAGACCTGAGTTGGTAAAACCTGTACCTGAATTGGACTCTGTAACCTACAGGGCAGTTAGGACTCCTGGCTCGGATAGAATGAATGATGAATATGGTGTACAGGTTTTAGCCCATTTTCAAGACCCACCTGAAGAGGATAACTTTTATTTTTGGAGAACTTTGGAATCAACATTTGTTTTGGTATCCGAACCTGAAATTTTAACGTCTGGCCCTGCAGGCATGCCACAATGTCCGCCTTGTTGTGAAAGTATTTGCTTTCATACGGATTTGCCAAAACCAGGCAATATTGTAACGGTCAGCGATACGGATTTCAATGGCTTATATCAAAATAGGGTCATCGCTTATGTTGAAGACAATGGAACGAGATTTAAAGATACATATAGGCTTGAGTTGCAGCACATGTCTGTCACACAAGAAACACAAAGGTACTTGCAGTTGGTGGACCAACAATTACGGTTAACGGGTTCTGTATTTGACCCCCCTCCTGCAAATATTAGGGGGAATATAATTAACCTGGAAGACCCTGAGGAATTGGTTCTGGGTCAGTTTTATGCTGTAGATGTGGTGGAAGTTCAGCTTTATATTCAGAGGGATAAGTTAGAATTTTACAAAAGGCCTCAAAATTTCATCTATAGATGTTGTATCCACTATCTTTACCAAGATCCCCGTACGCAATATGTTGCGCCGTTGTTATCGACAACCCCACCCGCTGATTGGAATCCACCAAGAAATTGATGAAAAAGTTCTTTTTCTACATATCGATCCCTTTTTTACTAATCATAGCTTATGCATGTATAGATGTATTTCCATTTGAAAATGAAAGGCCCAATGCCTTATTGGGGGTAGAGGGGTATATCACGACTCTACCCAAAGCACACAGCATCAGACTTTCCCGAGCGGACAGGTTTTCACCTGACTTTAATGGCTTAAATCGACCCGAAACCTTGGCCAAGGTATTGATCAAGGATAACCTTGGTAATGTGGAGCTATTGACGGAGACTACAGCAGGTGTGTACCTTACCCGAGAAGACTTTGCCGCAGAAGTGGACAAAACCTATAATTTGGAAATTATCTTAAATGATGGGCGAAGGTATATTTCAATGCCTGAAACGGTTACTCCTGCTCCTAAGGTTGATTCACTTTCTTACCAAGCAGTAAGGACAGCAACAGAAAACGCCATGGTGGATGAGGTAGGTGTAAGGATTTTTGCTCATTTTCAGGATCCGCCTGATGAAAGGAATTTTTACTTCTGGAATATGATGATCTCTGATTTTCAGTTGGTGGCAGAACCGGAGCTGAATCTTAATGGCCCCTTTCATCCTACCTGTCCAAGGTGTCCAAACCCTCTTGATTGTTGTAGGATATGCTATTTCAGTGAGCGTCCGAGCCCTCCCAATGTGAATACAGCAGAAGATTCAGATTTTAATGGTCTTTATCAAAATATGCCCATTGCATATATCAGGGACAATGGACTCCGTTTTAAAGGGATTTACAAAGCAAAAATCCAGCACCTTTCGGTTTCCCAAGAGGCGCACAGGCATCTGACTTTGATAGGACAACAAGTAGGGCTAACAGGAACCGTATTTGATCCCCCTCCAGCCAATATCAGGGGGAACCTCATTAATTTGGATGATCCGGACGATTTGCCTTTAGGCTTTTTCTTTGCTGCTGATGAGGTGCCATTAGAAACTTATATCAAGCCAGAACAGCTTGAATTTACTTTTCGTCCTCAGACTTTATTTCCGACAGACTGTAGGGCTTACGTGGTTAGGCTGGGAGTAACAAGACCCATTGACCCGACGATAGCACCAAATGACTGGAATCCGAATAGTCTACCTTAAGAAGAAAAAATGGGAAAAATTTTAAAATTTCTTTTAGTCCTTAGCATTGGCTCTATTTTTATTTCCTGTGAAATAGAAGAAGTAGGTTCCTTGAGTTTACAAACCGAAGAAATAGTGAACGTCAGCGGTGAACGTGCTGTGGTATTGGGAAGGATAGTGGCTTTCGAAAATATTCCAGTTGAAGATCATGGCTTTTATTTTTCGAAAGATGAAGGGTTTATGGATCCAATCATTTTGTCATTGGGAGCCACCTCAAGACCGGGAAGGTTTATAGGAGAAGTCAGCGGGCTGTTTCTAGGTAGGACATATTTTGTAAAGGCATTTATAGTTAGGGACGGAGAATTGATTTTTGCAAATACCCTGAGTTTTGAAACTTTGAACCCATCCCTTACTCGGTTTTCCCCTATTTCACAGTTTGGAGGTGGTGAAATTACAATTACCGGGATTAATTTTGGAGATGATGCGGAAGTGTTTTTTGGAGAAAGGAAGGCGGAGGTGCTTGAAGTTTCTTTTGGTTTTCAGATTAGGGTCAGGGTACCGGAAATTGAAAATACCGCCACTGAGACCATTCGGGTACTTACCAGGGGAATTGAGTTGACAGCCGAAATACCGTTTAGGTATGCCATAGGAACATTTGAACTCCTAGACAATAGTCCTCTGGAAGGCTTATCCATTATTGAAAATGTATATTTTCAAAGTGGAGATAGGTTTTTTGTGGGGATGGGCAGAGATGCTACCAATTTGCCAAGCAATACATTTTGGGAATATAATTTTTCAAATCAAAATTGGGAAAGGACTGGCTTTGAAGCCAGGATGCAGCGCAGGGCTTCAGATTCCCACTCTGGTTTTTTTGGTGGAGGTTTCTTCCAAACAAGCGTATTTGGTCCGGAAGTTTTAAGTGATAGTTTTTGGTATTTTGATGGGCAGGAATTCCAGTCTTTACCAGCTGCTCCAATCGATATTGTAGGAGGATTTGGTTATGAAATCCAAGGTCAATTTTACATTGCAGGAGGATCTTTAGGGGTAGGTACACTTGTCTACAGGTATGATCCAAATACTGAAAACTGGGAGATTAGACCTAATTTACCTTCCAGAGTTGACAATAGAATGGTGCATTTTGTCTATAATGATCTGCTCTATTGGATTGACCGAGATAATAACCTTACTGCTTATAATCCTTTTACAGCTCAATCAGAAGTCGTATCCAAATACCCATCACCTATGGTTGAAAATTCATCGGATTCAGGGGGCTTCGGATTGGTAATTGGAAATAGTGTTTTTATAGGTCTGTATGACAATGCCCGCGAAATTTGGGAGTTGGATATGGAAACCATGGAATGGATCCGAAAGCGGAATTTTGGAGGAGACACAAGAGGGAGGATTTCTGGAGCATTTCACAAAGACGGGAACCTATATTTTCTTCGTTCTTACTTGATTAATCCCAGAACTGAGTTTTGGAAGTTTGATCCTGAAGGGTTTTAGGCTGGAAATTGTTGTGAAAATTTAAGAGTATAGTTAATCTGAATAGAAGTGAAAGCAAGTAGGGTATTAATAGTGTTTATGATTGCCATTGCGAGCTGTATAGATCCCTTTGAAGTTTCAAGTTTGATGCCAGAGGGTTTGATAAATATTGAGGCTTTTATAACCAGTACACCGCAAGTACAACAAATAAGAATTTCTAGAGCGGGGATTTATGGTCCAGAGATAGTAGGACGGAATCTGCCGGTCAGGAGTGCTGTAGTCTTGGTAAAGGATGATTTAGGGAATGTAGAAAGGTTTTTTGAAAGTCAGGAGGCCGGTGTATACCAAAGTTCATCAGATTTTTCGGCTAAAGTAGGCAGGTCTTATAATTTGGATATCACGTTAAGTGACGGTGATAGACTGGTATCTTTGCCGGAGAGGGTAACGGCCGTACCTCAAATGGATTCTGTTACTTACAGTGCCGTTAGAACCCCTTCAACCGATCCCATGATTGATGAAATTGGCGTACAGGTTTTGGGCCATTTTCAAGACCCTGCTGACGAACAAAACTTTTATTACTGGAAGATGCTGGAGTCAGATTTTGTCTTAATCGCAGAACCTGAGCTGTTTAGTCTGCCACCTACACATCCTACCTGTCCGCGATGTCCGGCGCCAAAGGCTTGCTGCGCACGTTGTTTTCATAAGGAAATACCCAGACCTGCCAATATCAATACGGTGGAAGACTCAGATTTTAATGGCAAATACCAAAGCAGGGTAATCGCCTATGTAAGAGATAACGGATTGCGATTCAAAGAAACCTACAGGCTTGATATTGAACACATGTCAGTCAGTGCTGAAGGCCATAGGTACCTCAAGTTGTCTGACCAGCAATTGCGACTTACAGGTTCAGTTTTTGATCCTCCTCCCGCCAACATCCGTGGGAATGTCATCAACCTCAATCGACCCGAAGAACAGGTACTGGGTTACTTTTTTGCTTCAGATGTTCAGCTATTGAGGGTTTATATCCATAGGGACAGGTTGGAATTTTTTTTAAGGCCACAATTAATTGTGCCGGATGATTGTAGGAATTATTTACAACAAGCTTCTGGTTTTCCTATGCCTTTTTTACCCACAGATCCTCCAGCCGATTGGGATGGCTTTTAATGACAAATAAAGTGGAGTATGCGAATAGGTTTTGAACACCATTACCTGAACTAAACACTTTGCATAATAGTTGTATATACACATATTTTAAAAAACCAACTATTTAATATGAGTAAACAACCATTATTGCAAGAATTAATATTAGGTGACCTAAAGTTGAAAAATAGGGTAGTCATGGCCCCTATGACCCGTAGTCGTGCTGATAATCCTGAAAATGCCCCTACAGAAATGCATGTAAAATATTACATACAACGTGCGTCTGCTGGGTTGATCATCACAGAAGGTTCACAGATTTCCAAAAAAGCTGTAGGATATATCAATACACCGGGAATTTATTCCTCTGCTCAGGTAGCGGGATGGAAAAAAGTGACCCAAGCGGTGCATGACAAAGGCGGAAAGATTTTTATTCAGTTGTGGCATGTTGGCAGGATTTCTCATCCTGACTTTCATGACGGAGATTTACCCCATGCTCCTTCAGCGATAAACCCAAATGCTAAATCATTTACCCTGAAAGGTTTTAAGGATACAGTCACTCCCAAAGAAATGACCTTGGAGGATATTCAGCAGACCATTTTAGATTTTAGAAATGCAGCAAAAAATGCCTGGGAGGCAGGGTTTGATGGAGTAGAAATTCATTCTTCCAATGGATATCTTCTGCACCAGTTTTTCAGTAGAACATCCAACACAAGAATTGATGGCTACGGAGGTTCCATTGAAAATCGGGCTAAAATATTATTTGAAATAATTGATGCCATCAAACAGGGAATACCTGAAAATAGAATCGGTTTGAGGCTGAATCCATCGCTCCATGGCATTTTTGGAATGACTATGGACGAAGAAAGTATTCCAACTTTTGATTATATCATAGAAAAGCTAAATGCCTATGATCTGTCTTATCTGCATCTTTCAGAGCCTTTTAATGATGTTTCGGAGGTGTCTTTTGCTGAACCTGAAATTGCTAAAAGATATAGACCTATCTATAAGGGCAATTTGATGATCAATGCAGGATTTGATCAGGAAAAAGGTAACCGATATATTTTGGAAGGACTTGCAGATGCTGTTGCTTATGGAAAACCGTATGTTTCAAATCCGGATTTGGTCGAGAGATTTGAAGCAGGTGCTGAACTCGCCCCATGGGATTCTGACACATTTTATACTCCAGGTGAAAAAGGATACACAGACTACCCTTCACTAAAGGAGGAAAAAGTTTGATAAAACAATTAAAGGCCGAGATATTTCGGCCTTTTTAGTATTTTGCACCTATGTGTTTACTAGCTTTTAACTGGAATGATCATCCAGACTACAAGTTGATTCTTGTAGCTAACAGAGACGAGTTTTTTGAAAGACCCTCTCAGCAACTTCATCAATGGGAATCCGGTATATTTGCAGGTAAAGATCTCCGTGCTGGTGGTACCTGGCTGGGCATGCATCCAAGTGGGAGATTTGCCGCTTTGACCAATTACCGCGACTTGAAAAATCTTCAAAAGTACGAAAAGTCTAGAGGTGACCTTGTTAAAAACTACCTGGAAGGACAGCAAGATCCTCTCGAATACCTCAAGGAAATTGAAGCAGAAATGCAGGATTATGATGGTTTCAATTTGCTAATAGGAGATCAGAAAAATTTATATTACCTGTCCAATAAATCCGATAAAGGAGTACAGAAACTAGCTCCAGGTATTTACGGATTGAGTAACGCACTGCTTGAAACCCCGTGGAAAAAATTGGTTAAGGCGAAAGAAAACCTGAAGTCCCATATTTCAAAAGGGGATTTTCAAATGGATTCCTTGATGAAAGGCCAGCATTCCAAGGAAACGGAAGCTCCTGAACTGCTTCCAGACACTGGCGCCACTCCAGAACAGGAAATACTATTATCGGCACAATTTATCAATGTAGGTGATTACTACGGTACTGTCAATGGTACTGTTTTACTTTGGGACCATTCTGGGAAAGTACGCATGAAGGAGCGGGTTTTTGATCAGGTAAAAGGAACATATGAAGATTCAGAGTTGAGCTTTAAAATCAATTCTGAAGTGGAACACAATGCCCGATAAGCCTGTTAGTTAAACATGGAAAATCAAGATGTTTTAGATGTTTTTATAGTTGGGGCAGGGCCCATTGGATTGGCATGTGGTATTGAATGCGAAAAAGCAGGACTGAAGTATGTCATTGTCGAAAAAGGAGTGCTGACCAATTCTATTTTTAACTATCCGGCTAACATGACTTTTTTTTCCACTTCCGAAAAACTGGAAATGGGAGGGATACCTTTTATGTCAATTGCCCATAAGCCCACCCGTACAGAGGCATTGGAATATTATCGGAGAGTGGCGAAAACCTGGAAGCTCAAAATCAACCTTTACGAAGAAGTTAAAACCCTGAAAAAGAAAGGAGAGATATTTGAAATATCCACTGCTAAGGGTAATTATAGAACAAAAAATATCATTGTATCAACAGGTTTTTATGACTTGCCAAATTTGATGGATGTTCCTGGAGAAGACCTGCCTAAGGTATCCCACTATTATAAAGAACCATGGCCTTATATCGGTCAGAAAATTCTTGTTGTTGGGGGAGCCAATTCTGGAGTTGATGTGGCTTTGGAAACCTGGAGAAAAGGGGCGGAAGTGACCATGGTGCTCAAGGATGAGGGGGTAGATCCCAAAGTCAAGTATTGGGTCAAGCCAGACATAGAAAACCGTATCAAAGAAGGGTCTATTAAAGCCTTTACCCATTCATTGGTTAAAGAAATCAGGGAAAAGGAAGTAGTCATCAATACTCCTGACGGGGAAGTTACCATTGAAAATGATTTTGTCCTAGCCATGACAGGCTATGTTCCCAATTTTGCCTTGTTAAACCAATTGGGAGTGGAATTGAGTCTTGATGAAAAACGGCAACCTTGCTATGACCATACCAATCAGGAATCAAATATTCCAGGTGTTTATTTAGCTGGTGTTGTCTGTGGAGGTTTGAATACCAGAGAATTTTTTATTGAAAACTCCATTGTTCATGCTGAACAGATTGTGAAGCATATTTTGGGAAAATAGAGGGTAGATTCGAGAGAAGAGATACGAGAGTTTAGAAAAAAGAGACAAGAGACAAGACACAAGCGCTAAGAAAAATCAGGACGAGACAACTCTTCGCTTCACCCAGAGTGACGCCACCTACAAATCCGACATTGGTACTCAGGAGAGATCTAAGAAAGGATGAGGGAAGAAAGGGCATGTATAAGTAAGGATTTACAATCTGCCTGACAACCCTGAAAGGTTAAATTTTATTTACCCAGGGTTACCACCCGGAGTTTAATTGATAGCAAGTCTTTAGTTTTTGGCCGAATAATAGTCAATGGTGGAAAATGCTTTCCACCAAAAATAGGGGTGGTTTACTCCCGCTGATCTCGCTGATTTTCGCAGATATGCTTCGCTTAGCAGTAGAAGTTTATAACAAAAAGTTGTGCGTGATAACACCACTGGGGCGAAGGAAGTAAAAGTTTCACGCCATGACGCTAAGGAGTTAAGAAAAATATACAGATTTTCTAAAGTGATAATTAAGGATTTTTGCGGTTAATTTCTCCCCTTATGTTTTTGAGACCGCAAAGACTTGTGCCTTCGGCACACCTGCCGCTATTTACCTACGGGCAAATCCACAATTAATCAACGATGAGTTGAAAACTCACAACCCATTAGTCCCGCGGTACATCCGCATGACAATGCCCCCACTTTACCATAAGTCTTACCTTTAACTTTTAACAAATTAACTATTAAGGATTTATGTATCAATTAAACAGTTTACCAGTTACGCAATTAATCTATTCCGGCAAAGCAAAAGCCACATAGGCGTCTCCTGACTTGGTGCCTTTGCCTCCCCCACAAGCGATGACTATATATTGTTTTCCTTTGACTTCATAGATTGCAGGGGTGGCATGGCCTGCGGCGGGGAGTTTAGCTTCCCACAATACTCTACCTGTGTCTTTGTCAAAAGCCCTGATTTTTTCATCCTTGGTGGCTGCAATAAAGACCAATCCTCCTGCTGTGGTTGCCGGTCCGCCATAGTTTTCTGTCCCGGTTGGCTGGAAGCCTTTGGCAGTGAGTTCCTCAAATTCACCCAATACGGACTGCCACTTTATTCTGCCTGTATTCATATTGATGGCAGTCAAGGTGCCCCATGGTGGCTGAATGCCAGGGTAGCCATCGTCGGTCAACAACCTTGAATATCCTTCCATGTTGTATTTCGGGAAAAGCTGCTCTTTTCCACCTTCCATTTCTTTTTTATCTTCTTCGGCTTTTATTTCTGAGCCCAAGAGATAATCAGTAAGGAGTTTCCTGTCAGTATCCGAAATATGGGAAAATGCAGGCATTGCTCCTTTTCCATTTTTGATAAGGAGGTCTAGGCTTTTCCAATCAAATTTTTCATTCAGATTTTCCAGAGAGGGAAAAACAGGTGGATTTCCTTTGCCGTCTATCCCATGGCAGTTTCCACAATAATTCACATATACTTTTTGTCCAATATTATCATAGCTCGGGTTTAGCTTCATTTTAATAACCCAAGGGACTTCATTGGCATTTACATATAAGGTCTGAGTGTAGGGGTCAAATGAAGAGCCACCCCATTCTGCTCCGCCATCCATTCCCGGAAACAGGACGATTCCATGTTTGTCGCTTGGCGGCTCCCACATATCGCCGTACTTCAAATTTTCCAGTTTGCCTCTGATGTCTTTTTCCCATTCTGGGGTAAGTCTTAAAATTTCATTTTCAGTATAAGCCATTCTCATAAATGGTACTGGCAGGGTAGGGTGAGGCTGGGTTGGCCAGCTTTTTTCTCCTTCAAGCTCTGATTGCGGAACAAAACGTTCCTCCAGTGGCCAGACAGATTCCCCTGTCTCCCTGTCGAAGACAAATACGTACCCCTGTTTGGAGGTCTGTGCTACAGCATCAATCCATTTACCATCTTTTTTAATTCTGATCAGGTTGGGGTTGGCAGGGAAATCCCTGTCCCACATGTCATGATGTACTCCCTGAAAGTGCCAGATTCTTTCTCCTGTATTGGCATCCAAGGCCAATAGTGTGTTGGCAAAAAGATTCTGTCCGTGCCTGTAACCTCCCCAAAAATCATAAGTAGCTGAACCAGTAGGGACAAACACAATTCCCCTCTTCACATCCACTGTCATTCCAGCCCAATTGTTGGCACCACCGATTTTATCCCAATACTTTTCATCCCAGGTATCATGGCCAAACTCTCCGGGGTGAGGGATAGTATGAAAAATCCATTCCCTTTCACCAGTGCGAACATTATATGCTCTGATATGTCCAGGGGCTGCGTCCAAGCCTTCAGATAAACGCATCCCAATAATGATTTTATCCTCATAAATAACACCTGGACTGTTACTTACCAATAAAAAATCATCCAATTCTGTGTCCAGGTCCTTTTTCAAGTCGACCAATCCATTATCTCCAAAGGTTTCAATCGGCCGACCTGTTTCAGCATCCAACGCCATCAAGTAATTGGAAGCAGAAGAAAATATCCGCTTATCATTTCCATCTTCCCAGTAAGTTAGTCCTCTGTTTAATCCGGCCCATGAGTTTTCACCACCTAAAACCTGAAAAGGATTAAAACGCCAAATAGGTTTGCCGCTGTCTGCTTTTAGTGCAAAAACATTGAGTTGAGGGCTGACACCATACAAAATATCTCCTATGACTATGGGCTGAGTCTGGATTTGACTTCTTTCGGTAGCGTCTCCCGTGTTGTATGTCCATGCAACTTCTAGGTTTTTGACATTTTCTTTGGTGATCTGGCTGAGAGAAGAATACCTCGCGGCATCATATGTGCCCCCAAAGCTTCGCCATTGTGAATAGTCTTTTATGGCTTGTTGGTTCTTTTCAACGCAACTAGAGAAATTGAGTTGAAGGAGAATCGTGATGAGGATTAGGCTGTATTTTCGCATTCCTGATGAGTTCTTGATACTTGAAACTTAAGTAACATAGTTTATTTTATTCAATTCTGCTAACAGTAACTTATATGATTCTTTTCAGGGAATTTTAATGGGCTGAAATTATTATTATTGCCGTGTACAATCTCAGAAACTGAAGGTTGCCTTATTTCCTAAATCTAAAAAAAGCCGCTGAAGAATACATCCTCAGCGGCCTTGATAATAGCAATTGGTCTCTTAGCCTTTATTTTAGCTTTTTGTATTTTATCCTTTTGGGGGTTAGGTCACCAAGTCTTTTCTTCTTGTTTTCCTCATAGTCAGAGAAATTCCCTTCAAACCAATACACCTGAGAGTCTCCTTCAAATGCCAATATGTGGGTACAGATCCTATCTAAAAACCACCTGTCGTGAGAAATGATCACCGCACATCCACCAAAGTTTTCTAATGCCTCTTCCAGAGCCCTGAGGGTATTCACGTCCAAGTCATTGGTAGGTTCATCGAGCAGCAACAGGTTGCCACCTTCTTTCAAAGTCATCGCAAGGTGCACACGGTTTCTCTCACCGCCTGATAGCACACCAACCTTTTTCTCCTGATCGGAACCGCCGAAATTGAATTTACTCACGTAAGCACGAGCATTCATTTCTTTGTTCCCCAATTTCATGATTTCATTACCTCCTGAAATAGATTCGTAGACGGACTTATTGGCGTCCAGGTTATCATGCTCCTGGTCTACATAGGCCAGCTTCACCGTTTCACCAACCTCAAAATTACCTGCATCAGGTTTTTCTTTTCCGGTAATTAATTTGAACAAAGTAGATTTTCCAGCACCATTGGGTCCTATAATTCCCACAATTCCGCCTTGTGGAAGGTTGAATGAAAGGTCTTCAAATAATAACTTATCTCCATAGGCTTTGGATACACCATTCACCTCAATAACTTTTGCTCCCAATCTAGGCCCTGGCGGAATGTATAATTCCAATTTGGCCTCTTTTTCCTTGCCTTCTTCACCGATCAATTTGTCATAAGCACTTAGTCTTGCCTTTCCTTTTGCCTGACGGGCCTTTGGAGTCATGCGAATCCATTCCAATTCCCTTTCCAGGGTTTTTTGGCGCTTAGATTCTGTTTTTTCTTCTTGCTTCAGTCTGTTTTGTTTTTGGTCTAGCCAAGAGGAATAGTTTCCTTTCCAGGGAATCCCTTCTCCTCTATCCAATTCCAGAATCCATCCGGCTACATTATCTAAAAAGTACCTATCGTGTGTCACCGCAATCACAGTTCCTTTGTATTGCTTCAAATGCTGCTCCAGCCATAGTACTGATTCTGCATCCAAGTGGTTGGTAGGTTCATCAAGCAAAAGCACATCAGGTTCCTGTAGCAACAAGCGGCAAAGGGCAACCCTTCTTTTTTCACCACCCGAAAGGTTGGCAACATTTGCTTCAGCGGGAGGGAGCCTTAAGGCATCCATGGCCTTTTCGAGCATGGTCTCCAGTTCCCAGGCGTTGGCTGCATCCAATTTTTCCTGTACCTCACCTTGCTGGGTAATCAGTTTGTCCATGGCGTCAGGGTCTTCCATGACAGCCGGATCCATGAATTTTTCATTGATTTGTTCGAATTCTTTGAGTAAAGCAACAGTTTCAGAAACAGCTTCTTCCACTACTTCTTTTACTGTCTTATCCGGGTCAAGCTTAGGTTCTTGTTCTAGCATGCCGACAGAATAGCCCGGCGACCAGACTACTTCACCGAGGAATTCTTTGTCCATTCCTGCAATGATTTTAAGCAAAGAAGATTTACCGGACCCATTGAGTCCCAGAACGCCTATTTTTGCTCCATAAAAAAATGAGAGGTATATGTCTTTCAGTACTTTTTTCTGAGGGGGGTAAATTTTGGAAACTCCCGCCATGGAAAAGATGATTTTTTCTGAACTCATAATTGATTATTTAATGTTGAAAATGCCAAGAAGGACAAATATGGCAAAAAAAGGCCTTTCTTAGGATAAATGCTTTTGAATTAATTAATTTGCAGGAATTAGCTAACACTGCCACACAACCAACCTATTGAATAAAAATGGAGCATCCATACGGGTACATTAAAGATAACAAAGTTTATCTCAGAGGATTTATGAATCAGCCAGATAGGGTGATTGGAGAAGTAAAAGAAGACGAAGCGAGCACTATCAAATACTTTGAAGACAGGTTTGAGACACTGAAGGATAAAATCGAGGGTCTCAAAAAGGATATCGAAGAAAATCAGAACAAAGGCTCATTCCTGATGAAGTTGATCCATCTTAGGGATTCCTTGATGGAGTTTGATGCATTGGGAGATTTTATTCCACTGATCGAGGAGTTGGATAAGCTGCAGGTTTTTTTGGAAGATATTATCAAAAAAAATAGAGAGAGAAACCTCGAAATCAAAAAAGGTTTGATCCTGGAGGCTGAAGCACTCAAAAACGATACGGACTGGAAAGCTACTGCTGAGGAAATGAAGGACCTCAAAATGCGCTGGATCAAAACAGGGCCAGTAGAAAAGGAATTTGAAGACGAAATCGAAAATACGTTTAACGCGGCTCTTGAAACATTTTTTGAGAACCGTAAACATTATTTTGAAGGTCTTGCGCTTCAGGCAGAAGAAAACATCAAAGTGTATGAAGATCTTGTCAGACAGGCGAGAGAAGCTTTTGATAATCCTGATGCCAAACAAGCCTTTGAAGTATCAAAAAGAATCCAAAAAGAATGGAAAGCATCTGGAAAGGTGCCTGCTGAAAAAAGACAACCTCTTTGGGATGAGTTTTCCAAATTGAACAATAGAATATTCAGCCGGTTCAGAAGAACGATGCAGACTGGTCCTCAGCTTAAGCCTTGGGAGCAAGTGAAGAAAATGGAGGAAATGACCGAGGAAATGAAAAAGCTTGCTAAAGCTGAAACAAATCCCGAAGTCATCTCGTCAGCTAAGAAACTGCAAGCGGAGTGGAAAAGAATTACCCAAAGAAAACCAAGGGATTCGGGTCTTATCATTAGATCTTTTACTTTCTTTTCGGAAGTGGTTTTTGAAAAATTGTTTCTTAACAAATTGGCAAATTCTAAATTCGCTGACTTCAAGGAAAAAGACGAATCCGAGCAAAAAAGAATTAAGGCATCGATTTTGAAGGACCTTATTTATAGAGACGAAAGTGAGCTGGCTACCATAAAAGAGAATGCCGAAAACTTTAGGACAAATGAAGAAGATTTCGAAATGATGCTCCGTAGAAAGCTAAGTGCCTTCAAAAGAAAAGTGGATGTAAAAAATCACATCTTGAAGGAACTTTCAAATAAATAGGGTGTTACCATTGAAAATTTAAAACAATTTCTATTTTTGCAAGCCGTTAGCGCGATAAACATTTAAAACTGAAAATATGTATTGGACATTAGAACTTGCATCGTATCTGGAAGATGCCCCATGGCCTGCAACTAAGGACGAGCTCATCGATTATGGGATACGTTCCGGTGCTCCTCTGGAAGTTGTAGAAAACCTCCAAGAGCTTGAAGACGATGGCGAACCATACGAGAATATCGAGGAAATCTGGCCAGATTATCCTACGAAAGATGATTTCTTCTTTAATGAAGACGAATATTGATTGAAAGCCCGAATTCGGGCTTTTTTTTATATTCCCAAGGCAGACTTCAATTTTGGAAATCCAGTCCTGCTTACTGGAATTTTTGAGCCATTTTTCAAAATCAACTGATAAGAGTCTTTTTCATAAGGCTCAATTTTATTTATTTCGTTGATTTTTACAATGTAGGATCTATGAGTTCTGACAAACTGCGTTGGGTCGAGATTCTTTTCATAAAAAGTCAGGGTTTTGTTTTTCAAAAATTTACCCTCCTTGGTGTGAATATTTACATAATCGTCGTTTGCTTCCAAAAAAATTACATCTGATATGGGGATGATTTTGATTTCATTTTTAACTTTCAATACTATCCTGTTGGAAGATTCAGAATGCATATTTTCTTCATTGGAAGGAGGTATATTCATGCCCAAAGCTTGATTTGCCTGAAAGAATTTTTCCATTGCCTTGGCAAAACGTGTCTTTGAAATCGGTTTTAAAAGATAATCAATAGCATGCGCATCAAAAGCCTTCATAGCATATTCCTCGAAAGCC